>JANYII010000006.1 GCA_025358705.1 Betaproteobacteria bacterium | reverse complement strand
CCTAGCGGTGGCGCCGAGTTGACCCTCGAGGAGTTGCGCCGCCGCTTCGCAGGCCCGCCGCCGCCGGCGAGCGTCTACGGCGACGAAGGCGTGCGGCCCGAGGCGCAGGCGCTGAAGCCGGCCTCGGTGCTGGTGCCGATCGTCGACCGGGATGGCGGGCTGACCATGCTCCTGACGCGGCGCGCCGCCCACCTCAGGGATCACTCCGGGCAGGTCAGCTTTCCGGGCGGGCGCGTCGCCCCGGGAGACGCCTCGCCCGAGGCGACCGCGCTGCGCGAGGCGCGCGAGGAGATCGGCCTCGACCCGGAGCGCGTCGAGCTGCTCGGCCGCATGCCCGAATACCTCACGCGCACCGGATTCCGCATCACGCCGGTGGTCGGCGTGCTCGCGCTGCCGTTCGAGCTGCGGCGGGATGCGAACGAGGTGGACGAGATCTTCGAAGTGCCGCTCGCGTTCCTGCTCGACCCCGCCAACCACCAGCGCCAGTCGCGCGAGTGGCAGGGCGAGCTGCGCTGGTTCTACGCCATGCCGTACGGGGAGCATTACATCTGGGGAGCGACCGCCGGCATGTTGGTGAATCTCTATCGCTTTCTCTCGCAAGGTTCGCACCGCGCACGGTAGACTCCAGCGATCATGGGAGTCATCGCGATCATCGGCGCCTTGCTGCTCGAGCAGTGGCGCCCGCTTAGCGACCGCAAGGCGGTGGCGCATGCGCTGATGGCCTGGGCCGACTGGCTTGAGCGCACCTTCAACGCGGGAGAATCGCGCCACGGCGCGATCGCCTGGCTGGTCGCGGGGCTGGTGCCGGTGGTCGGCGCGCTCGCGCTCTATGCATTGCTCGCGTGGATGTCGCCGTTCGCCGCGCTGCTGCTCAATATCGCCGCGCTCTACCTGACGCTGGGGTTCCGCCAGTTCAGCCATTTCTTCACCGACATCCAGTCCGCAATCCGCGACGGGGATGTTGACCAGGCGCGCGTGCTGATCGGCGCCTGGCGCGGGGAATCCGCGACGCACCGCAGCCGCGAGGAGGTGATCCGGCTCGCGATCGAGGAGGCGATCGCCGCTTCGCACCGCAATGTGTTCGCGGTGCTGTTCTGGTTCGTGGTGCTGCCGGGCCCGAGCGGCGCGATCCTCTATCGCATGGCGGTGTTCCTCGACCGGCGCTGGGGCGGCAAGGGCGAATTCGGCCGCTTCGCGCGCAAGCTGCACCTCCTGCTGGAGTGGCCCGCGGTGCGCCTCACCGCCGCCGCCTTTGCCGTGGTCGGCGATTTCGAGGACGCGGTCTACTGCTGGCGCACGCAGGCCACTGCCTGGCCCGATCCGATCCTCGGCATCGTGCTCGCCGCGGGCGCGGGCGCGCTCGGCGTGAAGCTCGGCATGCCGCTCACCGAAGTCGAAGGCCTGCAGGCGCGGCCGGAACTGGGCCTGGGGGAAACCGCCGATGCCCCGTTCCTCGACAGTACTGTCGGCCTGCTGTGGCGGGCGCTCGTGCTCTGGGTGTTCGTCCTGATCATCCTCACGGTGGCCCGGATCTTCTGAGCGTGCCGCATTTCCAGCACTGGGTGAATTGAGGCCCGGAGCTTTCGCCGCAATCCGCGCAGTTCCAGTCCGGCCCGGCAGGCGCGGGCCGGCGCAGCACGCCGAAGGCGCGCGGCGCGTCTTCATCGGTCACCACCCATACCTCGGCCTGGCACTCGGCGGGCGGCAATTCGCCCATGGCCGAGGACAGCATCTGGTTCCTCACCTCCGTCTCGATGCCTTCGGCCTCGAGGAGGTTGCGGGCGTGATGCGCCAGGACGAGGTTGTGGGAGCTGTAAACCCTTTTCATCAAATGCTGAACAGGGCGTCCGCCTTCGCGGCGCAGATGAAGTCGTTCTCCGACAGCCCGCCGATGGCGTGGGTCGAATATTCCACGCGGCACTTGTTGTAGCCCACCTGCAGGTCCGGGTGGTGGTCTTCGCGGTGCGAGATCCATGCCAGTGCGTTCACGAACGCCATGGTCTCGTAATAGTCCTTGAACGGGTAGAGCTTGACGAGCTTGCCGTCCTCGACGATCCAGGCCTTGAGTTGCTTCAGCATTTCCCTGGTCTGCTCCGCGTTGTAGGGAACGGTTCCGCCTTCGCAGGGTTTGCAGCGTTTTTTCAGCAGTTCGTTCATGCCATCCTCAATCTGGCGATGCGGGTTGCGGCCGGCGGGTGCGAATCGTAGAAAGCTGAATGCACAGGATCCGGCGTCAGGGTCGATGCATTGTCCTGGTAGAGCTTGACCAGCGCATGCACCAGTTCGGCGGCGTTCGCGTGGGAGGCGGCATAGGCATCGGCCTCGAACTCATGCTTGCGCGAGTGCAGGCTGGTGAGCGGCTGCAGGAAGAAGGTGAACACGGGCAGCTCATCAACGAGCCCTGGTTCTACGCCGGGCTGAACG
>JANYII010000049.1 GCA_025358705.1 Betaproteobacteria bacterium | reverse complement strand
GAACCCTGGTGGCGCTGCCGCGCGGGCGCGCCCAGCTCCTGCTGGCCGGTTCGCTCGCGGCGTATGCGCCGGTGCTGCTGCTGCCGATCGGCAGCAACGCGCTCTATTTTTTGCTGATGCCGCACTGGCTGCTGCTACCGGTTGTCGCCGGATTTGTGGCCGGATGGAGCGGCCCGCAATCGGCGCGGCGCCCGCCACGCCATGCGTTGGCGGTCCTAGCCATCCTTTTCCTGACGACGGTTCCGTTCCTGCCGGTCAACCGCGACCTGAATGCACTGCGAGGATTCCTCGCGGCGGTGGACGAAAGCGTGCCCGGAACCAGGCTGATGAACGAGCCGCAGGCGATGATCAGGTTCTTCGCCGGCAATCTGGCGCGGGAGCGTGCGCTTTTCAGCAAGGCCTTCGTGGACAAGCTGCAGGCCGACCCGTGGACCGCAAGGATGAAGGAAATTGCCGGCGAGGCGAGGGAGCACCGCCGGCATTTCGGCGTTTTCGTGCCGCCGTCGAACCGGGAATTCTGGAACAAGCTCGCCGGCACCGGGCCCTACTGGTGCGCCGACATGCACCTGTACATTCCGTCGCAGACGGGCGCGCTGATGGTCATGGGATTGCAGCCGCTCGAGCAGTCCTGCGGGATGTTTGCCCCGGGTTCGCCCGACTATGGTCCGGCGTCCCATAGTGCCGAGCGCGACGATGCGCAGTTGTGCGCGCACGCCTTGGGAGTCGGCGTGAGCACGATCCTGATCCTGAATTCGGCCACCGTTCCGGCGCTGAATCGCAGGCTGGACTGTAATGCTTCAAAATAGCGCTTTCAGCGCTGAAATCGACCAATGAAGCTCGTCATACTGGCAGGGGGGTTGGGAACCCGGATCAGCGAGGAAACCCTGGTCAGGCCCAAGCCGATGATCGAAATCGGCGGCAAGCCGATCCTCTGGCACATCATGAAGCTGTACGCCGGCCACGGCGTGACCGAGTTCATCGTCTGCCTCGGCTATCGCGGCTACATGATCAAGGAGTATTTCGCCAACTATTTCCTGCATACGTCGGACGTCACGTTCGACCTGGCGAAGAACAAGATGGACGTGCACCAGCGCAACTCCGAGCCGTGGCGCGTGACGCTGGTCGATACCGGCGACTCGACGATGACCGGCGGCCGCTTGAAGCGCGTCGCGCGCTATGTCGGCGACGAGGATTTCTGCTTCACCTACGGCGACGGCGTCGCCGACGTCGATGTCGGCAAGCTGGTGGCTTTCCACAAGGCCTCGGGATGCCTCGCGAGCCTGACCGCGGTCCAGCCGCCGGGGCGCTTCGGCGCGCTGCACCTCTCCGGTCCGAAGGTCGACAGTTTCCTGGAAAAGCCCGATGGCGATGGTTCCTGGGTGAATGGTGGCTTCTTCGTGCTGTCCCCACGCGTGATCGAATACATCGCTGGCGACGAGACGATCTGGGAGCGCGAACCGCTCGAGCGGCTGGTGCGCGAAGGCCAGCTGGCCGCGTATCGTCATACCGGCTTCTGGTGTCCCATGGACACGCTGCGCGACAAGAATCACCTGGAGACGCTATGGCAGTCCGGGCGCGCGCCGTGGAAGACCTGGGCGTGAGCAGCTCGTTCTGGCACGCAAAGCGGGTCCTGCTCACCGGCCACACCGGATTCAAGGGCGGCTGGCTCACGCTGTGGCTGGAGTCGCTCGGTGCGAAGGTGACGGGGCTCGCGCTGGCGCCCGCCGGGAAAAGTTTTTTCGAAGCGGTCGGGCTGGAGCGCGCAGTCCGCAGCCTCATCGGCGACATCCGCCAGTTCGAGGTGGTCGAGCGGGCGATGCGCGAAGCGGATCCGGAAATCGTCTTCCACCTGGCCGCGCAGCCGCTGGTGCGCGCGTCCTACGCCGATCCGGTGGGCAACTACGCGACCAATGTGATGGGCAGCGTGCACGTCCTCGAGGCGGTGCGCCGGTCACCCGGGGTGCGTGCCGTGGTGGTGGTGACCACCGACAAGTGCTACGAAAATCGCGAATGGATCTGGGGATACCGCGAAAGCGATGCCCTCGGGGGCCATGATCCGTACAGCAGCAGCAAGGCTTGCGCCGAGATCGTCGCGGCGGCTTACCGGAAGTCCTACTTCTCCGGCGCGCAAGTCGATGCTCCCGCGATCGCGACCGCGCGCGCCGGCAACGTGATCGGCGGCGGCGACTGGGCCGATGACCGGCTGATTCCGGATACGGTGCGTGCGATCGCGGCCGGATCCGGCCCCGCGATCCGCAATCCAGCCGCCGTAAGGCCGTGGCAGCATGTCCTCGAGCCGCTGCGCGGCTACCTGATGCTTGCCGAGCGCCTCGCGGGAGAACGCCGGACCGAATTCGCCGGCGCCTGGAATTTCGGTCCGGATGCCTCGGATGCGCGATCAGTGGCTTGGGTCGCGCAACAATTCCTCGCGGTATGGGGAGCGCCCGCGGGCTGGCGGCCTGATGCGGGCGCGCAGCCGCACGAAACGAATTTCCTCAAGCTCGATTCCTCCAAATCGCGCCACTTGCTGGGCTGGCATCCGGCGCTGGATATCGGCCAGGCGCTGCGCGACACCGCGTCGTGGTACCAGGCTCAAGCCGCCGGCAAGGACATGCGCGACCTCAGCCTCTCCCAGATCGCCGCCTACACCAAGCTCGTCGGGCAGCGCGCGCGCCAGGAAGAGGGAGCGTTGCCCGGATGAGCGAAGACGCGCTGCGTCGCCAGATCCTGGATCTTGCCGGCAGCTACGGGACGCGATTCGCGGTCCGGCAGCCGTTTGTCCCCGGCGTGACGCCGATACCCGCGTCCGGCAAGGTGCTGGGCGGGGAAGAGATCCGGATGCTGGTCGATTCGGCGCTCGACGGCTGGTTGACTGCGGGCCGCTTCAACGACCAGTTCGAGGCCGCGCTGGCGGCGTTTCTCGGCGTCAACCACGCGATGACGGTGAATTCGGGATCGTCGGCGAATCTCGTCGCGCTCTCCGCGCTCACCTCGCCGTCGCTGGGCGCGCGCGCGTTGCGCCGCGGCGACGAAGTCATCGCGGTGGCGGCGGGCTTCCCGACGACGGTGAACCCCGTCCTGCAGAACGGCCTGGTGCCGGTGTTCGTCGACGTCAGCATTCCGACCTACAACATCGACGCGTCGCTGGTCGAGCAGGCGATATCGAAGCGCACGCGCGCGATCATGATCGCGCATACGCTGGGAAATCCATTCGACCTTGCCGCCATCACGCGGATCGCGAAAAAGCACGGGCTGTGGCTGGTCGAGGACTGCTGCGACGCGCTTGGCGCCACTTTCGGCGGCAGGATGGTCGGCACGTTCGGCGACCTGGCGACGCTGAGTTTCTACCCGGCGCACCACATCACGATGGGCGAGGGCGGGGCCGTATGCGTGAACAGCGACGAGGTCCGGCGCCTCGCCGAATCGTTCCGCGACTGGGGCCGGGACTGCTATTGCAAGCCTGGCATGGACAACACCTGCGGCAAGCGCTTCGGCTGGCAGCTCGGCGAGCTGCCGTTCGGCTATGACCACAAGTACACCTACTCGCACGTCGGCTACAACCTCAAGATCACCGACATGCAGGCGGCGGTGGGCCTGGCGCAGCTTGCCAGGGTCAAGGGATTCATCGAGGCGCGCCGAAAGAACTTCGCCCGCCTGCGCGCGCGGCTTGCTGGCCTGGAGGAGCACCTCATCCTTCCCGAGGCGACGCCGGGCAGCGAGCCTTCCTGGTTCGGATTCCCGATCACGCTGCGCGAGGAAGCCGACGCCTCGCGCGTCGACCTGATCGGCTACCTCGAGCAGAAGAAAATCGGCACGCGCCTGCTGTTCGGCGGCAACCTGGTCCGCCAGCCCTACCTGAAGGACCAGACTTATCGCCTGGGAAGCGAGCTGCGGCAGACCGACCGGATCATGAACAATTCGTTCTGGGTCGGCCTGTACCCGGGCCTGAGCGACGACATGCTGGACTACACGGCAGACGCGATAGGCACGTTCTTCGGTGCCGGGTTTTGAAACCGGAGCAGATCGTCCTTGAGGATGCGGCCCGCGTCGTCGCCGCCTGCCGCGGCGAACTCGAGCAGCTACGCGGCAAGTCCATCCTCATCACGGGGGCGACGGGCTTCGTCGGCGGCAGCCTGGTCGATGCGATCGCGGCATTCAACCGGGATACGGCGCAGCCGTGCAGGCTTTTTCTGCCTGCGCGCGAGCCGCAACGCGCGCGCGCGGCCCATCCCGGCCTCGAGGAAAATTCGCATGCCAGGTGGCTCGACTGGCGTCCCGGCGAAGCGCTGCCGCGGCTTGACGGAACCTGCGACCTGATCGTGCACGCGGCCTCGCCGGTGAATCCGGCGGATATCGCGCTCAATCCGCGCGAGAAAGCGCTTGAGATGACCGAATTGACGCGCGCGGTGATCGAGCTGGCGGCCCGGCAACGTGTCGAGACGCTGTTGTTCCTGAGTTCGGGCGCGGTCTACGGACCCCAGCCGGCAAGCATGCAGGCGATCCCCGAGACCTACGCTGGAACGCCCGAGCCGTCCGCCCCGGAGTCCGCTTACGGCACCGCCAAGCGCTACTGCGAATCCCTTTGCGCCGCTTCGGGCGTGCGCGCCGTCTCCGCCAGGCTCTTTGCCTGCATCGGTCCGCGCCAGTCGCTGCAAAGCGGTTTCGCCGTCCCGGATTTTTTCCGGCAGGCGCGCGACGAGGGCCGGATCCGGCTGACCAGCAACGGCACCGCGCTGCGCACGTTCTGCTACATATCCGACGCGGTGGCGGCGCTGATAAAACTGCTGGTGCGCGCGGACGCGCCGCAAACCTGCAACGTCGGCGCGGAGGCGCCCGTGGTATCGATCATCGATGTCGCCAGGCGCGTGGCGCAGCGCATGGGCGGCGTGCAAGTGGAGGCCGCGGCCGCGGGCCCCGGCGGGAATCGCGACCGCTACGTGCCTGACATCTCCCGCATGAAGCAGTTGCACCGTCCGCAGGTGACGCTCGACGAGGCAATTGGCAGAATCGCGGGTTTCCTCCAGGCGGGTGCGCCATAAAGGCTTCCGACGCCATCGCCAGGCTGCTGGCGGAATACCGGATCCGCCACTGTTTCGAGCTGATCGGCGGAATGATCACGCACGTCCTCGACAGCGTGGCCGTGCTGAACGCGACCCGGATCGTCTCCATGCACCATGAGCAGGCCGCCGCGTTCGCGGCCGAAGGCGTCGCGCGGGCTTCGCTCGGTAGCGAGATCGCGGTCGCGCTCGCCACCAGCGGTCCCGGCGCCACCAATCTGCTGACCGGCGTCGGCAGCTGCTGGTTCGATTCCATCCCGGCGCTGTTCATTACCGGCCAGGTCAACACCAGCGAGCTGCGCGGTTCCAGGGCCATACGCCAGCAGGGCTTCCAGGAACTCGGCATCGTCGAGATGGCGCGACCGATCACGAAGTACGCGGTCCAGGTCACCGACGCGGCGGTGCTGCTGGACGAACTCGCCAAGGCGATCACGCTGGCGCGCTCGGGCCGCTGCGGACCGGTGCTGGTGGACATCCCGAACGACCTGCAGCGCGTGGAGCTGCCCGAAGACGCGGTCGCGGCGGCGATCCGGCGCGCGGGCGCGATGCCCGCGGCGGCGTCGCCCGCCGCTGCCGACCTTGTCGCGCTCGACGCGCTTTGCGGCCGGGCACGCCGGCCGCTGTTCTGCCTGGGCGGAGGCGCGCGCTGGACGCCGGAACTCCAGGCGCTGACCGCGCGGCTGGAAAGCGCCGGCATTCCCTACGTCTCCACGCTGATGGGGCACGAACGCGTGCGCTCGATGCCCTGCTACTTCAACATGATCGGCGCCTACGGCAACCGGGAGGCAAACTGGGCGGTGCAGAACTGCGATCTCCTGGTCGTGGTGGGTGCCCGCCTCGACGTGCGGCAGACTGGCGCCGATGCAAAGGACTTCGCGCGCAATGCCGAAGTCGTCCAGGTGGACGTCGACGCCGGCCAGGTCGGCAACCAGGTGAGGTGTGGCCTGGGAATCGTCGCGGATGCGGGAGAATTCATCCGCGCTTACCTCGCGCGCGAGCCGCGCTTTCCGAAGATCGATCCAGGCTGGCTGGCGTTATTGCAAAAGCAGCGTGCAGCGGCGGAGTTTGACGAATACCCGGACTGGCGGATCAGCCCGACGCTGATGTTCCGCGCGATCAACGGCGCCATGCGCGGGCAGGCGATCGACTACGTGTGCGATGTCGGCAACCACCAGATGTGGGCGGCGCACGGGCTGCGCCTGGGCCCGGACCAGGCAGTGCACTACAGCGGCGGCATGGGGGCGATGGGCTTTGCGCTGCCGGCCGCGATCGG
>JANYII010000036.1 GCA_025358705.1 Betaproteobacteria bacterium | reverse complement strand
GGAACGTCGACATCCCTCTCTCATGACCGGCAAGATCGCCATCGTCACCGGCGGCGCGAGCGGCATCGGCCTCGCCTGCGCCGAGCGCCTCGCGGCCGACGGCATGAAAGTCGTGATCGCCGACATGAACGAAAAAACCGGCGCGGAGCATGCCAGGCGCCTGGCTGGTGATTTCATTTTCAGTGATTTATCAAAAAGAAGCGGTTGCAAGCAACTGGTCGACGAAACGCTGAAGCGCCACGGCACGGTGCACGTGCTGGTCAACAACGCCGGCTTCCAGCACGTCTCGCCAATAGAGGATTTCCCCGAGGACCAGTGGGAACGCATGATTTCCCTGATGCTCACGGCGCCCTTTCTCCTGACGCGCTATTGCTGGCCGGCGATGAAGAAGCAGAAGTGGGGCCGCGTCGTCAATATGGGCTCGATCCACGCGCTCATCGCTTCGCCGTACAAGGTCGGCTACATCGCCGCCAAGCACGGCCTGGTGGGTCTGACGCGCACCGCCGCGCTCGAGGGCGGCGAATTCGGCATCACCGCGAACGCGATCTGCCCGGCCTATGTACGCACGCCGCTGGTGGACAACCAGATCGCCGACCAGGCCAAGGCCAACAACATGTCTGCCGCGGAGGTGATCGAGAAGATCATGCTCGCGCCGGCGGCTGTGAAACGCCTGATCGAGCCCGCCGAAGTCGCCGGCTTCGTCGCCTACCTGTGCAGCGATGCCGCCGGCACGATCACCGGCTCGGCATTGACAATGGACCTCGGCTGGACGGCGCGCTAGCCGAAATTGCCTTGACCCTGGAATAGAACTTCTCCAGGTCACCGCCTTCCTCCTGCAGCAATTGTTCGAAGGCAGGAACCAGCTGCGTATAGGTCGCATAGGATGCGAGCAGCGCGTTGTTCGGCTCCAGGATCCTGAACCTTGCGTTTGATTCCAGGGCTTTCTGCAGTTCCGCGAATTCCGCGCGCTTCCTTTCCCGCATGACCTCGGGCGGCAGCGGCATGCCGTACAGCGCTTTCAGGCGAGTCCTGGCGCGCGCCAGTTCGTCGAGGAATTTCCTGCTGGTTTCCTGTCCTTCGAAGAAGACCTTCAACCCCGCGCTGCGGCCCGTCGCGGCGAGCCAGCGCTGCACGCCGGCGCGCTCCACCGCGACCGCGAAGGACTCGTTGAAAGTCGCATCCCCCTTGACGTACAGCAGCTGGTGCGCCAGCTCGTGGAAGATGAGGCGCGCCAGTTCCACGTCCGGATTGCGGATGAACGTCGAGAGCAGCGGATCGTCGAAGCGCCCAAGCGTCGAATACGCCGGCACGCCCCGCACATTGACGTCGTTGCCCGCCGAACGCAGGCGCTCGCCGTGGCGCTCGGCGTCCTCGCGGGCGAAAAATCCACGGTACGGCACGCAACCGGCTACCGGGAAGCAGGACTCGACAGGCTCGAGCGCGAACTCGGGGGCCGCGACCACGTTCCAGACGACATAGGGGCGCCCGAGGTCGGCGTAGCTGCGGTAGCTGCCGTTGTCCGGGAGCTTGAGTTCGCTGCTGGCGTAATCCCGGATCGAGCGCGCGAGTTCCAGGCGCTCGCGCAGCGCCTGCGGCGTGGCCGGATCGGCCAGCACCGAGGCCACCGGCTGCGCCCTCGCCATCATGCTCAACTGCCCGCCGATTGCCTGCGCGTAGTAGGAGAGCGTTTCGCAGCCCGAGAGCAACAGGAGCGCGAGCAGGCTAGCGAAGATTCGCATTGAACTTTCCATCGGACAGGAACGCGGCGACTTGCGCGGCGACTCTAGCCGAGATCAGCATCGCGCTGTGGCCTACCGGCAGCACCACGCGCTCGGCCATGCCTTCGACCGCGGTTTCCTCGAGGCACACGGCGCCGTCGTTCACGCCGGGAAGGCGGCCAAACATCCGGCCTAGCCCCAGCGGCAAGCTGCCGGCGACGACACCAAGCGCTTCTGGCCGCGTCCAGCGCGCCACCGGCCCGGATTCCGAAGGGCGCTCAGGCCAGTAGTCCGAACTATGCCCGAACAGCCAGCGGCCCAACCGGTAGCGCGCGACGCGACGCCCGGCGTAGCTGCCGCGCGCGGGCGTGCCGAGCAGCACCACGCGCCCGGCCGCGATCTCGCGATGCCGCCGGAACGTCTCCATGATCAATAAGCCGCCCAAGCTGTGGCCGATGAAGTGCGCCGGCCCGATTTCACGGGCGAACCGCGCGAGGCGCTCGACGTGGCCCGCCATCGGCCGCGCCGCACCGAGGTACGAAAAGATATGGCAGCGGAAGCCGGCGCGACCCAGATGCCCGGCGAGTGGCCGCATGACGAGCCCCGGCACCCACAGGCCGTGGGCGAGAATGACCGGGAAATCGGGGTCAGAGCCCGATTTCGTCATCCCGTCGGTTTTCTTTCGAAATCGGGCTCTGACCCCGATTTCCCCGTTCTCGCCATCCTGAAATTCGCGCTGATCCGGACAACGGGATTGCCATTGGCGAGCAGGTGTCCCGTCGCCGACCGGGTGCGCGATCCGGCGCCAAGCACCGTGACCTCCGACTGCACCCAGTCGCCAACATGGGTACTGGCGAGGTACTGCAGTGACAGGTCAACCGTCACGAAATTGGGTCTCTCCCCGCCAGCGTCGCCGGCGATGGCGCAGGAATAGCCGAGCGCGATATCGGCAAGCGTCGCAAGCAGCCCGCCGTGGCACGTGCCGCGCGAATTGCAATGGCGCTCCTCGATCCGCAGGCCGAGCGAGAGGTCGTTGCCCTGGCGCCGGGAGTAGAAAGGGCCAGCCAATCCGCTGAAGGTATGCGGTTGACTGCGCGGGTCGAGTTGAAATCCTTCCGGAATATCGTTCGGGGAGCTCATGGTCTTGGAATTCTAACCAGCATCGAGATGCCCACTGCGAGCGCCGGTGCGGCGAATACCGCATAGGCGATTGGATAGCTGCCGGCAAGCGCCAGCACCACGTTGAAGATCGGCGGCGTCACCACCACGCCAAGGAAGGTGAAAAACAGGCAGCCGCCGGTCGCTTCGCTGGTGCGCCCCTGCGGCGCGATGCGCGCGATCTCGGCGAGAAACACGCCGTTCCAGCCTACCGCGGTGGCGCCGAACACCGAGGCATAGACAAGTAGCAGCCATGTCGGCCACCCCGGTCCGGCCGCGAGCGCGAGCAAGGCCGAGACGCCCATCCCGATTCCAAGCAGCCCGAGCATCGCGCGCCGGGTGAGAACACGGTCAGCGAGCACGCCCCAAAGCACGCGTCCGATGACGCTCGCCACCTGCGCCACCGCCATCACCAGCCCCGCGACCACCAGCGTCAGGGCGAAGCTCTCCACCAGGAAGGTGACGAGATACGTGACCAGCGTGATCTGCACGCCGCCGTAGACAAAGGAGGTGATGCACATCTGCCGCAGGCCCGGTTCGCGCAGGACCATGCCCACCGGGGCGAACGCCGTTCGCAGGGAGATCGACGCATGCGGATCGAGCCCGTGATCGTAGTGCTCGCGCACCAAGCCGATCACGAGCGCGAGGACCAGGCACGCGGCGCCGATCGCCACCGCGCCCCATTGCCAGCCCAGGGCCAGCACCAGCAACGGCACCAGCGCGCCGGCGAGCGCGCCGCCGGCCGGCACGCCCGTCTGCTTGATGGAGAAAATAAGCGAGAACATCGACGGCGGCGCAGCGCGCACCAGGATCACCGAACTCGCCGGCGTGGTCGGCCCGTAGCCTAGGCCGACGATGAAGCCGCCCAGCATCACCAGCGGCGGTGAGGCGCTCGCCGCGAGCGCAAGGCCGCAGAGGGCGAGCGCGAGGCCCGCCTGGCTGACGCGGATCGGTCCGAAACGGGCAATCCAGCCGCCCGCCGCGGCCGAGCCGATCATGCTGCCGCAGTACGTGACCGCGATGTAGTAGCCGACGGCCGATGGCGCGAAGCCGAGCGCGGGCCCGGCCACCGGCGCCATCACCGGCGCGCAATAGACGGCGAGGGCAACCAGCGTCTGCACCGCAAGCGTGACCGCGAGCGGCAGCACGACGCGCCGGGATTCGCTCATTTCAGGGGCTTGCGCGCTTCCCAGGCCATGTACGGCTGCAGCTTGGCGGTCGCGAACGCCTCGGGCCAGACGATTTCCCGCCGCCCGCGGATGACCTGCAGGAGCAGCGGCCGTGCCGCGAGCTGCACGCCGGAGCGATCCACCTTGTAGCCACCCAGCGGCGTTTCGGTCTCGAGCGCCGCGAGTTCCACCCGCAGCTTGTCCGTGTCGATGCTGCCGGCGCGCCGCACCGCTTCCTCGAGAACCTTCGCCGCGGCGTAGCCCTCGGCCGCGAGAAGGCCCGGTTCCGCCGACCATTTCTTCGTGTATGCCAGCACGAACTGCGCATTGCCGCGCGTTGCCGCGCGGCGCTCATAGGCCACGATCCCCACGGCGGATTCCGCGTCCTGCCCGACGCGCTTGATGAAATCCGGGTCGGCCGCGCCTTGCGCAACGAACAGCCGCGGCGCGAATCCGAGCTTGCGGAATGTCTTCACCATTTCGGCCGCATCCTGCGGCAGGCCGAACGCGATCCAGCCCTCGGCACCCGCGGACCGCGCGCGCGCTACCTGCGGCGCGAAATCGGTACTGCCCTGCGAGTAGAACTCGACCTCGCCGGTCGCCAGCCCGACTGCCGCGGCGCTTTCCTGCGTGCGCGCCGCCAGCTCGCGCGAACCCGGGTCATCGCGCGCAAGCAGCATGACGCGCGCCAAGCCGAGGCCGCGCGCCAGCTCGATCGGTCCTGCACCGTAGGCGGACAGCGGCGTGGCCGTCTGGAATACGTAGCGCAGGCTCGAACGATGCACCGAGCGCGCCGCACCGGTGGCATTGATCAGGATGCGGCGATTGCGTTCCGCCACGGCGGCGGCGCCCAGCGAAGCCGCCGAACCGAGCGGCCCGATGAGCAGATCCGCCTTGTGCTCGAGAATCAATTGCTCGTAGAGCTTTCCAGCCGCGCTGGACGCCGACTGATCATCCAGCAGCAGCAGTTCGACCCGCCGCCCGAGCAGGCCGCCGCCGGCATTCACCTCCTCCTGCCAGAGCAGCAGCGCCTTCTTCAGGTCGGCCGCGATGTCGGCGAGGATTCCAGACTGCGGCATCGCCGCACCGACCAGGATGGATTGCTGCGCGAACGCGGGCGCCGCGCAGAGCAGGGCTGCCACAAGAAGTTTCTTCATCCGGCTTGCAAGTTAAGGTGTGGGAAAATCCACGTCAAGGAACATGCACAAAAACCTTCTCGAAACGCTCGCCACGGTCGTGGGCAGGAACCACGTCCTCTCCGGCGAAACCGACATCTCGTCCTTCACCACCGACTGGCGCAAGCAGTACCGCGGCGCGGCCGTCGGCGTGGTGCGGCCGGCGAGTACCGCGGAAGTCTCCGCGGTCGTGCGCCTGTGCACCGAAGCGGGCATTGCGATCGTGCCGCAAGGCGGCAACACGGGCCTTTCGGGCGGCTCGGTGCCGACGGGCAAGCGGAGCGAAATCGTGCTGTCGCTTGCCCGCATGAACCGCATCCGGCAACTCGACGCGCTGAACGACACGCTCACCGCCGAGGCCGGCTGCGTGCTCGCCGACATCCAGCGCGCGGCGAGCGACGCGGGCCGCCTGTTCGCGCTGTCGCTGGCCGCCGAAGGCAGCTGCCTGATCGGCGGCAACCTGTCCACTAATGCGGGCGGCGTGAACGTATTGCGCTACGGCAACACGCGCGACCAGGTCCTGGGAATCGAGGCGGTGCTGCCGGACGGGCGCGTATGGGACGGGCTGCGCGGCCTGCGCAAGGACAACACGGGATACGACCTCAAGCATCTGTTCATCGGCGCCGAGGGAACGCTTGGCGTCATCACCGCGGCCGTGCTCAAACTGCATCCCAAGCCGACGGCGGCGGCGACCGCGTGGATCGCCGTGGAGAACCCGCAACGCGCGGTGGAATTGCTGAGCCACCTGAAGAAGGCCTGCGGCGACAGGTTGACCGCGTACGAACTCCTGTCGCGAACCTGCGTCGATGCCGTGTACGCGCACCGCAGGGAAATTCGCGATCCGCTGCCGGGCAGCGCATGGTATGTCCTCGTGGAACTGGGCGACAGCGGATCGAGCGACGTGCTGCATGACCGACTGGCGCAGGCGCTGGACACCAGCCTCGCGGCGAACGCGGTGCTGGCAAAGAACGACTCGGAGTCGAAAGCGCTCTGGCGCATCCGCGAAACGGTGCCCGAAGCGCAGTTCTCCAACGTCAAGCACGACATCTCGGTGGCGGTGTCGAAAGTGCCCGGCTTCATCGAGCGCGCGGGCGCCGCGCTCAAGGCGGCCTTTCCCGACGCTCCCATCTACTGCTTCGGCCACGTCGGCGACGGCAACCTGCACTACAACGTCGGCGACGCCGCCCTGCTCGCCGCGCGCCGCGCGCAGGTGAACCGCGTGGTCTACGACGAAGTGGCGGCGCTGCAGGGTTCCATCTCGGCCGAGCACGGCCTGGGCCAATTGAAACGCGACGAGATCACCCGCCACAAGGATCCGCTGGAGCTGGAATTGATGCGCTCGGTGAAGCGCGCCCTCGACCCGCAAGGGCTGATGAACCCGGGAAAGGTGATTTAACCTCGGGACTACTTGTTTCGGACCGCCATGTCCTTCGCGCGCTCGGCAAGCCCGGAAAGGAGCGCCGCGCCGAACGCGGGACTGGTCTTCACCAGGTGCAGGAACGCGCCGCGGTTGATCGCGAGCAGCGCGCAGGAAGTCTCCGCGGTCGCGGTCGCCGCCCGCACCGACTGGTCGACGAGCGCCATTTCGCCGAATACGCCGCCCGGGCCGGCGCGCCCCACGACGCCGCCCTTGATGGAAATCGCGACCTTGCCCTCCAGCACCACATACATGAGGGCGCCGCCGGTGCCCTCCTGCATGATCAGCTTGCCGGCGTCGTAGCGCGCCGGCTCCTGGCCCTCCATCAGCTTGACCAGGCCGGCGAGCAGCTTCTTGTCGAACACGACGGATTCCTTCGCCTCGCCGGCATGCAGCGCGCGGTTCGCATTCAGGCGCGATATGGTGCTGCGCAGGCGGTTGTTCATGATGCTCATGAGCATCAGCGCGAATTCGGGCTTCTGCTGCAGCGCCACCTGGAACTGCTTTTCGTCCAGGCCGATCACGGTGCTGGCGGTTTTCGCCCTCGCGGTCGCGGTGCGCGGCGCCTGCGCTATGACCGCCATTTCGCCGAACGTCTCGCCGGCCCTGACGGTGCCGATGACTTTGTCCTGCGCGATCATTTCGATCTCGCCCAGGATCAGCACATACATCTTGTCGCTCTTGCCGAACAGGCCGCCGCCCTTGTCGTCTTCCTTGAATAGCGTCGCCCCCGGCGCGAAGCTCTCGGGCTTGCCGGCGGACTTGAAAAACTCCATCGCCATCGCGGCGTTGTAGACCGGCGGTGGCGGCGGCGCGGCCGGCTGTGCCGGCGGCTTGATGGGCGTACTACTGGAGAAGTCGAGGTCGCTCATGTCGCTTCTTTGGGGCAGCTCACCAGATCATTTTACGCGCCCTGCCTGCGAAATACAGGCGCCGGCAGGCGCTCGATCATCACGTTCACGCATGCGGCACGGCCAGCACCGGCAGCACGCTGCAGCGCCGGCGCGAGCCCGGCCGGCCGCTCGACGTATTCGCCATGCGCGCCGAAGCCCTCTGCCACCCGGTCGTAGCGCGCCGGAAGCAGGTCCAGGCCCTTCGCCCGGGCAGCGCCGTAGCTGCGCAGCTGGATCTGGTATTCGGCGTTCCAGCAGCTGTCGTTTCCGACCACCGCCACGTACGCAAGTTCACAGCGGACCGCAGTCTCGATCTCCGAGCTGTGGAAGCCAAAGGTGCCGTCGCCCAGCATCGCCACCACGTTCGACCCAGGCATGGCGAGCTTCGCCGCCGCCGCAAAGGGCAGCGCGGCGCCGATCGAGCCAGCGACCCCATTGATGACGCGGTGCGGCGCCGTCACCGTTGCCTGCGCCCACTGGCCGAACTCACCGCCATCGGCCACCAGCACCGCATCGGGCGCGGCGAGCAGCTTCTGCACCTCCCGGCCCACCTCCACCGGGTGCAACGGGCCGCCCGCCTTCGACGCCAGCGTCTTCCACTGCGCCGGCCGGAAGGCGATTGCCGAGTGAACCTCGTCCCGCCAACCGCTCTTCTGCCAGGATTTACCCGCTGCAGCCTGGCAATCCGGCGGGCCATCCGCTTCGATCACCTTGCAGTCCCTGCTGAAGACCGCCCCGAATCGCAAGGTGAAATCGCGCCGCTTGCCCGCCAGTACGACCGCGTCGGCTGCGGCGAGCACTTCGGCGAGCAAACCCAGGCAGGGATCGTTCACGCCGCGCGGGCTTTCCATCACGATCGAGGGTACGCGTGTCGTGTCTTCGAACAGCCGTAGCGCAGCGCGGCCGCGCGCATTGCCAAGCGCCGGGCCGGCGATCAGCAGCGGCTTCCTTGCCTTGCGTAACGCCTCAAGGATTTCTTCATCCGCACCGGGAACAGCCGGTTCAGGAGAAAAATCTTCCTTCGCTGGCAACTCCATGTCCACGGCAGCTTCCAGCAAATCCGAGGGCAGCGACAGGTGCACCGGGCCCGGCCGCCCCGCTCTCGCCATGCGCATCGCGCGCGCGAGGTCCTCGCCCAGCGTCTGCGATGAGCGCACCGTCCAGGAAGCCTTGCAGGCGGGCGCCGCCATCTCAGCCTGCGCCATTTCCTGGAACGCGCCCTTGCCGAGTTCGTTGAGCGGAGCGTGTCCCGAGAGCAGAACCATGGCGGACTCGGCCGCCAGCGCGGTGTAGAGCGCCGACACGGCGTTGGCGTGGCCGGGACCGCCGGTCACCAGCGCGACGCCCACATCACCAGTGAGGCGCGCCCAGGCGTCGGCCATGTGCACTGCCGCTGCCTCGTGCCGCACATGCACGAGCGGCAGCTTCGCGTCCAGCGCGGCATCGAAGATCGGCATGACGTGGTTGCCAGACAGGGTGAACACGTGCCTTGTTCCGGCGCGCGCAAGACTCTGCGCCACGACATCCGCACCGCGCAATGCCATGGCTATTGCCGGATCCCGAGGACGCCGATGAGCTTGTCGTACAACTCGTACTGCTCGCGCACATACTTCTCGGTATCGGCGGTGGAACGGATCGCCGGAATGCCGCCGATTTTCGCGATGCCGGCAAGCCACTCCGGATCCTTCGCCACGCTCGCAAGCGCCGCAGTCCAGCGCTCGATCACGTCCTTCGGCATTCCCGGCGGCCCCATGAGCGCCGTCCAGCCGACGATTTTCTCCATGTCGGGCACGCCCGCTTCGCGCGCGGTCGGCACCTCGGGCGCCTCGGGCAGCCGCTCGGGCGTGGTGACGAACAGGCCGCGCAGGGCGCCGGCACGGATCTGCGACACCAGGGTGGTCGCGTTATTGCACGCGAAATGCACTTGCCCGCCCAGCACCGCGGTGGTCACCTCGCCGCCGCTCTTGTAGTGAATGCCAACCGCGTCGGTGGGCTTGAGGCCCGCGAGCGACAGCAGGTATTGCGAAGCCATGTTCTGGCTGGTGCCGGCCCCCGCGGTGGAGAAATTCAGCTTGCCCGGGTCCTTGCGGATCGTGGCGTAGAGGTCCTGCACCGTCTTCACCGGCGAATCCGCCTTGACGGCGCAGATGTACGGGTTCAGTTCCAGCAGCGAGAGCATGGTGAACTCGTTCCACCTGTAGGGCGCCTTGGATTCGAGCGCGGGAAAGATCGCGTGCGTGGCGATACGCGCGACCAGCAGCGTATAGCCGTCGGGCGCCGCCGTACGCACCTGCATCGTGCCGATGGAGCCTGACGCACCCACCCGATTGAGCGGAACGAAACTCGCGTTGCCGAGATATTTGGAGGCGTACTGCGCGAGCAGCCTGCCGGAGAGGTCGGAATCGCCGCCGGCGCCGAACGGAATCACCAGCGAGATCGGTTTCGACGGATACCCCTGCGCGAACGCAGCACTCGCGACAATCATCGAAACGAGCAGCGAAAGAATTGGTTTCATGCTTTTCCCCGGGTATTCTTCTGCGGATGAACAAGCCTAGCATGCCATCCGGACCGGTTTCGGGGCCCGGCGTCTGGTACGGCCGCGACCTGCAGCGTCACACGGAGTGGATGCGCCATTTCACAGCGGCCGAACTCGCGGAACTGGACACCGCGGTGAACTATTTCCGCGCCAGCGGCACGCCGCTCGCGAACATTTCTCCACTGACATTCAAGCTGCCCATGCTCGGCGCCGCCCTGGCGGACATCCTTGCCGAAATGCTCGAAGGTCGCGGCTTCGCCATGCTGCGCGGCTTTCCGGTGGAACGCTATTCGCGCGAGGAGCAGGCGATCGCCTACATGGGCATCGGCTCGTGGTTCGGTCGCGCGCGTTCGCAGAATGCCAAGGGTCACCTGCTCGGGCACGTCAAGGACCTGGGCCTCGACATCAAGGATCCGAAAGTCCGCTACTACCAGACCAACCGCAGGCTCGAGTACCACACCGATTCGGTGGACGTGGTGGGACTGCTCTGCCTGAAGACCGCGAAGTCCGGCGGCGAGAGTTTCATCGCCAGTTCCATGGCGCTTTACAACGAAGTCCTCGCGCGACGGCCCGACCTGCTGCCGGCTCTGTTCGAGCCGTATCCGACCGACCGGCGCGGCGAGGTGCCCGAGGGCATGCAGCCCTGGTTCGACATGCCGGTGTACCACCACCACGCGGGCCGCCTGACGTGCATCTACGTGCGCCAGTACATCGAGTCGGCGCAGAAGCATTTTCCGGAGGCGAAGCGCCTCACGCGAGCTCAAATGGAGGCGATGGATCTGCTGGACGAGCTGGTAAACGATCCGCAGATCCACCTGTCGATGGCGTTCCTGCCAGGCGACATGCAGTTCCTGCACAACCACCAGATCCTGCATTCGCGCAACGACTTCGAGAACTGGCCCGAAGCGGAGCGCCACCGCCACCTGCTGCGGCTGTGGCTCGCGCCCCCGAGCGCGCGGCCGCTGCCCGGAATTTTCGCGCCGCGCTACGGTAGCGTCGCGCCCGGCGAGCGCGGCGGCATCGTGGTCAGCGGAACGAAGCCGAGAGTCCCGCTCGAGGCTGAGTAGCGGTACGGGGGAGCATTTCCTGGATCGCGCTGCGCACGCGCCCCTGCGTCCAGTCGATCTCGCCCACCACTGAATAGCGGATCCGGCCGTCGGCGCCGACCAGGAAACTCATTGGCAGCACGCGCGCGCGCCACGCCTTGGCGGTACTGCTGTCGCGATCCAGCAGCACCGTGAATTCGAGCGGGACCTGCTCGACGAAGCGGCGGATGCGCGCTTCGGACTCGCCGAGATTTACCGCGAGCACTTCAAACGGCTGCCCGGCGAGCGATGCGCGCAACCGGTTCATCGACGGCATCTCCTCGCGGCAGGGCTCGCACCAGGTGGCCCAGAAGTTGATCAATACCACCTTGCCGCGGTAGTCCTCCAGCCGATGCAACCGGCCATCGACATCCTGCAGCGCGAGTGGCGGCGGCGCGCCGCCGCTCCAGGGCCTGAGCTCCTGGGCCGCCACGAGCGTCGCGCAGCAAAGCAGCATCGCCAGCAGCAGGATTCGCATGGCCTATTGTATTCGGCGAAAAAAAAGCCCGGCCGGAGCCGGGCTTCGATCACAGCGAAGAAACCTACTTCGCCATTTCCTTCTTCTTGCCTTTGGCTTTCAGCTTCGCCTTGCCCTTTTTCATGGGCTTCTCGGCAGCGGGCGCGGCCTTCGCCGGCTCGGCTTTCGCCGGGGCAGCAGCGGGGGCAGCAGCAGGCGCCGGGGCGGCCGCGGGGGCTTTCGCCTTGTCCTGGGCCTGGGCCGACACGGCAAACGCCGCGGCAACCAGCGCAACGATCAGATTTTTCTTGAACATGCTATTTCTCCTGGTCTATAGACTCGGTTCGAAACTGAACCGGAGCGAATAACGCGCCTCCTGTAAGCCGGTTGACAGGCGGCTTAGTCGAGGTCGGCCGATTCTCCCAATAAAGCCTTTCTAAACCGTGACTTAAGGATTCCTCCGTCGCGCGGCGGAAGGACCAGTGGAATCTTCTCAGCGATCACCTTCACCTGGGCGAAGAGCGGTCCCGTCCCCCGGTGGATGGCGGTCCTAAGCGCCGCGAGCTGGGCGCCGCTGCGGACCTGCCTGGCCACTTTGAAGCCGCAGCCCTGCGCCACTTTGGCGAGATCCACACCTGCCGCCGTGTGCGTCGCCTGCATGCCGGTCTCGCCATAGCGCTCGTTGTCGATGACCACGACGGAAAGATTGCGCGGCTTCTGCACGCCGATGGTGGCGAGCGACCCCAGCCCCATGAGCATTTCGCCGTCGCCGGTGAGAACCAGCACACGCCGCCTCGGCTGCGCGAGCGCGAGCCCCAGTCCAATCATCGCCGCGTTGCCCATCGCGCCCCACAATGGGAAATTGAGGGGCGAATCGCCTGCCGCGGTGATGTCCCAGGCAGTCGACCCCAGGCCCGCCACGACTAAAAGGTCTTTCCTGTTTTCCAGAAGAATTTCCACAACCTTCCTGCGATGCAGCGTCGTTTTCATCGGCGGCCTGGTCCGTTCAACAAGCGGCTCATCGAGCCGCTTGTTCCTGAAAGCTCTTGATGCCGATCACGGCCTGCGAGATCAGCACCGCCACCGCCTGGTAGCTGCCGAAGGCGAGGCGGGCTGCGGCGTCTACTGTCGGCGCAATCTCTTCGGCGCTGTTCGCTTCCTGCACCACCACGTCCATGGCTTCAAGCACGGCGGGCGTCGCCTGCCCCATTGGTACCTGCCACGGGTTGAATTCGCCTTTCTGGCCGCGCATCGTGATCACCATCAGCAGCGGAAAGCGGCATTCGCGCGTCATGCCCAGCGCATTGATGCAGTTGCCGACGCCGCTCGACTGCATCAGCAGCGCGCCGCGCACGCCACCTAGCCAGGCGCCGGCCGCGAGGCCGATGCCCTCCTCTTCGGTGCTGAGCACTACGGCACGCATCTCCTTGTCGGCGAGGCACAGCTCGATGAGGCGCTTGTGGCCCGCATCGGGCACGTAGCCGACCTGTCGCACGCCGGCGTCCTTGAGCGTCTTGTAAATCGCATCAGGCCATGAGTCGTTATCAATGCGTTTCATCTCACCGAAACCTCTACGCGTTGTGCGGCATTATTGCCGAATCCTGTCACATCCCAGGGCGGATCGAGCGGCTGCACGGCGCCTGTTTCATCCGTGGCCCGGCAGCGCAGTTCGTGTGCGCCACGCACCGCATTCCAACGGACAGTCCAGCGCCTCCAGGCATGCGCGCCCGCGGCGACATCAAGTACCGCATCCTGCCAGGCTCCATCCGCCGCGAATTCGACACGCCTGATGGGCGCGTTGCCCGACCAGGCGCGCCCGAGTATCTCCGCCCGTCCGGCATCCACGTTGCGCCTGCGGCCGTAGTAATCGGGAATTCCCGGCGGCGCCATCAGGCTGTTCACGCGCATGCGCGTGCAGGGCACGCCCTTCTCGCCCGGGACGGAGCGGAAGTGGTAGCTGCCCATCTGCTGTACGCCATCGAAGGCGTGATCGATCGCCTCGATGCGCTCGAGCCACTTCACGCTCGCCATGCCGTACCAGTCCGGCACCACCAGGCGCAGAGGCGCCCCGTGCTGCGGCGGGAGCGGCTCACCGTTCATCGCATAGGCAACCAGGACGCCGTCGCGCATCGCCTCCGAGGGGATGAGGCTGCGCGAAAACGTGTGCTCGATGCCGCGGTCGAGGCCGCGGTCGGCCCCGTGGAACACGATCTCCTGCGCCGATTCCTTCACTTTTATTTCCTCGAGCAAAATCGAAAGCGGCACGCCCGTCCACTCCGCGGTCGAGACGCCCTCTTCCAGCCAGGGCATGGACGGGTAGCGCGGCGAGGTCTGGCCGCGGCCGTTGCCGGCGCACTCCATGGTGACGCGCACCGTGCTGGCGGGCATGCGCCGGAGATCGGCGAGGCTGTACGCCTTCGGCTTGGATACCAGGCCCTCGATCCGCAGCTGCCAGGTCGCCGCGTCCGTGGCCGGTATATCGAAGTGGATCAGCAGGTAGTGCAATCCGGCGGGCGTGAGATCGTAGCGCAGGGCTTCCAGCGGCATGCCGCTGTTGCGCGACGCGAGCGCCAGTTCATCCTGCGTGTAGCGCCCGACGATCGGCGCCCTGCGAATCTCCGCCCGCTTCTCTCCCATCAGCGCATTCTATAATCCGGCCGGATGGAGATCGCACAGTTTCTCGAACGCAAGCCGCCGGGCGATCTCTGGATATTCGGCTATGGGTCGCTCATGTGGGCGCCAGGTTTCCGTCCCTCGGAACAGAAAACCGGCTTGTTGCGCGGCTACCACCGGGCGATGTGCATCCTGTCCAGCCGTTACCGCGGCACTCCAGAGAAACCGGGCCTGGTGATGGGACTGTGCCGCGGCGGTTCATGCTGGGGAATTGCGTTTCGCGTGCCGGCGGCACGCGTGCGCCGGGTGCTTGGCGCGTTGTGGAAACGGGAGATGTTGAACAACGTCTACTTGCCAACCATGGTGCAGGTGACCGTGGGACCGAAGCGCCGCATCCGCGCGCTGGCTTTCGTTGCCGATGCCACGCACCGGCAGTTTGTGCGCGAACTCGACCTGCATGGCCGCGCGCGGCTGGTGGCGCAGGGCATCGGCGAGCGCGGGCGCTGCGTGGACTACATCCGCAACACGCTGGAGCACATGCTGGCGCTGGGCGTGAACGACCCGCACCTGGCCCGCATCCTGGACGCGGCGGCGGGCCTTGCTCCGGGCAGGCAGGACCAATGAATGCTCCCCTGTGGCCCGCAAGGCTGCATCACCTGCGGCGCGACACCCGGGAGCCGGAACGGCTCGCGCGTTTCTACGGCGAACTGCTGGGAGACCGCGTCGAGGCGCTCTCCAATGGCGAATGGCTGGTGCAGGGACACGGCCGGCGCCTGGTCGTCGGCAGCGGCACGAGCGGGTCGGTGCCCTACTTCGCCCTCGCGATGCGCGACGCGGCGCAACTTGCCGGCTACGCCGCCGCCCTGGAGCGCCTGGGCGTCGCGCGCGAGCCTTCGCCTTCGCCACTTTTTGCGCAAGGCGCCTTCGCCGTTGCCGATCCGGACGATAGGCGCGTCGTCTTCGGCATTCCGGTACGAGTGTCCGGAATCCAAAGTGCGTTGGCGGGACGGCTGCAGCATTTCGTCTGCGCGAGCGCGCGCGTGCCCGAGATGCTGGCCTTCTACCGCGACACCCTCGGCGCGAGCGAATCCGATCGCGTGCTGGAAAACGATGAAATTTCCGCCGTGTTCCTGCGCTCGGATCCCGAGCACCACAGCTTCGCGACATTCCGCGCTCCCGAGTCGCGCCCGGACCACCATTGCTACGAAACCAGCAGCTGGAACGACATCCGCGACTGGGGCGACCGCATGGCAAGCCTGCGGATTCCGCTCTGGTGGGGTCCGGGGCGCCACGGACCGGGCAACAACCTGTTCTTCATGATCGAGGACCCGGACGGGCACAAGGTCGAATTCTCGGCCGAACTGGAACTGATGCCGAGGGAAGCGGCATTCCGCACCTGGCCGCACGAACAGCGCACCCTCAACCTCTGGGGCTCTGCCTGGATGCGGAGCTGATTCTTTTCAGGGCCTGCTCGAGCACGGATCTTTGCGTGCCGAAATTCAACCGCACGAATCCCGGCGCACCGAATTGCGCACCAGGCGAAAGCGCCACCCCGTTCTTCAGGAAATGATCAAAGGGATCCGCGACGCCCAGTCCTGTCGCGTCGATCCACGCGAGATACGTCGCTTCGACGTGCGCCATCCTGAGTCCCGGCATCGCCGCGACCTCCCGCTCCACCAGGTCGCGGTTCGCGCGCAAGTACACGAGCTGTTCTTCAAGCCACCCGCCGCATTCGCGGTACGCGGCAAGCGAAGCTTCGTAGCCGAACACCGAGGGATCGTGGACGGTGGCGTGATGGTCGCTGGAGAATGCGCGCCGCAGTTCCGCGTCCTCGATGATGGCGAAGGCGCAGCCCGCGCCCGGAAAGCCGAACGCCTTGTTGGGCGAGATCAGCGTGACGGTGCGGCGGGATGCCTCGGGGGAAACGCTCGCAATCGGCACGTGCGGCTTGCCCTCGTCCATGAGGATGTCGGCATGGATCTCGTCCGAGCAGATCACCAGGTCATGCTTCTGCGCAAAAACCGAAAGCCGCAGCAACTCGCCACGCGTGAATATCGTGCCGCCCGGATTCTGCGGATTGCAGAGGAACAGCAGGCGCGAGTTCGGCTTGACGGCAGCAGCGAGGAAATCTTCGTCCCATACCCATCGGCCCTTCGACAGCACCAGCGGCACATCGGTGTGCTCGCGATTCGCGAGTACCAGCGAGCGCTTGAGGTGGTGATAAACCGGCGTCGGCACCAACGCATGCTGGTCCGGCCGCGTAAGGTGGCGCGCGGCGAGGTGCAATCCAGGCACGATGCCGGACACGAATACCACCCAATCGGGCTCGACCCGCCATCCGTACAGGCGCTGCATGCGCTCGATCACCGCATCGCGCAATGCAGCAGGCGGCACGTTGTAGCCGAAAATGCCGTGCGCGATGCGCCGCTGCATGGCCTCGAGTACCGGGGGCGGCGCGCGGAAATCGGTGTCCGCCACCCAGAGCGGAATCACGCCGGCCGGATACCGCTCCCAGCGCGTGCTCCACGTGCCGCGACGCTCCACCGGTGCATCGAAATCAAACGCCATGCCC
Source organism: Betaproteobacteria bacterium (assembly GCA_025358705.1). Taxonomy (GTDB): domain Bacteria; phylum Pseudomonadota; class Gammaproteobacteria; order Burkholderiales; family SG8-39; genus RBG-16-66-20. The sequence continues at coordinate 14,278 of JANYII010000036.1, read as the reverse complement.
GGCGGCGCTCACGTGATCTTGATTCGGGAAATCTTCAGCTTGCCAACCTGGACGAGGTAGGTCTCCCCCGCTGCAAACATCATCTTTCGATCTGAAAGACGCTCGCCGTTGATCTTCACGCCGCCTTGCGTAATGAGACGGTCCGCTTCCGATGCGCTGCTTACCAGGCCCGCCAGTTTCAGGACCTGCGTGGAGACCAGGCCGCCGGGCGGCGCCTTCAGGCTCTGTTCCGGAATATCCGTCGGCAGCGCGCGATCCCTGAAACGAGCGTTGAAATCCTGGCCAGCGGCCTCGGCGGCTGCCTTGCCGTGGAAACGCTCGACGATCTCCTTCGCGAATTCGAACTTCGCCTCGCGCGGGTTCGCGCCGCCTGCCACCTCGGCCTTCGTCGCCAGGATCGACTTCATGTCCCGGAAGGAAAGCAACTCCATGTAGCGCCACATGAGTTCGTCCGAGATGCGCATCAGCTTGCCGAAGATTTCCGGAGCGGGTTCGGCGATGCCGATGTAGTTGCCGAGCGACTTGGACATTTTCTCCACGCCATCGGTACCCTCCAGCAACGGCATGGTCAGGATGCACTGCTGCTCCTGGCCGAAGGATTTCTGCAGTTCCCGGCCAACCAGCAGGTTGAACTTCTGGTCGGTGCCGCCCAGCTCGACGTCGGCCTTCATCGCCACCGAGTCGTAGCCCTGCATCAGCGGGTAGAGCAGCTCGTGCATCGAGATCGGCTGGCCCGCCTTGTAGCGCTTGGAAAAATCGTCGCGTTCCAGCAGCCGCGCCACGGTATAGCGCGAGGCGAGCCGGATCATGCCCTCGGCGCCCAGCTTGTCCGACCATTCCGAGTTGAACATCACTTGCGTCTTTTCGGCGTCGAGGATCTTCGACATCTGCGCGCGGTAGCTCTTGGCGTTCTCGAGGATCTGCTCGCGCGACAGCGGCGGGCGCGTCTGGTTCTTGCCGGTCGGGTCGCCGATCATGCCGGTGAAATCGCCGATCAGGAACTGGATCTGGTGGCCCAGGTCCTGGAAATGGCGCAGCTTGTTGATCACCACGGTGTGGCCGAGGTGCAGGTCGGGCGCTGTTGGATCGAGGCCGAGCTTGATCCTGAGCGGGCGCCCGGTCTTGAGTTTCCCGATTAGTTCTTCCTCGACGATCAACTCGTCGCAGCCGCGCTTGATCCGCGCCAGCGCCTCAGTAACGTCCGTCATGCGTGCTACACTTCCCAGGTATCTGAATAACAAGGGATTCTAGCCGATCCATGGGGATGGACGTGCAGGAGGTTGGGAGACCACTGGGTTCGCTCAGGCGCGTCGCGCTGCTGGCGGTGTTCGCCCTATCGGGCACAGTCGCCGCTGTCGCCACGATCGTGCCCTCCACCGACGCCGAACTGCTGCTCGCAAAAGCGGCCGTGATCGAGCCGGTCGCGATCCGCCTGGAGGACTCGCTGCTGCCGGCGCCAGCCACCTTTGTGCGCGAGGACCGCTTGCAGCGCGGCGACACCTATCAGGGCCTGTTGGCGCGCCTCGCCATCAATGAGGCCGATATCCAGCAGCTGCTGCGACACCGCTCGCTGCAGCTGCTGCGCGCCGGCACCATCGTCACGGCCGAAGTTCGCGCCGGCAAAGGCCATGACGGCGAGCTCGTATGGCTGGGCTTCCCCACCGGACGCGATATGGCCGTCAGGATCGAGCGCGTGGGCCAGAGCCTGGTCGCAAGCGAGCAGCGCGCGCAGATCGTGACGCGCAGCGTGTTGAAGTCGGCGGTGATCCGTTCCTCCCTCTTCGCGGCCACAGATGCCGCCGGCATTCCGGATGCCGTCGCGATCCAGCTTGCCGACATGTTCGGCAGCGATATCGACTTCCTCCGTGAATTGCGCCAGGGAGACCGTTTTTCGGTTCTCTACGAGATGCATTCGCTGGATGGCCGGCCGCTGCGCTCGGGCCGCGTGCTGGCCGCCGAGTTCACCAACCAGGGCCGCAGGTATCGCGCGCTGCGCTACGCCGACAATTACTACGCCCCTGACGGCAAGAACATGCGCAAGGCGCTGCTGCGCTCGCCGCTGGAGCTCTCGCGCGTCAGTTCCGGATTCGGCATGCGCATGCACCCGCTGCACAAGGCCTGGCGCGCGCACCAGGGAGTCGACTATGCGGCACCCGCGGGAACGCGCGTGCGCGCGGTCGGCGATGGTGTCGTCGAATTCGCCGGCCGGCAGGGCGGCTACGGCAACCTGGTGGTCGTGCGCCATGACAGCAGGATCTCCACCTTCTATGCGCACCTGAAAGCCCTCGGGCGAGGCATACGTACCGGCGCGCGTGTCGCGCAGGGCGACATGGTTGGCCTTGTCGGCCAGACCGGCTGGGCGACGGGGCCCCACCTGCACTACGAATTCCGTGTCGCGGGCGCCGCACGCAATCCGCTGTCGGTACCCCTGCCGGCAGGCACGCCGGTCGCGCAGCACGAAATGGACGCCTTCCGCGCCCGCTCGCGGGAACTGGCGGCGCAACTCGATCTGCTCGCGAACGGCCAGGTCGCCGCGCTAGAGTGACGCGGGAAATCTTTGTCGGCCTGATGTCGGGTACCAGCCTCGACGGGGTCGATGCGGTACTGGCGGAATTCGACGGCAGCAAGCCGAGGTTGCTCGCAAATGCCAGTGTTCCATTTGATGCCGCGCTGCGGCGCGAGTTGCTCGCGCTGAATACACCCGGAGCGGACGAAATCGAGCGTGCCGCGCTCGCCGGAAACGAACTTGCCGCGAAATATGCCGCCGCGGTGGCCGAAGTTCTTGCCGGGTCGAATACACCGAAATCACAGGTGCGCGCCATCGGCTGTCACGGCCAGACCGTGCGCCACCGGCCCGCGCGCGGTTACACCACGCAGATCGGCAACGCCGCGCTGCTGGCGGAACTCACGGGCCTATGCGTGGTGGCTGATTTCCGCAGCCGCGATGTCGCTGCGGGCGGTCAAGGTGCGCCGCTCGTCCCCGCCTTTCACGCCACGATGTTTGCAAACGCTGCGGAGGACCGTGTTGCGATCAATCTGGGCGGCATCGCCAACCTGACGTACCTGCCCTGCGAAGGCAGCGTGACCGGCTTCGACAGTGGCCCTGGGAACTGCCTGCTCGACCTTTGGGCCTCGCGGCATCTGGGAGCGCTCCACGACGACCGCGGCAGTTGGGCCGCCGCCGGGCGGGTGATTCCCGAACTGCTGGATCGGATGCTGCGGGATCCCTATTTCGCGGCTGCGCCACCCAAGAGTACCGGCCGGGACCTGTTCAATGAGTCGTGGCTGCGTCAGTGCCTGACTGGCGATGAGAATGCGCAGGCAGTACAAGCCACGCTGTTGGAACTGACGGCGCGCAGCCTCGCCAGCGCCATCGCCCGGCATTGCCCCGGCGCGCGGCGCCTGATCGTCTGCGGCGGTGGTGCGAAAAACGATGCCCTGATGCGCCGTCTTGCGGAAATCACCTCACCCGCGGCACTGGAGACCAGCGAGCGCCACGGTATCAATCCGCAGCTTGTGGAAGCGTCCGCATTCGCATGGCTCGCGAAGCAGGCCCTGGACGGAAAAACGGGAAGTCTGCCTTCAGTCACCGGCGCGCGCGGCGCGCGCGTGCTGGGAGCGATCTACCCCGGCTAGGCTCGGAACAGGGGAACCCAGGTTCCCCCGTTACCCCCTCTTAGGCGGAGAACGAGGAGCCGCAGCCGCAGGTGGAGGTCGCGTTCGGATTCTTGATCACGAACTGCGCGCCTTCCAGGCCTTCGGTGTAGTCGATCTCGGCGCCCGTCAGGTACTGGTAGCTCATCGGGTCGATGAGCAGCTTGACGCCGTCCTTCTCCATGACGGAGTCGTCTTCGTTCTGCACTTCGTCGAAGGTGAAGCCGTACTGGAATCCCGAGCAGCCGCCGCCCGTGACGAACACGCGCAGCTTGAGTCCCGGGTTGCCTTCCTCTTCGATCAGTTGCTTCACCTTGCTCGCAGCGCTGTCTGAAAAGATCAGCGGGGCCGGTAACTCGGCAACTGCGTCGGAAACTGCTTTTTCAGTCACTGCATTCATGAGGTACTCCTGTAGCCCTACTTCGCGATCTTCAGTTCCACTGCCTTGCTGACTTCGACGCTGTGATGCACCAGCCGCCCTTCGATCACCGCGCCCTGCTGAATCTCGATGCTTTTATAGTGTATGTCACCTCTGACACGCGATCCGGCCTGAAGTTCGAGCGTCTCGCGCGCGTCCACCGGCCCGTTGATCGTGCCGTTAACCACCACGTGGGCGGCCTGCACCTCGCCGTCGATGCGCGCCTGCTCCGATACCACCAGCGTTGCCGGCTGGTCAGGCAGGCCCGCGACATTGCCGCGCACCGCGCCGTCCACGCGCAGGCCGCCGCTGAAAAAGACATTGCCCTCGATGCGCGTAGTGGCACCGATCAGGCTGTCGATGCGGTTCTGCGGCTTGCTTTCTCTGCGAAACATGTTTGCCCCCTGTTCAACCCAGCGTTACGCTTCGGATCACTTTAGGTTCCGCCGATCCGGTCTCGTAGACGCGCAACTGCACGCTCACGACCCTGGACTTTGGGTCCACCCGGAATGTGCCGTCAACCCGCTGGAAGTGCTTGAATCCCAAGCGGAAGGCGGCGTTATCCGATTGCCCTTGCCCCGGTACCGTGATCATAGCACTGCGGCCGCCCTCCGTCAGACTGACCACCAGTTCCAGACGCCCCTGGAAATCCTTCCCCCGGCGCGGCCCCGAGGCGAGCAGCAGCACCCGGTAGCGGAATTCCCCTGGCAGCAAGTCGGGTTCCACCTTGAAGCGCAGCACGGAAAGCGGCGCCGCGCTGGCTGTGTCCGCGGACAGCATGCTCTCGAAGATGGCGAGTTCCTCGCGCAGGCGGGCGTTCTCCTGTTCCAGGACGCGCGCCTGCTGCGCCAGCTTCTGTTGCGCGGTACGTTCGATCGACACCTTGCTGTCGGCGGCGTTGGCGATCGCGCCCAGGCGCTCGAGTTCGGTGCGCGTCTTGCCCAACTCGCTGCGCGCGGCCGAGAGCTCCTGCTCGACCTCGCTGCGGTCGAATCCGGCGAAGCGCCGGCCAGCGTCGTACATCCAGAGTGCCAGCGCGGCCGAGAACGCAAGCATTACCGCGATGCCGAGCCAGCGCAGATACCACGGAAACTGCGTACGCACCGACACTTTCGGCGCGGCGATACCGAATCTCTGGCGCAGCTTCGAGAAGCGCTTGGCCATCGCGACGCCGCTACGGCACCACCGCCGCCTGTTCGAGGCCCGCGATCTCAGGCAAGCCGAACATCAGGTTCATGTTCTGCACCGCCTGGCCAGAGGCGCCTTTCATGAGATTGTCGATCACCGAAAGCACGACAAGCGTGTCGCGACGCTGCCCTTGCGTCCCGCCGTGCTCAGGCGGCCGATGCACCGCGATGCGGCAGACGTTCGCCGCACGCGTCGAGCGCGTATCCGGATGGCTGCCGGCCGGCATGACATCGACGAAGGGTTCCTTCGCGTAGCGCGCCTCAAATAGCGCCTGAAAGTCCATTTCCTTCGTAATGCGCCCATACAGGGTCGCGTGTATGCCCCTGATCATCGGGGTCAGGTGCGGAATGAACACCAGGCCCACTTCGCGTCCCGCGGCCTGGGCAAGGCCCTGGCGGATCTCCGGCCAGTGCCTGTGGCCGCCAACGCCGTAGGCCGCGAAGTTATCCGACGCTTCGGCATACATCAGGTTTTGTTCCAGCTTGCGGCCAGCGCCCGACACGCCCGATTTCGCATCCGCGATCAGGTGATCGAAATCCACCGCGCCGGCCTCTATCAGCGGCAGCAGGCCGAGTTGCACGGCGGTGGGATAGCAGCCCGGGTTCGCCACCAGCCGCGCGCCGCGAATCTGGTCGCGGTTCACCTCGCAAAGGCCGTAGACGGCCTGCGCCACCAGCTCCGGGGCGGCGTGCTTCACCTTGTACCAGCGCTCCCATTCGGCGACATCCTTGATGCGGAAGTCGGCGGAAATGTCGACGATGCGCACGCCGGCATCGACCAGCGCGCGCGCCTCGCCCATGGCCACGCCATTGGGCGTGGCAAAGAACACGACGTCGCATCCGGCGAGCGGCGCCTTGTCGGGATGGGAAAACGCGAGCGACACGCGGCCTCGCAGGCTCGGGAACATCGCACTCACCGCTTTGCCCGCTTCCTGGCGCGATGTGATTGCCGTGAGCTCGACCTGCGGGTGCTGCGACAGCAGCCGCAGGAGTTCGATTCCCGTGTACCCGGTACCTCCAACAATTCCAGCTTTGATCATCTGCTTTGCCTTCCTGAAACAAAAAGCCGCCCGAAGGCGGCTTTTTTTCTCTGTGTTTCCCCGCCTTACCAGCCGGGTCCCGATGTCAGCGTTTCGAGTATTGCTTGCGCCGCCGCGCCTTGTGCAAGCCGACCTTTTTTCGCTCCACTTCCCGCGCATCGCGGGTCACGAGACCCGCCGCGCTGAGCGTCGGTTTGACGGTAGCGTCAAATTCGATGAGGGCGCGTGCAAGGCCATGGCGCACCGCGCCGGCCTGGCCGTTCTCGCCGCCGCCGTGCACGTTCACCTTGATGTCGAAGGTCGCGAGGTTCTTGGTGAGCTCGAGCGGCTGGCGCACGATCATGCGCCCGGTCTCGCGCGCGAAGAACACGTCAACCGGCTTGCCGTTCACGATGAATCCGCCCTTGCCCGGTTTCAGGAACACACGCGCCACCGAACTCTTGCGCCGGCCCGTGCCGTAGTAGTAGTCGCCAACCATGTCAGATCTCCAGTACCTTGGGCTGCTGCGCCGTGTGCGGATGCTTGCCGTCGGCGTAAATTTTCAGTTTTCTCAGCATCGCATAGCCAAGCGGACCCTTGGGCAGCATGCCCTTCACCGCGCGTTGCAGGGCGCGGTCCGGAAAACGCGCGTGCAGCTTGCCAAAATCGGTTTCCTTGATGCCACCCGGGAACGTCGTGTGCCGGTAATACTTCTTGCCGAGGACTTTGCGGCCGGTAACGCGGATCTTGGCCGCATTCAGCACGACGATGAAATCGCCGGTGTCGACATGGGGCGTGTATTCCGGCTTGTGCTTGCCGCGCAGGCGCATGGCGATCTGGGACGCGAGGCGTCCGAGCACCTTGTTCTGGGCATCCACCACAAACCAGCCGTGAACCACGTCCTCGGCCTTGGCGCTAAATGTCTTCATCACGTCGCTGTCTGAGAAAAGGCGCGAATCTTATCAAAAAAATGGCGCAACCTGTTGAGATTGCGCCAAATCCACCTATTGGAGGAGGATGGAGGAGACAGCTGCATTATGCCAAAAGGATTGCTGCAATGCAACACTCCGCTAGCGCCCATTTAAAGACATTAAAATCATGCCTTTAAAGGTGAGGATTGAATGGACTGCATAGTTCGCTGGGGCGACGGCATGACCTTCGTCGCCGAGACCGGGAGCGGCCACCTGGTGAGCATGGATGGCGCCCCCGATGGTGGCGGGCGGAATCTCGCGCCGCGGCCGATGGAGGTGGTCCTGGCAGGTGCCGGCGGATGCACTGCTTACGACGTGGTGGTGATCCTGAAAAAGAGCGGCCAGCAGATCACGGGCTGCGAGGTCTCGCTGCAAGCCGAACGGGCGGCCACCGATCCCAAGGTGTTCGTGAAAATCCACTATCACTTCGTCGTGCGCGGCAAGAATCTCAAGCGCAACCTCGTCGAGCAGGCGGTGCGCCTCACGCATGAGAAGTATTGTTCCGCCACGGCGATCCTCGCCAAGACCGCGGAAATCACGAAGGACTTCGAGATCGTCGAGGATTGATTAGGCGCGAACCGGCTTGGCGGAAAAATTCATGCGCCGGTTTTCCTCGAACCATTCTTCGGCGTAGTCGCAATCGCGGTAACCGTCGAAATACGGACCGCCCAGCGTGTAATGCACGATCTTCGCCCCGGAATTGCGGTCGTACTCCCCGACCAGCCAGTTCCATTCGAGCGGCAAATCCCCGATCAGCGCATCCCCGGTCCATGCGAAGCGGTGCAACTCCAGCCCGCTCGCGCCGTTGACGTATCCGGGCGTCAGCGCCGTGCAGCGCGCGTTGTTGAACAGCATCAGGCTTGACCAGTTCTTTCGCGGATACCGGGTCTGCACCTGGCCGAGAAATTTCCGCTCGGTCTTCGGCACATAGTCGTGCTTGCAGACGAGCACGGCCTTGTCCACGGAAACCTCCGTCAATGCCGCGAGTTCCGCCACGTCGGCACGGCACAGCATGTCGCAGTCCATGAACAGCGACCAGCCGCGGAACTGCGACAGCGACGGCACGAGAAATCGCGTCAGGCTGAACTCCGTCGATTCGGTGGGGCCGCGTGCCCGGGTGTAGATGCCCTTGAGCTGCGACTGCATCAGCGGCGCGATCGTCACCGGAATCGACGAATGCCGCTGGATGGAATGCGCGAGCGTGTGGTAGGCCGCCGCTTCCTTCGGGTCGTAGCCGATGAATATCTGCAATACGCTCACGGGAAGTAGGTCAAAAGCGGTAGGCGATCGTGGTCATGATTTTTGCCATCGCGCGCATGGCGAGCTTCACCGGTCCGGGCAGTTCCGCGGCACCCAGCGAGATCGCGCTGTCGCGGTGCCTGGCCTCGTCGCCGCGCATTGCCTCGACTACCGCCCGGGTCTTACGGTCCTCCGCTGGCAGTCGCTCGAGGTGCCCAGACAGATGCTCTTCGACCTGGTGCTCGGTTTCCGCGAGGAATGCCAGGCTCCATCGATCGCCAAGCATGCCCGCAGCCACACCCACGGCAAGCGCCCCGCCGTACCAGAGCGGATTGAGCAGGCTCGGGTGCCCGTTGAGTTCGTCGATGCGCTCGCCGCTCCACGCCAGGTGGTCCTGCTCTTCCAGCGCCGCCTGCGCCAGCGCCAGCCGATTGCCCGGCTCCCGGGCAGTCAGCACCTGGCCTTGATAGAGTGCCTGGGCGCAGACCTCGCCCACGTGGTTGACTCTCATAAGCGCGGCAGCTTCTGCACGAGACGGGGCGTCGAGCGCCCCCTCTTCCAGGCCGCCCGCGGGTGACGCGCGCCCGGCGCGATGCACGCCCGTCACCGTGCGCAAGGCACGGTCAAGGTGAAGGATAAAAGCATCGATTCCGGACATGTCGGCGACTACCCCAAGAGCGGCTCAAGCAGCTTGCCCTGCGGCCGCAATTGAATTGTTCTCAATGCCTTCGATTCAAGTTCAACACGCAGCTTATCGTCATCGATTACCAGTTTGCAAGACTTCACGAGATCCTCATAGCGAGACCGGAAAATCCCTTCAGCATAGTGCGGATCGATTTCAGTGCTTTCTCCGACCTCGCCGACAACGGCTTTCGAGTTGGTCATGAGATAAAACACCCTGACAATCTCGAAAATCTTGGACTCGTAGTGGTGCATGTTCAGTACCACCCTGGACCTGGCGATCAGCTTGTCGCGCTCGGCTCCGTATACCCCGAACACGGCATGAACCTGGCACCCCGCCGCCTTCAAGGCATCAATTACCTTTTGCCTGCGATCGCCGATTGAGCCGTAGAAAAGAACATCGATATCCTGGGAATCGGACTTCCGAATTCTTGCAAGCTTCTCATGGAATCCCAGCCGCAACAGCTTTGGATTCCGGGCGCCAATCTCCAGCAGCTTGACTACGTTTCTCTCGGAGTAATCCCAGGTTTCAAAGCTGGACGTCCATTTGAATATGTTGCTGTTCCACTCCGTCTTGTCATTGAATATCTGTTCCGTATTTATGACGATGCTCTGTTTCGGCACTTGATCGATGAGGGCCGGATCAAGAAGATGGCAGCCGATAATCATGTTTGTCGCGCCCGGAGAAAACCTGTTCTGGCTGATGGCAACCGAATGCCCCAGGTCTTCCAGGCCATAGCCGACCAGCTCCGCCAGCTCCGTGAATGCAGCCGAGTGAAGGTAGCCATCAGGCTGGATGAGGCAAATGTTGTAGTTCATTTTTTGCCGGGCCAGTCATGCCGGCAGCCGCATCGCGTCATCACGTCACGAAAACCCGGCCTGGCGGAAGGCCTGCTTGATAGTTCTCGTACATCTGCGCAAATGCAGCCTCGATGTGCCTGGCGAACAGCCCGGTATCAAACAAGGGGGCAATCAAGCGATTTCGCTCCAGTTTTTTCCTGATTTCCCCGAGTCGCTCCGGATGCGCGGCGAGCTCGATCGCCAGCGCCTCGTATTCGTCCTCGGTCGTCGCAATCAGCTCCGGCAGATCGATGGCATTTAGCAGACTCGCCGCCACCCTGCTGGCGAAGGATTCGGCGGTACACGTCAACACGGGCAGGCCTGCCCAGAGCGCATCGCTCGCAGTGGTGTGCGCGCAGTAGGGAAGCGTGTCAACGCACAAGTCGGCTGCACGGTGCCTTGCCAGGTGCTCTGCCTGCGGCAGCCGCATGGCAAAAACCAGGCGCTCCGCGGCGATGCCTCGCCGTACCGCCTCCTTGCGGAGGTTGTTCGCCGCAGTGGCGTTGTCTTGAAGAAGCCATAGCACGCTGCCTTCCACACGCTTGAGCATGCGCATCCAGACATCAAAGGTACCGGGCCCGATCTTGTAGCTGTTGTTGAAACAGCAGAATACGAAACCCGTTTCGGGCAAACCCAGTTCAGCGCGGGAAAATACTTTGTCGGCAATGCGCCGGCTGGCGTCGTTGACTTGATAGCTGCCGGGCAGATAGGCAATCCTTTCGGAATAGTGCTCCTCGCTTTCCTCCGGGATCAGCGTTTTGTCCGCAATCAGGTAGTCAATGTAGCCGGCCGCCATCGTGCCGGGATATCCGAGATAGCTGACTTGCAGCGGCGCGGCTCCATGGGCAAAGATGCCGGCCCTGCTGTCCTGCGTGAAGCCTTTCAGGTCAACGGCAATGTCGATTTCCATTTGCCTGGACCGCTGCGCCACATCCTTGTCGGACTGGCTGCGAATATCGATGAACTCGTCAACCGCCGCAACAACCCTCTTGCGCATCCCGTCATTCCTGTCCGGTCCGAAGGAAAAGGCGAAAATCTCGAATTTTTCCCTGTCATGCCGCTCGAACAATCCCGCCATCAAATACATGGTGGCGTGGTCATGGAAGTCGGCAGAAAAGTAGCCAACGCGGATCTTCCCGCGTCCGGGGCGCTTGGGGATGGCTGGGAGCCCGGCGCGAAGCGGGTGCGTGTCATTTACCCAGGTCTCGGTTGCCAATTTCTGCAATCGCAAAGAACTGGTAAACGCGAGCACGGCAAACGGGAGCGAGGCCTTTTCTCCATTTTCGATGCTTGCCAGCAGTCCGGCGACATGATTTTCCACGCCCTCCCAGTCGCAGAGCATCGCCTTGGCATGCAGCCATGCTCCACGCAGATATTCAAGACCCGGCGCCAGCCGCATGGCCTGTTCGTAGCTGGCCAGCGCTTCGTCCGGTCGTTTCAATTCTTCCAGCGCATTGCCGCGATTGCTGTACGCCTCCGCATTGCCAGGCTGGAGCGTGATGGCCCGCTCGAAACTGAGCAGCGCCTCTTCCAGCCGGCCAAGTTCCTTCAGCGCATTGCCGCGATTGTTGAAAGCGACCGCGTAGTCGGGCGCGAGCTCAATGGCCTGGTCGTACCTGACAATCGCCTCGTCGAGTTTCTTCAGCGCATGCAGCGCGGTCCCGGAATTGTAGTAAGTGTGGGGATTGCCGGGCTCGAGCCTGATGGCCCTGTCGTAGCTGGCCAGCGCCTCGTCGATGCGCCTGAGTTCTTGCAGCACGGTACCGCGATTGCTGTAGGCCTCCGCATAGCCAGGCTCGAGTTTGATCGCGTGCTCGTAGCCGGCCAGTGCCTCGTCCAGCCGCCCAAGTTCTTTCAACACATTGCCGCGATTGCAGTGAGCCTCGGCCAGGCCTGGCTCGATCCTGGCGGCCTGTTCGTAGCTGGCCAGCGCCTTGTCCAGTCGCTTCAGTTCTTCCAGCGCATTGCCACGCTTGATGTGCGCGAACGCGTCGCCTGGATTCGCGGCTACCGCTCGCCCAAACAGGTCCGCGGCTTCCTGCATGCGTTGCGTTTGTGCTGCGATAATGCCGAGCAACGTCAGCGCGTCAAAGTGATCGGCCTTCTCAATGAGCAGCCGCCGGCATAGCCGTTCCGCCTCCTTCCAGTCGCGGCGTGCGTATGCTGCGGTTGCTTGTTGTATTGCTTGTGGTGAGGTCAACGTAACCTTGCCACCGCTTGGGGAGGGCGCTGCCGGGGACGTGTTGGACTTTGTACCATATTTCCGTTATTTCCCACTGCCCGGCATCTCTCTCACGCAGCCTTCAAGACTTCGTTGAACCTCATCCTGGTGCACCAGAGGACCAAGCAGGACCGCGCTGACTTCGAGGCGATCGCGCGACAGGTCGGCGAGAGGGCGCCGGACATCCGCGCTTTCGTGGTCGATACCAAGGAGACGGACTGGGCGGACGCGCGATTCGAGCAGGGGTCGCCAACGCTGACCGTATCGCCGATGCCGATCAAGCGGTTTGCGCCACCGCCGGGGGCTGTTTGCCAGGGCCACGAATTTCCCAAGGATCAGCAGTACCGCATGCTCGCGCGGCTGGGCGTGCCGGTGCCGGACTGGACCGCGATTGCGCCGGACACGGTGCTCGATCCTCAGCAATGGGGTCCCTACGTGGTCGTAAAGCCGGCGCTCGGCCGCAAGGGAGCGGAGATCTTCATCAAGCGCGCGGGCCGCGTGCGCCACCGCCCCCCCGAGAGTTTTGCGGAGGGCCATCCCGCGCGCAAGGCGCCGCTTCTCGCGCAGCGCTTCATTTACACCGGCATGTGGCCGTCGAATTTTCGCGTGGTGACCTTCTTCGGCCGGGCGCTGCTGTGCTGGCATTGCGAGGCCGCGCACCGCTATGTCCCGCTCCACTCCCGCTGGGACTTCAAGGCGAAAGGCGGCATCACCGTGGTTTCAAACAAGACGGACTCCGTCTACCGGCTCGCGCGCGACATCGACGTAATCGCGCTGGCCGAGCAGGCGCATGCCGCCTTCCCCGACCAGCCGCTGCTGGGAACGGATATCGTGCGGGACGCGGATACGGGCAAGCTGTACGTGATCGAGTGCAATCCGCGCGGCGACGCCTGGCTGGTGTCCTCCGACATGGGCCGCATGATCGAGGCCGCGAACGGGCTGGACTTCATGGGCCAGTTCGGTGCGCTCGAAGTCGCGACGCAAACCCTGGTCCGGGAAACCCGGACCAGGGCGCGTCAATCACACGAGTAGTACAGGCAAAAAAAACGGGCGTCTTGCGACGCCCGTCAGGACTGCTACCGGGCCGAAGCCCGGAAATCTGTTGCTTAGTACCGGTGTTGCAGCGTGACCGCCATGAAGCGCGGATCTTCGCCAGCCGCTACGCCTTGCGGGTTAACCGTACTCGAACCGCCCACAGCTGCAGCGGTGAACAGGTTATAGCCGGCGTTCGCGCCGTTCGTGATCTTGCTGTAGCTCAGAGCAACCGTCGTGCGCTTCGACATGTCGTACGCATACGTCAGGCCGACGAAGTTCGCCTTGGTGTCAAGACCGGCAATGGTCATCCCGGTATCCCTACGCGCGCGGTAGAAGTCGCCGTAGACCGTGTGGTTGCCCCAGTTGTAGCTGATCGGGATACCCCAGACGCTCCGGTTGGTGATCCTGGCCGTCGCACCTGCCGCGAGAGCGACCGCCTGCCCCGTCGGAGTGAAAGCAGCCCCGGTAATGTTGGTCAAGTCGGCTTTCGACTTGTTCCACGCCAGGCCAGCGCGCAGACCGCCCCACTGGTACCAGCCATAGAGCGCGTCGCCGCGCATCTTCAGCACGTTCGTCGCACCGAGGATCGCGCCGGTTCCCACGCCACCGTTCGTGCCGGTGGCGCTGGGCGCGCCAAGCGCGAGATCCGGGCGCTGCAGCCAGTAGCTGTAGCCGACTTCCCAGTTCTTACCCCACAGCCTCGGGGCCATGTTCCAGGCGTTACCCTTGCGAAGCGTCGAACGGATGTCCGATTCGTTCTGGGTGTTGAACGACACCTGGCTGGCCGGCTGGCCAACGACACCCGACAATCCGGGGGTGGTGGACGCTGCCGACGGCTGCGACGAGTACGCAACCACGACTTCAAACATGTCGCCCCACTTCGGCGAGCCGTAGCGGATCACGTTGTTGGTACGGGTCTGGTTGGCATACGCCAAGCCACCAGCGAGGCCCACGTCGAACACCGCGGTCGGGTTCGTCATCAGGCCGGCATGCGTGCCCGTGAAGCTGCCGTG
>JANYII010000015.1 GCA_025358705.1 Betaproteobacteria bacterium | reverse complement strand
TACGGCATCCTCACCGAATACCTGCCGCACTCGAAGCTGGTCATGGCCAACGGCTGGATCGAAGGCCTGACGGTGACCTCGATCATCCTCGGCGTGGTCCTCGGCGGCATGCTGATCCGGACCGGCGTCGCCGACGTGCTTCTCGGATTCGACCTGCCGTTCATCGACACGGGAATCGACACGCCGCCCGATGCCGCGATTGCGATCATCATCGTGATCTACGCCATTGCGGCGGTCTTCAACCTGTACATCCCGCGCACCGGCGTGGCAATGAAGCCCCTGCCGGCCCATCCGCTGGACACCCTGCGCGATTTCGCGCGCTGCGTCGGCAGCCTCTGGCGCGACAAGCTCGGCCAGATCTCGCTCGCGGTGACGACGCTGTTCTGGGGCGCCGGGGCGACCCTGCAGTTCATCGTCATTGACTGGTCCAGCACCTCGCTCGGCTATAACCTTTCAGACGCATCGATGCTGCAAGGCGTCTGTGCCTTCGGCATCGCGCTGGGCGCGGTGCTGGCCTCGATGTGGGTGCGCCTGGACCACGCGGTGAAGGTAATCCCGCTGGGCATCGCCATGGGCCTGATCGTGATCGTGATGGACGTGGTTCGCGACGTCTGGCTCGCGGTGCCATTGATCGTGCTGATCGGCGGACTGGCGGGATTCTTCGTCGTGCCCATGAACGCGCTGCTGCAGCATCGCGGCCACCACCTTGTCGGCGCGGGCCGCTCAATCGCGGTGCAGAACTTCAACGAAAACAGCTCGATACTGGTGATGATCGCGCTTTACTCACTGCTCCTCGCCTTCGGCCTGTCGATCTACTGGGTGATTGCGCTGTTCGGCCTGTTTGTCGCGGGCACCATGGCGATGGTGCTGCGCTGGTATCACTACAACCGCCGCACGCACGCGGAAGAGATCGACAAGCTGCTCGCCTTCGCACGCACCGAAAGCGGCCACCACTAGGAAATAGTTTTCTTTGCAAAAACCAGGTCAGCCCAGGCCTTGGACTTGTCGGGCAGGTTGCGCAGCAGGTAAGCCGGATGGTAGGTGACGATCAGGGGTACGCCCGCGTACCGGTGCACCTTGCCGCGCAGGCTGGCGATGGTGGCATCGGTGCCAAGCAGCGCCTGCGCGGCGAAGCGTCCCATCGCGAGGATCAGTTTCGGCTTGATCAATTCGATCTGCCGCAGCAGGTGCGGCGAGCATTTCGCGACCTCGTCGGGTTCCGGGTTGCGATTGCCGGGCGGCCGGCACTTCAGGACGTTGGCGATGTAGACATTCTTGTCGCGTCCGAGAGAAATCGCGGCGAGCATGTTGTCGAGCAGCTTGCCGGCCTGGCCGACGAAGGGCTCGCCGAGCCGGTCTTCCTCCGAACCCGGCGCCTCGCCGACCAGCATCCACTGCGCCTTTTCGTCGCCGACGCCGAACACCGTCTGGCTGCATCCCGCGCGCAGCTTGCAATCCGTGCAGCCGGCGACCTTCGCCTTCAGCTGCGCCCAGTCCAGGAGGGCAATGCCGCCGCTTTCCTGTTCCGGTTCTTCCCGGTTTGAACGCAGCCTCCAGACAGGAGCAAGGCCGATCTCGTTCAAGATCTCGCCGCGGCGGCTCACAGCGCGAGCGTCAGTACCAAGGCATCCTCGCGCCCGGCGTGGGCTGGATAGTAGTTCGGGCGCACCGCGACCTCGCTGAAGCCGAAGCGGCCGTACAGTGCCTTGGCAGCCAGGTTGCTCGGCCGTACTTCGAGGAAGATGTGCTGCGCACCACGGCCGCGCGCCAGCCGCATCGCCTCCTTCAGCAGCGCGCTGCCATGCCCGGTGCGCTGGCGCACGGCGGCCACGGAAAGATTCAGCAGGTGGCCCTCGCCGGCCGCCACGAGCAGGATGAAATAGCCCACCAGTTCATCGCCGAGCCGCCAGGTCCAGCACTGGTAAGCCGCGCGCAGCGAATCGCTGAAATTGCCGCGCGTCCAGGGATGCGAGTAGATCGCGCTTTCGATCGTCATCACTCCGGCGAGATCGGCCTCCTGCATGCGCACGAGCCGCGGCGCATCCTTGAGAACCGCGCTCATCGTGAATTTCGCTCGTCGATGGTAAAGGCCACCTTGTCCCTTACGTAAACCGGAGCCGCAAGCGCGGCATCGACGCCCTCTCCCGCAGCGAATCGCGGCGCCGCAAGGCGCGCTACCGCGATTGCAGATGGATGAATGCCGGAAATCACGCTGTCGAGCCCCATAGCCCCATATTCGGCGAACCCGTTGCCGCAACCGACCCACCCTTCGCCGGGCGGCACCTGTACCGCGGAGGGCGCGACGCACGTCGCCGTGACGACGTTTCGCCAGCGGAGGCCGTCTTTTTCGATCGCCGAATAATACACTTCGTGCATGCGCGCATCGAGGCAGGCCACGACGCGCGTGGCGCCGGATTCCTCCGCCATCGCCTCGAGCGTCGAGATGCCCGCGACCGGCAAGCCGCGCGCGAACGCCAGGCCTTGCGCGACGCCGCAGGCGATGCGCAGCCCGGTGAACGATCCGGGGCCGGCGCCGAACGCGACCGCGTCGAGTTGCGCGATCGAAATACCGGCCGACGCAAGGAGGCGGTCGAGCATCGGCAGCACCCGCCCGGAATGCGCGTTACCGGCCCGCTCCTCGATTCCCATGGCTTCGCCGTCGACCCAGAGCGCGACCGAGCACCACTCGGTCGAGGTTTCGAAAGCGGCGAATTTCATGGCGCATTCTAGCTATACTCACGCCTATGACCGAACACAAGATTGCAGTGATCCCCGGCGATGGCATCGGCCGCGAAGTGATGCCCGAAGGCGTGCGCGTCATGGAAGCCGTCGGCGCGAAACACGGCATTTCGTTCAAGTGGCAGGAATTTCCGTGGAGCTGCGACTGGTACAAGGCGCACGGCAAGATGTGCCCGGACGACGCCCAGCAGATCCTGCGCGGCTACGACGCGATCTACTTTGGCGCGGTCGGCAATCCTGCCATCGTCGCCGACCACATCTCGGCCTGGGGCCTGCTGATCAATTTCCGGCGCTGGTTCGACCTGTATGTGAACCTGCGCCCGGTGCGCCTGTTCGAGGGACTGCCCTGCCCGCTGGCGGGACGCAAGCCCGGCGACATCGATTACTACGTGATCCGCGAGAACACCGAGGGCGAGTACGGCAATGTCGGCGGCCGGATGTTCGAAGGCACCGAACGCGAGGTCGTGACGCAACTCTCCGTGTTCAGCCGCAAAGGCGTGGACAGGATCATGAAATACGCGTTCGAGCTGGCGAAGACGCGCAAGAATCACGTCACGAGCTGCACCAAGTCCAACGGCATCTCGATCACCATGCCGTACTGGGACGAGCGTTTTGAAGAAATGCGAAAGAACTATCCGGGTGTGCGCACCGACAAATACCACGTCGATGGGCTCTCCATCCAGATGGTGCTCAACCCGGAACGCTTCGACGTGATCGTGGGGTCCAACCTGTTCGGCGACATCCTTTCCGATCTCGGCCCCGCGACCGCCGGCACCATCGGTATTGCGCCCTCGGGGAACATCAATCCCGAGCGTACCGCGCCGTCGATCTTCGAACCGGTACACGGCTCGGCTCCCGACATCGCGGGCAAGAAGATCGCCAACCCGATCGGCCAGATCTGGTCCGGCGCACTGATGTTGGAGCATCTTGGCCATCCCAAGGCGGCCGCCGACGTCGTAAAGGCGATAGAACGCGTGATCATCGACGGCCCGCACACGCCTGACATGAAAGGCAAGGCCTCGACTTCCGACGTCGGCGCCGCAGTTGCGAACGCGGTACGGACGCAATCCAAAAAAGCAGCTTGAAGACCTACCGCATTGCATCGATCCCCGGCGACGGGATTGGCAAGGAAGTCATCGCCGCCGGCGTCGAGGTTCTGCAGACTTTGGCGAAACTCGAGTCTTTTCAACTGGACTTCGAGCATTTCGACTGGAGCTCGGCGCGCTACCTCAAGACCGGCGCCTACATTCCCGAAGGCGGATTGGAGAAGCTCAAGACCTTCGACGCCATCTTCTTCGGCGCCGTGGGCTCGCCGGACGTGCCCGACCATATCTCGCTGTGGGGCCTGAGGCTGCCGATCTGCCAGGGCTTCGACCAATATGCGAACGTCCGCCCGTCGCGGGTCCTGCCGGGCGTCACCTCGCCCTTGAAGAATGGCGAGGCAATCGACTGGGTGATCATCCGCGAGAATTCTGAAGGCGAGTATTCGGGCTCCGGCGGACGCGTGCACCGGGGACTGCCGGAGGAGATCGCCACCGAGACCTCCGTGTTCACGCGCGTGGGTGTTGAACGCATCCACCGCTTCGCATTCGAACTGGCGAGGACCAGGAAAAGAAAACTTCTGACGCTCGTCACAAAATCAAATGCCCAGCGCCATGGCATGGTGCTGTGGGACGAGATTTTCTACGAGGTCGCGAAAATGTATCCGGACGTGAAAACCGACCGGATGCTGGTGGACGCGGTCACCACGCGCATGGTGCTGAAACCCGAGTCGCTCGACACCATCGTCGCGTCCAACCTGCACGCCGATATCCTTTCCGACCTGGCCGCCGCGCTGTCTGGTTCGCTTGGCATCGCGCCGACGGCGAACCTGAACCCGGAACGAAAATTCCCGTCCATGTTCGAACCGATCCACGGCTCGGCTTTCGACATCACCGGCAAGGGCGTCGCCAATCCGATCGCGACCTTCTGGACCGCGGCGATGATGCTTGAGCATCTGCGCGAGCCGAAAGCCGCGGCGCGGCTCATGAAGGCCATCGAACGCACCACCGAGGAACAGGTCTTCACGCCCGACCTGGGCGGCGTGCACGACACCCGCGCCGTGACCAACGCGGTCAAGCGCGCGTTGTAGGGGCGGCGCCCGCGCCGCTGGGCGGGATAACATGCGGCCATGACATCGGCCGTAATCCTGCCTCTCTGGTTCTTCGTCGTCGTCGCGGTGCTCGCCGCCTGGGCCGCGTACGACAAGCTGCTGATGCCCGCGCTGCGCTGGTTCCTCGCGGGCCGCACCAACGTCGTGCTGGAGGAGGTATCGACGCGCCTGCGCATCAGCGTGCGCCCCTTCCAGCGCACGCGGCGGCAGATCCTGATCCACCGGCTGCTGGGCGACCCGAAAGTCCAGGCGGCCGTCGAGCAGTACGCCGCGCAGAACAAGGTCCCGCTGCCTGTGGTGCTGGCCACGGTCGAGCGCTACGCGCGCGAGATTGTTCCGGCGTTCAACGCCTACCTCTATTTCCGGATCGGAAACTGGATCGGGCGCAAGGTTTCGCAGGGCCTGTACCGCGTGCGACTGGGATTCGTCGATACCGAGGCCCTGAAGGCGGTGCCCGAGAACGCCACGGTGGTGTTTGTCATGAATCACCGTTCCAACATGGACTACATCCTCGCGGGCTACCTGGCGGCGGACCAGGCGGCGCTGTCCTACGCGGTCGGCGAATGGGCGCGCATCTGGCCGCTGGCGGCGTTGATCCGCTCCATGGGCGCGTATTTCGTGCGCCGCAATTCCAAGGATGAACTCTACCGGCGCGTGCTGGAACGCTACATCGCGATGGCCACGCAGGCGGGCGTGCCGCAAGCCGTGTTTCCAGAAGGCGGCCTGACGCGCGACGGACTGATGCGCGAGCCGAGGCTGGGCGTCGTGGACTACATGCTGCGCGGCTTCTGGCTCGATGGCGCGCGCGACCTGGTGTTCGTGCCGCTCGGCCTGAACTACGACCGCGTGCTGGAAGACCGCACGCTGCTGCTGTCGGCCGATCCGAACGCGCGCAAGCCCGGCCGCTTCTGGGCGGCATGGAACACGCTTGGCTTCGCCGCCAACAACCTGCGGCTCATGCTGAACAGCGCCTGGCGGCGCTTCGGCTACGCCTGCGTCAACTTCGGCGCGCCGGTCTCGATGCGCGAATACTGCGCGCTGCGCGGCCTGGATTTCCAGAAACTTTCGGGCGATGAGCGCAAGCGCGCGATCAGCGACCTGGGCAGCCACCTGATGGCCGCCGTGGGCCGCATCGTGCCCGTGGTTCCCGTGCCTCTCATTGCTACTGTTTTTTTGGAAAATAACAAGCAGATATCGGAACTGGAACTGAAATCCGGGGTGGAACAGCTGATCGAAAGGCTCGAGGCCGCCGGCGCGCATGTCTACATCCCGCGCAAGGACCTCGACTACGCGGTCACCGTTGGCCTGCGCATGCTCACGCTGCGCCGTCTGGTGGAGGAAAAGGACGGTCTTTACGCGGTGCGGCCGGTCGAACTGCCGCTGATCCGCTACTACGCCAACTCGATCTCACACCTGCTTAAGTAGCTCCAGCGGCCTGCGCCGCGGCAGTGGAGAAGCAAGCGAGAAGAAGGAGGAAAAACCTAGCGCCGTTCAAGGTCGCGGTTGGTTTCCAGCACGTCGCGGCGCAGTCGCTGGCGCTCTTCCGGGCTGCGGCCAGGTTCCAGCGCCCGCTTGGCGCGCTCTTCACGCCAGCGATCGCGTGCCTCGTCGCGCGTCATCTGTCCGCTGCGCACCTGCTCGCGCAGCCGCTGGCGATCTTCCCAACCCATGCGCCGCTCGGCAGGCGGCATCTGGCGCTGAACCTGCGGATTGTGGCCGGTTTGCGCGAACGCGGGGCAGGTCGCAAGGACGAACAGCAGGGCGGCAAGGAGTTTCATGCTTCTGCGAATGGTACGTGGCCCTGCCTCGCCGCAATGCCCGTCGTTTGAAAATTTGTAACAATTCATGTCCACCGCTGTCCCAGGTAACACGTTGTTTCATGACGCGACGTACATCAAGGTACCCTGCAGGGAAATGAGCGAGCTGAAAACCAGAGTTCTCGTTGTGGACGACGACCAGCGGCTGCGCGAGTTGGTGGTGCGCTACCTGATCGAACAGGGCTTCGAAGCCCGTGCGGTGCCGGATGCGGTCGCCATGGACAAGCAGCTCGCGCGGGAACGCTACGACCTGATCGTGCTGGATCTCATGCTGCCGGGCGAGGACGGACTGGCGATTTGCCGCCGTCTCAGGGCGCAGAATGCGGCCCAGGCCGACAACCCCGCGATCGTCATGCTGACCGCGAAAGGCGATGAGGTCGACCGCATCGTCGGCCTGGAAATGGGCGCCGACGACTACCTGCCCAAGCCTTTCAATCCGCGCGAGCTGGTGGCCCGCATCAATGCCGTGCTACGCCGCCGCCAGCCGGCCGGGCCGCCAGGCGCGCCGGCTACCGGCACCGAGGTCCACCACTTCGGCGAATTCGAATTCAACCTCGCCACGCGCAGCCTGGCCCGCGAGGGCAAGCAGGTTCCGCTGACCACCGGCGAATACTCGGTGCTCAAGGTCCTCGTGCAGCACCCGCGCGTGCCGCTGTCGCGCGACAAGATGATGGAACTCGCGCGCGGCCGCGAGTACGGCGTCTTCGACCGCTCGATCGACGTGCAGATCTCGCGCCTGCGCAAGATCATCGAGGCGGATTCCGCGCACCCGCGGCACATCCAGACGGTGTGGGGCTTCGGCTACGTGTTCGTGCCGGACGGCGATCCGCAAGCAAGCTGAGGCAATCCCCGCAATGAGCCTGTTCGCGCGCTCATTCCTGCTGATCGCGCTGCTGATCCTCGCGTCGGCGGCCGGCACTTTCCAGCTGTACCGGGTCTACGAGCGCGAACCCCGGGCGCGCGAGCTCGCGCAGCAGACCGTGAGCATCGTCAACCTCACCCGCGCAGCACTCGTGAACGCCGATCCGGTCCTGCGGCGCAACCTGCTGATCGAAATCAACGAGCGCGAGGGTATCCGCCTTGCCCCGCTCACCGGCGGCGAAACGTTGGAGCCGCTGCCGGGCGAAGTCCTCTTCGAGCTCGTCTCAAGAAGGGTCAAGCAGGCCCTGGGAGAGCAGACCCGGTTCGCCTACGCGCGCGACAGGGTGGAAGGCTTCTGGGTGAGCTTCGCCATCGACGAAGACGAGTACTGGGTGATGCTGCCGCGCGAGCGCTTCGAGCCGCCGTTCGGCCTGGAATTGCTTGAAGGCACGCTCGCCCTGCTCGGGCTGGCGCTGGCCGGCGCCTGGCTGGACGCCTCCACGCTCAGCAGGCCCCTGGGCGCGATCGCGGCCGCCGCGCGCGCGGTCGGGCGCGGCCAGCCGCCCGCCCCGCTCGCGGAAACGGGGCCGAGGGAAATACGCACCGTGTCGGTCGCGTTCAACCGCATGGCGGGCGACCTGGCGGCGATGGAGCGCGAGCGCGCCATGGTGCTGGCCGGCATTTCGCACGACCTGCGCACGCCCCTGTCGCGCCTGCGGCTGGCGATCGAAATGAGCGGCGCCGACAGCGAAACCGTCCAAGGCATGGGCGCCGACGTCGAGGACATGGACAAGGTGATCGGCCAGTTCCTCGCCTTCGCGCGCGGCGAAGACGAGCAGCGAACCGAAGGCGACCTGAACGGCCTGGTCGCTGAAGTCGTCGAGAATTACCGCAAGCGGGAACAGGCCGTTTCGTTCGCGCCTGGCGGCATCCCCGCGCTGCGCTTCGCGCCGCTCGCCGTGCGCCGCGCGGTCACCAATCTCATTGACAATGCCTTGCGCTACGCGGGAGGCCCCGTCGAGGTCGGAACGCGGGGCGACGGCGCCATGACGCTGGTCGAAGTAATGGATCGCGGGCCTGCCGTGCCGGAAAGCGAGTTCGAGCGCCTCAAGCGCCCCTTCACGCGCCTCGACGAATCGCGCAGCGGCGGCGGCGGCGCAGGGCTGGGCCTGGCCATCGTCGATCGGATCGCGCGTGCGCATGGCGGGCAATTCGAACTCGCGGTACGCGAAGGCGGCGGGCTGGTGGCGCGGCTCGTCCTGGCGTCGGCCTGAGCCGTTCAGTTTTTCTTCTTCGCTTGCCTTGCCGCTTCCGCGAGCAGCCAGTTGCGGAAAGCAACCACGTCATCGCGGCCGGCAGTGTCCTCGCCGCTGACAATGTGGTAGCCGAACTTCAGCGGCAGCGAGCGTTCCACCCACGGTCCGGTCCGCTTGCACGACGTGCTCGAACACTCTTTGCGCATGGTGCAGCATCAGATCAAAGGCAAGGCCATCTCCCTCAATCGCGCTTTCAACGCCACCCCCGACGCGGTCCATGGCAAT
>JANYII010000285.1 GCA_025358705.1 Betaproteobacteria bacterium | reverse complement strand
CCCGCCCCTGCGGCACGTAGCCGATGCCGGCACGTGCGCGTTCGTAGGGCTTCACGTCGGTGATTTTCCTGTCGTAGAAGAGGATCTCGCCCGTCTTCGCCGGCACCAGCCCCATCAGCGTGCGAAGCAGCGTGGTCTTGCCCACGCCGTTGCGCCCGAGCAGCGCCGTCACTTTGCCCGGCGGGATCTCGAAATTGAGATCGCGCAGGATGTGCGAGCCGCCGTAGTACTGGTTCAGGTTGCTGACCTTAAGCATTCATCGGCCCAGATAGACCTCGATCACCTTCGGATCGTTCTGCACTTCGCCCATCGAGCCTTCGGCCAGCACGCTGCCTTCGTGCAGCACCGTGATCTTGCGGCCGATCTTCTCGACGAAGGCCATGTCGTGCTCGACCACGACCAGCGAATGCTTGCCGGCCAGCGACAGGAACAGCTCGCCGGTGCGCTCGGTTTCCTCGTCGCTCATGCCGGCCACCGGTTCGTCCAGCAGCAGCAGCCGCGGCTCCTGCATCAGCAGCATGCCGATCTCCAGCCACTGCTTCTGGCCGTGCGACAGGAGGCCCGCCACGCGGTCGGCATTGTCGCCCAGGCGGATGGTTTTCAGCGTTTCGGCGATGGAGTCCATCTGCGCCGAAGACAGCTTCGAGAACAGCGTGCTGCGCACCTTCTTGTCGGCCTTCATCGCCAGTTCGAGGTTCTCGAACACGCTGTGGTGCTCGAAGATGGTCGGCTTCTGGAATTTTCGGCCGACGCCGACGGTGGAGATCTCGGCTTCGCTCATCTTGGTGAGGTCGATGGTCTGGCCGAAGAACACGGTGCCTTCATCGGGGCGCGTCTTGCCGGTGATCACGTCCATCATGGTGGTCTTGCCCGCGCCGTTGGGGCCGATGACGCAGCGCAGCTCGCCGATATCGATGGAAAGGGACAACTTGTTCAGCGCCTTGAAGCCATCGAACGACACCGAGATGTCTTCCAGGTAGAGCACCACGCCGTGCGTGGTGTCCAGCCCCCCGGTGGAAACCCGCCCGTATCCGCCGCTCTCGTTCGACGTATTGGCGTTGTCGCTCATGTCTTTTTCTTCATTAGCCCCATTACGCCTTGCGGCAGGAACAGGGTGACGAGGATGAAGATCAGGCCGAGCGCGTAAAGCCAGTACTCGGGAAACGCCTGGGTGAAGAAGCTCTTCGCGCCATTCACCAGTCCCGCGCCGAGTATCGGCCCGATGAGGGTGCCGCGGCCGCCGACCGCGACCCAGATCGCGATCTCGATCGAGTTGGCGGGCGACATTTCACCCGGGTTGATGATCCCGACCTGCGGCACGTAAAGGGCACCTGCAATACCGCAAATGACCGCGGACAGGGTCCACACGAACAGCTTGTAGTGCACCGTATCGTAGCCGCAGAACATGACGCGCTGCTCGGCGTCGCGGATCGCGGCCAGCACCCGTCCGAAGCGCGATGTCGTCAACCACCTCGCGAGCAGCAGCGTGCCGATCAGCGTCGCCCCGGTGATGGCGAACAGCGTCATGCGCGTCTGCGGCGTCGCGATCGGGATGTCGAGGATGCGCCGGAAGTCGGTGAAGCCGTTGTTGCCGCCGAAACCGGTGGCATTGCGGAAGAACAGCAGCATCGCGGCGAAGGTGAGCGCCTGCGTGATGATCGAGAGGTACACGCCCTTGACCCGCGAACGGAACGCGAAGTAGCCGAACACGTACGCGAGCAGGCCGGGCACGACGACCACCAGCATCGCGCACCACAGGAACGAATCCGAGTTCCACCACTGCCAGGGGAATTCCTTCCAGTCGAGGAACACCATGAAATCCGGCATCGGCTGGCGGTACTGGCCATCCGAACCGATCTGGCGCATGAGGTACATGCCGAACGAATAGCCGCCGAGCGCGAAGAACAGGCCGTGGCCGAGCGAGAGTATCCCGGCGTAGCCCCACACCAGGTCCATCGCCACCGCGACGATGGCATAGCACATGACCTTGCCAAACAGCGTCACCCAGTAGGCAGAGACGTGGAACGGGCTCTCCGCGGGCACCGCCAGGTTCAGGATCGGCATCACGACGAAAACCGCGATGCAGCACAACCCGAGGACCGTCCAGCCGCGCGGGCCGTAAAGGCGCCGGCCCATTCCGCCAGTCATGCTGTTCACGTCGGTCACGTCACGAGTCCAGCGCGCGGCCCTTGAGGGCGAACATGCCCTGCGGCCGCTTCTGGATGAAGACGATGATGAACACCAGCACCGCGATTTTCGCGAGCACCGCGCCTTGCCACGCCTCGAGCAGCTTGTTGGCGAAGCCCAGGCCGAGCGCCGCGTACACCGTGCCGGCCAATTGCCCGACCCCGCCCAGCACCACGACCATGAAGGAATCCACGATGTAGTTCTGGCCGAGATTCGGCCCCACGTTGTCGATCTGCGACAGGGCGCAGCCGGCCAGCCCGGCGACGCCGGACCCGAGCCCGAAGGCCCAGGTGTCCACGCGCGCCGTCGGCACGCCGACGCAGGAGGCCATGGCGCGGTTTTGCATCACGCCACGCACGAAGAGTCCCAGCCGCGTCTTGGTCAGGAGGAAATACATCAAGAATAAAACCAGGGCAGCAAAAGCAATGATGTATACGCGGCTCCAGGGCATGACCACGCCGGTGAGCACCTCGATGCCGCCGGACATGAAGGATGGATTCTCGACCTGCACGTTGGCCGCGCCGAAAATCGTGCGCACCGTCTGGATCAGCATCAGGCTGATGCCCCAGGTCGCGAGCAGCGTCTCCAGCGGCCGGCCGTACAGCCAGCGGATCACCAGCCGCTCGAGCGCCATGCCCACAGCGGCGGCGACGATGAAGGAAGCCGGCACGGCCGCGAGTGGATACCAGTCGAAAAATTCGGTGCGCTTGAAAAAATTCTGCACCACGTAGGTGGTATAGGCGCCCACCATGATGAGCTCGCCGTGCGCCATGTTGATCACGCCCATCAGGCCGTAGGTGATGGCGAGGCCCAGCGCGGCGAGCAGCAGGATCGAGCCCAGCGACACGCTGGTGAACAGCACGCCGGCGCGTTCGCCCCAGGCAAGCCGGCCTTCCAGCGCGAGGAGGCTCTTCTGCGCCTCGATGCGGATGTCCTCGTCAGGCTCCGTGAACGTGCCTTCCTTCGACTTCTCCAGGATCCCGAGCAGCAGCATCTTGGTGTTCGGATTGGTGGACAGGCCGAGCGTGCGGACCGCGCCGACGCGCGATTCCTTGGTCCCGGTCTTCAATTCGAGCGTCGCCTGGGTCAGCTCCAGCAACTGCTTTACCCCCGCGTCGGTCTCGCGCGCGAGCGCCTTCTTGATCAGCGGCAGCATCGCCTCGTCGGCGTTGCCGGTCAGTTCCTTGGCCGCGGCCAGCCGGATCGCTCTATCGGGTGAAATCAGCTTGAGCGCCGCAACGGCACCGCCAAGCTCGCGGCGCACGCGGTTGTTCAGGATGACATCCTCGCGGTCCTCCGGCAGCGGCGCTACCTTGGCGCCGGTCGCGGCGTTCACGCCTTCCTCGCCCTTGACGATGAGCACGAGCTTGCCCGAGGTCTGCAGTTCGCCATCGGTCGCCGCTTGCAGCAGCGCCGCGGCCGCCGGATCGCCCTCGGCGACCAGCGCGGCAATGGCGGCGATCTTCTCGTCGCCGTCGCCGAAGCCCAGCTTGTTGACCGTCGCCGCATCCAGCGCGAACGCGCCGGAAGCGAACAACCACAACGATATTGTCAGAAGTATGCGCATTTACGAAGAAGGGGCCGCTCGCGGCGGCCCCTTCATTGTCGCAAAAAGCCGACGTTACTTGGTGATGATTGTCTTGCCGTCCGGTTCGCCCTTCTTCTTGTCGTTGCCGGCGATGAACGGGCTCCACGGCTCGGCCTTGACCGGGCCCTTGGTCTGCCAGA
>JANYII010000280.1 GCA_025358705.1 Betaproteobacteria bacterium | reverse complement strand
ACGGCCACTACAAGGCGAAGATCTCGCTCAAGTACTTGGAGACGCTGAAAGGCAAGAAGGACGGCAAGCTGATCCTGGTCACGGCGATCAGCCCGACGCCGGCCGGCGAGGGCAAGACCACCACCACGGTCGGCCTGGGCGATGCGCTGAACCACATCGGCAAGAAGGCGATGATCTGCCTGCGCGAACCCTCGCTCGGGCCGGTGTTCGGCGTCAAGGGCGGCGCCGCGGGCGGCGGCTACGCCCAGATCGTGCCGATGGAAGACATCAACCTGCACTTCACCGGCGATTTTTCGGCGATCGCGCTGGCGAACAACCTGCTCGCGGCGATGATCGACAACCACATCAGCCATGGCAACGAGCTTGGCATCGACTTGCGCCGCATCCAGTGGAAGCGCGTGGTCGACATGAACGACCGCGCGCTGCGCGACATCACCATCGCACTCGGCGGCACCGCCAACGGTTTCCCCCGTCAAGACGGCTTCGACATCGTGGTGGCCTCGGAGGTGATGGCCATTTTCTGCCTGTCGACCTCGCTGGAAGACCTGAAGAAGCGCCTGGGCAGCATCGTCATCGGCTACACCAGGGACCAGAAGGCGGTGCATGCGCGGGACCTCAAGGCGCACGGCGCGATGACGGTGCTCCTCAAGGATGCGCTCGCGCCCAACCTCGTGCAGACGCTGGAGAACAACCCCGCGTTCGTGCACGGCGGCCCGTTCGCCAATATCGCGCACGGCTGCAATTCGGTGCTCGCCACCCAGAGCGCGCTCAAGCTTGCCGACTATGTGGTGACCGAGGCGGGTTTTGGCGCCGACCTTGGCGCCGAGAAGTTCCTCGACATCAAGTGCCGTAAAACGGGCCTCAGGCCCGCTGCCGCGGTGATCGTGGCCACGATGCGCGCGTTGAAGTACCACGGCGGCGTCGATGTGAAGGAAGTCAGCAAGGAAAACCTCGCGGCGCTGGAGAAGGGGCTGGTGAACCTCGAGCGCCACGTCGAGAACGTGAGCAAGGTCTACGGCATCCCCTGCGTGGTCTCGATCAACAAGTTCACCTTCGACACAGAGGCGGAGATCAAGCTGGTGTCCGACAGGATGAAGAAGCTCGGCGCCGAGGTAGTGCTGGCCGCCCATTGGGGCGAAGGCGGCAAGGGTGCGGCCGAGCTGGCGAAGATCGTGGTCGGCCTGTGCGACAAGCCCTCGAAGCCGACCTTCGTCTACGAGGACGCCGATACGCTCTGGGACAAGATCAACAAGATCGCGAAGAAGGTCTACCGCGCCGGCAGCGTGACGGCGGACGCCAAGGTGAAGGCGCAGATCCAGAAGTTCCAGGACGACGGCTACGGCCACTACCCGGTGTGCGTGGCGAAGACGCAGTCCTCCTTCTCGACCAATGCCGCGACGCGCGGCGCGCCCAGCGACCACGTCGTAAATGTGCGTGAAGTACGCCTTGCTGCGGGCGCCGAATTCGTGGTCATGGTCTGCGGCGACATCATGACGATGCCGGGGCTGCCGAAGGTACCTTCGGCCGAAAAAATCGACCTGGTGGACGGAAAAGTCGTCGGGCTGTTCTAGAATCCCCCTTATATCAAGGGAGGAAACGGCGCATGGAAGAACTCGCGACGCAGGCGTTCTGGATCGGCCTGGCCAAGATCATTGGCGTGAACATTGTTTTATCGGGCGACAACGCGGTGGTGATCGCGCTTGCCGCCCGCTCCCTGCCGCTGGCGCAGCGCAAGCAGGCCATCCTGTGGGGCGCGGGCGCAGCGGTGGTTCTGCGCATCGTGCTGACCGTATTCGCGGTGGCGCTCCTCGCGCTGCCCTGGCTCAAGATCATCGGCAGCCTGCTGCTGTTCTGGATCGGCATCAAGTTGCTTGCGGGCGACGGCGACGATGCGGACATCAACGCGAGCGAGCACCTGGTGACGGCGATCAAGACAATCCTGATCGCCGACCTGGTCATGAGCCTGGACAACGTGATCGCGGTGGCCGCGGCGGCGGGCGGCAGCATGACCCTGCTCATTCTCGGACTCGCGATTTCGATACCGCTGGTGGTCTTCGGCGCCACGCTTCTCGTGAACCTGATGGAACGCTATCCGGCGATCATCACCGTCGGCGCCGGGTTGATCGGGTGGGTCGCGGGCGAGATGCTGGTCACGGATCCCGTGCTCGCCGACTGGCTGGCGGGACTGGGAGTCACGTTTACGCAGGGCAGGCCGAGCATCGGCGGAATCAGCCTGGAGATAGTTGCCGGCGCAATCGGCGTTGCGATTGTCGTCGTTTGGGGACTCTGGCTGGCGAAACGCCACGAAGCCGTGGAGAAAGCGGCCCCGGACAAATAGATACGGGATGGGAATTATTGACCGCAATCAAGGTCGAATACGTGCCGGATTAATCAGAATCCGCACTGGAGGAGTGACCATGAGAAAACAATTCGTTCGTATCGCAGGTTCGGTAGCGGTCATGGCAGGATTTGCAGTGTTGCCGCAGGCGGTATTTGCGCAAGCCTGGGAGCCGAGCAAGACGGTCGAGTTCGTCGTGCCGGCCGGTACCGGCGGCGGCGCCGACCAGATGGCGCGCATCGTGCAATCCATCATTGCGAAGCACAACCTGATGAAGCAGTCGATGGTTGTGGTGAACAAGGCGGGCGGCGCCGGATCCGAGGGTTTTCTGGACCTGAAGGGCGCCAGGGGCGATCCGCACAAGATCATCATCACGCTCTCCAATCTGTTCACGACCCCGTTGGCGCAGGACACGCCGTTCAACTGGCGCGACCTGACCCCGGTGCAGATGCTGGCGCTCGACCAGTTTGTCCTTTGGGTGAATGCGGAGACGCCTTACAAGACCTCGAAGGATTTCATCGATGCAGCCAAGGCGCGTGCCGGAGAGCCGGCCAAGCGCTTCAAGATGGGCGGCACCGGCGCCAAGCAGGAGGACCAGATCATCACCGTGGCGATCGAGCAGCGTACCAACACCAAGTTCACCTACATCCCGTACAAGGGCGGCGGCGAAGTGGCGGTGCAGCTGGTCGGCAAGCACGTGGATTCGACTGTGAACAACCCGATCGAGGCGGTTGCGCAGTGGCGCGGCGGGAAGCTGCGGCCATTGTGCGTATTCGATCCGAAGCGCATGCCTTATACGGCCAAGGTGACAGACAAGATGGCTTGGTCAGACATCCCGACCTGCAAGGA
>JANYII010000270.1 GCA_025358705.1 Betaproteobacteria bacterium | reverse complement strand
ACGGCCAGATGAGGTCATTGGCGCGCAGCGCGTTAAACGTCGTCGCGAGGTCGGCGCCCGGCAGGATGCCGCCCTTGCCGATGGCGGCTTCGCGCGCGGCGACGCCGGCCTCATCGATGAACACGCCGAGCTGGCCCGGCGCCGAAAAGTCCAGCATGGTGGCGAGGAAAGTGACGCTCTCGACGCTGTTCTCGCCCCTGGCGGCATGCACCGCGAGCGCCGTCGCGAGCAGCGTGCCGCCGACGCAGAATCCGAGGGCATTGACGCGGTCAGATTGGGTTATGTCTTTTCCTATTTTTAAAGCTTTCAATACAGCTTCGACATAGTCATCCCAGCCGTACCCGCCCTGTTCCAGGCCGACGTTGCGCCAGGACACCACGAACACCGTGTGGCCCTGCTCCACCGCGTAGCGCACCAGGGAGTTTTCCGGCCGCAGGTCCAGGATGTAGTACTTGTTGATGCAGGGCGGCACGATCACCAGCGGGCGCGCGCCGACCTGCGGCGTCGCGGCGCGGTACTGGATCAACTGGATCAGCTCGTTTTCGAACACCACGTCGCCGGGCGTGAGCGCCAGGTCGCGGCCGACTTCGAACGCGCTCTCGTCAGTCTGGCTGATGTGGCCCTTGTGCAGGTCCGCGATCAGGTTGGCGATGCCGCGGGTCACGCTTTCGCCCCTGGAATCGAGCGCGAGCTTGAGCACCGCGGGATTGGTGGCCGCGAAATTCACCGGCGACATGGCGTCGCACCATTGCTTCACGGCAAACTGCAGGCGCTCCTTCGATTTCGCGTCCAGCTCCGCGCTCGCGGCAAGTTCGCCGAGAAAATCCGAAGCCAGCAGGTACGACTGCTTGAGGTAGGAGAAATACGGATTGTCGCGCCATTCCCGGGCGGCAAACCTGCGGTCGCCGGGCGCGGGCACGGCCACTGGCGCGTCCTGCTTTCCGCCCAGCATCGCCGACCACAACTGCGCCTGCTTCGAGAGGTAGCTCGATTGCAGCGCGCCGTAATTCGCATTCCCGTGCATCAGGCTGGACACCCAAAGCGCGGGGTCCGGCAGTTCCGGTGGGGTTGCCGTCAGTCTAGGTGGGAGCGGCTGCAAAAGCGGCCTTTGCTAAGCGCAGTGAACCCGGAATTTTGCACCGCACAAAACCCTTACGCAAGCCCCCCGAGGAGCGCACGAGTCAAGGCGATGCAACCGATGCCCAAGCCGATCAGGATGGTCTGCGACAGGGTGGCGCGCAACTCGGGCCGCCGGTGCAGGCCGGGAATCAGGTCCGCGACCGCCACATAGATCATGCTCGCTGCGACGATGCCCAGCAGCACGGGCGTCCAGCCGGCAATCACCTGCAGCGTGTAATAGCCAAGCACGCCGCCCACCAGCGTCGCGCAGGACGACAGCATGTTCAGGACGAAGGCCTTGGTTTTCGAGTAGCCGGAATTGAGCAGGATGACGAAATCTCCCACCTCCTGCGGGATCTCGTGCGCCACGATCGCCAGCGCGGTGATGATGCCCAGCTGGGTGCTCTGCAGGAACGCCGCCGCGATCAGGATACCGTCGAGAAAATTGTGGATTGTGTCGCCCACCACGATCAGCGCACCGGAGCGCCCGTGGTCGTGGGTGTGCGAATGCTCGTCGTGGTCGTGCGAGTGCCGCCAGAGCAGCAGCTTCTCCAGCAGGAAGAAAATCAGGATGCCGCCGAGGATGGACATCGCCACCGTGTGCGGCTCGCCGTTCTCGAAGGCATGCGGAATGACCTCCAGAAATGCGGCGCCGAGCAGCGCCCCGATAGCGAACGACACCAGCTGTGAAATCCACGCGGCGCGCAAGAAAAGCGCGAGCGCCGCCGCGCAGACGGAAACGACCCCGCCCGCGAGGCTTGCGGCAATGATCCATCCGAGAGACGACATGGGGGCCGGGATTGTACGCGACTAACGGATCCAGATTGCCGCGGCCATGCGCTCGCTTGCCTTGTCCCTGCGGTAGGAAAAGAAGCGGGCGCGGTCCGAGGCCGTGCAGAATCCCCCTCCGAATATCCGCGTCGCGCCCTGCGTCGCGAGGCGCTGCCGGGCAACGGCATACAGATCCAGGTGCCAGTGGCCGGGGCGCGTGGGCCGGAACGCCGCGGCGGCCCGCGCATCGCGATCCACGAACGCGGTCCTCACTTCCTCGCCAACCTCGTAGGACTCGGGGCCTATCGCCGGGCCGAGCCATGCAATGACACGCTCCGCCGGCACGCCCATCGCGGCGATCGTCGCTTCGATCGCGCCTGCGCACAGGCCGCGCCAGCCTGCGTGCGCGACGCCGACCACTTCGCCGTCCTCGTGCGCGAGCAGTACCGGCATGCAATCAGCGGCCATCACCGCGCACACAATGTTTTTCCCGCGGGTAAAGGACGCATCGGCAGCCGCACCGGGCGCTGCGCTTGCGGCATCCGCGACTTCGGTTCCGTGGACCTGCCGCAACCAGACCGGTTCCCCGGGCAGGTGCTGCCGCAGGCGCGCGCGTCCCTCCGGGCTTTTCATGTCGCCCAGCGCGCGCGTGGTCATCAAGGCGCGCACGCCGCGCGGCACAGGCCAGTCGGGGACGAGGATCTCAGCCCGCATCGGAACCTGCGCGGCGCAACGTCGCCAGCAGTTTCTTCATGTCGGCGGGCAATGGAACGCTCCAGCGCATCGGCTTGCCGCTGCGCGGATGCACCAGTTCCAGCGCGGTCGCGTGCAGGGCCTGGCGCGGGAACGCCGGGCCACTGCGCGCGCCGCGGCGGTAGAACGTGTCGCCCACGATCGGGCATTTGATGTGCTGCAGGTGGACGCGGATCTGGTGCGTGCGGCCGGTGTCCAGGCGGCACTCCAGCAAGGCCGCCGGGCTTGGGCCATGCGCGAAGCGCTCGAGCACCTCGAAATTCGTGCGCGCCTCCTTGCCCCCCGTGGTCACCGCCATGCGCGTGCGCGCGCGGGAATCGCGGCCAATGGGCGCATCGATCGTGCCGCTCGCGGGTGGCAGGCCGTGCACCACCGCCAGGTAAGTCCGCTTTACGGTGCGCGCGGCGAGCTGCTCGGCAAGACGCATCTGCGCCGTGAGGTTCTTCGCCACCACCAGCAGGCCGCTGGTGTCCTTGTCGAGCCGGTGGACGATCCCCGCGCGCGGCACCTTGCGCAGCGAGGGCGCGTGCGCCAGCAAGCCATTGAGCAGCGTGCGATCCGGATTGCCGGCGCCGGGATGGACGACCAGGCCGACGGGCTTGTTGATGACGATCAGGTCCGCGTCTTCGAACACGACGGCGAGCGCCATGCGCTGCGCCCTGGGCGCCGCGACATCGGCCGCCGGCGGGGCGGTGATTTCTATTTTTTCGCCGCCGATCGTCTTCGCGCTTGCCTGCGGCTGCCTGCCGTCGACGAGCACGTGACCCGATTTCAGCCACACCTGCAGGCGATTGCGCGAGTATTGGGGGAACAATTTCGCCAGCGCGAGGTCCATGCGCAGTCCGGCGAGATCCCGCGACACCGTCGCCGACAGGGGTGCAAGCGGCGCGTCCTCCCATTCGAACTCCTCCTCGGCGGTATAATTTTCTCCCATGAATCGCAGTTTACTTGCTCTACGCGCAGTACTGCTCGCCGCATTCCTGGCCGCATCCTTCACGCTCGGCGGCTGCGGCCTGTTCGATGGGAACAAGGACGAGACCGCGGGCTGGTCGGCGCAGAAACTCTACGGCGAAGCCAAGGATGCGATGTCCTCGGGCGCCTGGGACAAGGCCATCAAGTATCTCGAGAAGCTGGAGGCGCGCTATCCCTACGGGCGCTACGCGCAGCAGGCGCAACTGGACATCGCCTACGCCTACTGGAAAAGCGGCGAGCGCGCCTCGGCGATCGCGGCCGCCGACCGCTTCATCAAGCTGTACCCGAACCACGCCAACGTCGACTACGCCTACTACCTAAAGGGCCTGGTCAATTTCAACGAGAACTCGGGGCTGCTCAGCTTTCTCGACAGGCCGGACTTGAGCGAGAGGGACTCGAAGGGCACGCGCGAGGCGTTCGACGCGTTCAAGGAACTGGCGGCCCGCTTCCCGGATTCGAAGTACACCGCGGACGCGCTGCCGCGCATGCGCTACCTGGTGAATACGCTCGCCCAGTACGAAGTGCACGTGGCGCGGTACTACATGAAGCGCGGCGCCTATGTCGCGGCGGCGAATCGCGCCCAGTACGCGGTGCAGAACTACATGCAGGCGCCCGCGACCGAGGAAGCGGTGTTCATCCTCGTCAAGGCCTACGATTCGCTCGGCATGACCGACCTGCGGGACGCGGCGGATCGCGTCATGCACAAGAACTTCCCGCAAAGCCGCTACCTGACCGGCAAGGCCGCCCGCGAGGTGTCCTGGTGGAAGCTCTGGGACCCGGACTGGTAAGAAAATCAGGGTCAGACTACGTTTTTCTGACATTCACGGAAAACGTAGTCTGACCCTGATTTTCTAGATTCTAATTTTTTCGTCGGCGATGTAGTCGCGGATGACGTTCTCCACGCCGGCATCGGGTTTGAAACCCATCGCCAAGGCGCGCGGCGTGCGGAAATTCACCGGCCAGGTCTTGACGATCGCCTGGATGCGCGCATCGGCCTTGTAGACCACCCGTTTTGCCGCCGCATCGCCCGCCACCTTGCGCATCGCCTCGACCATCTGCGCCACGCTCGCGGTGATGCCGGGCAGGTTCAGCCAGCGCTGCGTGCCCCAGGCTTCGGGCGCCAGTTCCCAGGCGTGGATGAAGGCGTCCACCACCTTCCCGGGGGAGAGCAGCCAGACGCCGGTCTCCGGCGACACCGGGCATTCCGAGATCACGCCGTTCAGCGGTTCGCGGATCACGCCGCTCGCGAACGACGACGCCGCCGCATTCGGCTTGCCGGCGCGCACCACGATCGTCGGCAGCCTGAGCGAGCGCCCGTCGATGAACCCCTTGCGCGTGTAGTCGGTGATGAGGTATTCGCCGATCACCTTTTGCGCGCCATACGAAGTCTGCGGATTGGCAATCGTCGAGTCGTCGAGCACTTCCGGCAGGTCGCCGCCGAAAGCCGCCACCGAACTTGTGTACACGAGGCGAGGTGGTTTGCTGCACTTTCGCATCTGTGCCAGCAACGATTCAATGCCCTTCAGGTTCACGCGCATGCCAAGGTCGAAATCGGACTCCGCCTGGCCGCTCACCACCGCCGCGAGATGGAATACGGCATCGATATCCGGCGTGCACACGCTGGCGATGGTCTTCTCGTCGGAGACATCCCCGGTTACCGCCTTTACCTTCTGCAGATTTTCAATACCGGAAGGAAATGCGCCATCCAGCAACGTGATCGAAGCAATCGGCTTGCCGCCCAGCGTGCCGCGGGCGAGCAAGGTACGGGCGAGCCTGAAGCCGAGGAAGCCGCCACCGCCGGTGATGAGGATTTTCATGCGGGAATTCTAGCGAAGAATGCCTCGACATCGGCGAGTTCGCGCGTCTGTTTCATCGGCGGCAGGCTGGCGCGGATCGTGCGGCCGTAGCCCTTGGTGCGCAGGCGCGGATCGCATAGCACCAGCACCCCGCGGTCGTCCTCGTCACGGATCAGCCGGCCGGCGCCCTGCTTCAGCTGCAGCACCGCCTGTGGCAGCTGGAAATCCATGAACGGGTTGCCGCCCTCTGCGCGCAGCGATTCGATGCGCGCGGCGAGCACCGGATCGTCGGGCGGCGCAAAGGGCAGCTTGTCGATCAGCACCACCGACAGCGCCTCGCCGCGCACGTCCACCCCCTCCCAGAACGAGGCGGCGCCGAGCAGCACGGCGTTGCCCAGGGCGCGAAAGCGCACCAGCAATTCGCTGCGCGATCCCTCGCCCTGCACCAGCAGCGGGTATTCGATCCGGTCCTTGAGCAGCTCGTGCGCGCGACGCAGCGCGCGGTGCGACGTGAACAGCAGGAAAGCGCGGCCGCGGCTCGCCCGCAGCACAGGCAGCGCGGCCTCGACCACGGCCTCGGTGTACGCGGGATCGTTCGGATCCGCGGGCAGCCCCCTGGGCGCATACAGCAGCGCCTGGCGCTCGAAATCGAAGGGGCTGGGCCAGGTGCGCGCGGCAGCCTCTTCGATGCCCAGCTCCCTCTTGAAATGCGAGAAATCCTCGCCCATCGCCAGCGTCGCCGAGGTAAAGATCCAGGCACGCGGATGGTCCAGCATCTGCTTGCGGAACAGCTCTGCCGGCACCAGCGGCGTGATGTGCAGCTGGAGCGACTGGCCGAAGACTTCGGTCCAGCGGACCTCCTTTGCGGATCCCTCTTCACGGATGCGCGCCAGCAACGCAGATGCGTCGG
The DNA here is from genome assembly GCA_025358705.1 of Betaproteobacteria bacterium. Lineage (GTDB taxonomy): Bacteria > Pseudomonadota > Gammaproteobacteria > Burkholderiales > SG8-39 > RBG-16-66-20. Next base: position 1,218 of record JANYII010000270.1, on the reverse strand, counting down.
CCGCGCGGCGCGCGCAGGCGCCAAGCCCTTCGGAGCGCTCAGCCTGCTCGCCAAGCGGCTTGCGCACCGCTTCCAGCGCCTGTCCGAGCGACTGCAACGCATCGGCGAATCCCGGCTCGCGCATTGCCTGCGTCCAGCCCAGTCGCTGTCCTTCCTTCCTGAAGCACAAGCGGAGGTCGCGCGCGGCCTTGTCCAGCTTCGACGCGATGCGGTCCAGCTCGGGCGACGCGCCGCCGGCGGCGCGCAATTCCATGCGCGCATCGCGCGCGAGTTCGATCAACTGCGCGCTCGACACCGTCTCGCCGAAGAACAGGCGCGCGGTTTCGGGCAGCTGGTGCGCTTCGTCGAAAATCACCGTGTTGCACGAGGGCAGCAGTTCGGAGATGCCCTCGTCGCGCAGCGCCACGTCGGCGAAAAACTGGTGGTGGTTCACCACCACCACGTCCGCGGCAAGCGCGTTCTTGCGCGCGCGCATCACGAAGCAGTCCTTGTATTTCGGACAGTCCTGGCCGAGGCAGTTCTCGCGCGTCGAGGTGGCGTGCTGCCAGACCGGCGCGTCTTCGGAAACTTCGGCGAGGTCGGCGCGATCGCCGGTGATCGAGGTGGCGGCGAAATGCGCGATGCTGCGCAGCCGCGCCGCATCTTCGCGCGATTCCAGGCGCCCCTCGGCGGCCGCGTTTTCGAGGCGGTACAGGCAGACGTAGTTGGCGCGGCCCTTGAGCAGCGCCGCCACCGAACCCGAGGCGAGTGCCTCGCGCACCGAGGGCAGGTCGCGGTCATGGAGCTGGTTCTGCAGGGTCTTGGTGCCCGTGGAAACAATCACCTTGCCGCCGGCAAGCAGCGCGGGGACGAGGTAGGCAAAGGTCTTGCCGGTGCCGGTGCCGGCCTCGACCGCGAGCATGCTGCCCGACTTGATGGCATCGAGGATCGCCTGCGCCATTTCGATCTGCTGCGCGCGCGGACGGTAGCCCTCCACCTGCGCGGCAAGCGGCCCGTCGGCGGCGAACACGCGCTTAAGCGCGTCCTGCGTTTCGCGTTGCAATGCGTTCAGCGCAGTTCCTCGACTTTCACCCAGATTGCGCGATTCCCCGTCGTGGTTCGTTCCCTGGAGGAAAGGATTCCGCTGTCGGAGCGCGACGAAACGCTGCTCGCGCCGCCAAGCTCGATCCACTCGCCAAGACGCCCGCTCACCGTGCTCACCGCGCGTTCGCCCTGGAT
>JANYII010000249.1 GCA_025358705.1 Betaproteobacteria bacterium | reverse complement strand
CCACGTCCTCCGACCCCGTCGTGACAATCGTCATGCGCGACATCGACGCGTCCTCGGTCGGCGCGACTGTGAGCGATTCAATGTTGTACGCGCGCGCGGAGAACAGGCCGGAAACGCGCGACAGCGCCCCGGCCTCGTTCTCGAGGAGAATCGAAATGATATGGCGCATTGTCTTTAGGCGCGCGCTCTCGCGCCGCTCAGAGCTCTTCGGAGAGGATCATCTCCGAGATGCCCTTGCCGCCGGGGATCATCGGGAAGACGTTCTCGGTCTGGTCGGTGATGAAGTCCATGAACACGAGCTCGGTTTTCCGCTTGAATGCTTCGCGCAGTGCCGGCTCGACGTCCTCTGGCTTCGTGATCTGCACGCCGCGGTGCCCGTAACCCTCCGCCAGCTTGACGAAATCGGGCAGCGCGTCCATGTAGGACTCGGAATAGCGGTTGCCGTGGAAGAACTCCTGCCACTGGCGCACCATGCCCATGTACTTGTTGTTCAGGCTGACGATCTTGATCGGCAGGCGGTACTGCTTGCAGGTCGAAAGCTCCTGCAGGCACATCTGGATCGACGACTCGCCGGTGACGCAGGCGACCGTGGCGCCGGGGTTCGCCATCTGCACCCCCATCGCCGCGGGCAGGCCGAAACCCATGGTGCCCAGCCCGCCGGAATTGATCCAGCGGCGCGGCTTGTCGAACTTGTAGAACTGCGCCGCCCACATCTGGTGCTGGCCGACGTCCGAGGTAATGAAGGCCTCGCCGCCGGTCACCTCGTAGAGCTTCTCCAGCACGAACTGCGGCTTGATGATCTTCGACTTGCGGTCGTACTTGAGGCAGTCCTTGCCGCGCCACTCGCCAATCTGCTTCCACCAGGCTTTGATGTCCTGTGTTTTTGATTTTTCAAGTAATCCCAGGAAATCACCAAGGACGTCCGGAATATTCCCGACAATCGGCACGTCTACCTTGACGCGCTTCGAGATCGACGACGGGTCGATGTCGATGTGGATGATCTTGCGCGGGTTCTGCGCGAAGTGCGCCGGGTCGCCGATCACGCGATCATCGAACCTCGCGCCGATCGCCAGCAGCACGTCGCAATGCTGCATCGCCATGTTGGCTTCGTAGGTGCCGTGCATGCCCAGCATGCCGAGGAACTGGTCGTCGGTGGCCGGATACCCGCCCAGGCCCATCAGAGTGTTGGTGATCGGAAAGCCGGTGCGCTTGATGAGATCCTTCAGCTGCTCCGAGGCGTTGGACAGCACGATGCCGCCGCCGGTGTAGACCATCGGCCGCTCGGCCTGCTGCAGCAACTGCACCGCCTTCTTGATCTGCCCGGCGTGACCCTTCTTGACCGGGTTGTACGAGCGCATGCTGATCGTTTCCGGGTACTGGAACTCGCAGGTATTGGCGGTGACATCCTTCGGGATGTCGACCAGCACCGGTCCCGGCCGGCCCGTGGTGGCGATGTGGAAGGCCTTCTTCATCGTCATCGCGAGGTCCTTGACGTCGCGCACGAGGAAGTTGTGCTTTACGCAGGGCCGCGTGATGCCGACCGTGTCGCACTCCTGGAACGCGTCCTCGCCGATGGCGAACGTCGGCACCTGGCCGCTGATGATGATCATCGGGCTCGAATCCATGTACGCCGTGGCGATTCCCGTCACCGCATTCGTCAGGCCCGGCCCGGAGGTCACCAGGCACACGCCGACCTTCTTCGAACTGCGCGAATAGCCGTCGGCGGCGTGCGCCGCGCCCTGCTCGTGGCGCACCAGCACGTGGCGCACCTTGTCCTGCTTGAACAGTTCGTCGTAGATCCAGAGGACCGCGCCGCCCGGATAGCCGAATACGACCTCGACGCCTTCCGCCTGCAGGCAGCGGATGAGGATCTGGGCGCCGGTCAGTTCTTCGGTCTTGATACGGTCCATGACAGTATTGCCCTGCGTCGGGAAAAGCATTCAAGATTAACGGCTTGCTGCAATGCGGTCAAGCAAGCCGCCGTTCGTCCGCGAGTGCGGTTTGGTACCATCTTCGGCAGAGTCGGGAGCACCGACCGGGGGAGAGCAACTGGCGTCTCGCAGTGAACTGTCGGCGTTCCTTGAGGGAGTCGAGCGCCGCGCATTCAAGCAGGCCGTATTCGCCGTCCGCGAGGACGAGGCGGCGCTCGACATCGTGCAGGACGCGATGATGCGGCTGTCCGAGCGCTACGGCGACCGCGCCCCCGACGAACTGCCGCCTCTGTTCCAGCGCATCCTGCAGAACGCGATCCGGGACTGGTTCCGGCGGCAGAAGGTGCGCTCGACCTGGACCACCCTGCTGTCGGCGCTTGCGCCCGGGCGCGGCGAGGAGGACGATCAGGATCCGCTCGACACCTTGCAGGAAGCGGGCGACGCCAATCGAGAGGAATCGCCGCCGGACAAGCTGGAACGATCGCAAGTTATTGAAATTATTGAGAAAGAACTATCACTCCTGCCCCCGCGTCAACGCGAGGCTTTCATCATGCGTTACTGGGAGGAACTGGATGTTGCGGAGACTGCGAAAGCCATGGGTTGCTCGGAAGGCAGCGTAAAGACACACTGCTCCCGGGCCACGCACGCTTTGGCGATCGCATTGCGCGCGAAGGGTATTACGCTCTGAACGACGCCAGGAAAAACCGACCATGAACGAGATCAAATTCACCAACAAGATCCGCCAGGCCCTGAACGAGGGTGCGCGCCTGCACGGCGATCGCGGCGCGCACGTTGCCGAGCGGCTGCGCGCGGCCCGCGAGCGCGCCCTCGAGCGGCGCAGGGTCGCGCACGAACCGTCGCTGGCCTGGATGCGCGGCACGGCCCTCGGCACCGCCGGCGGCACGATGGGCGGCGGAATGGCAGGCATGGGCGGCTTTTCGCTGCGCATGCTGCTGGCGACGGCGTTGCTGCTGTCCGGATTGTTCGCGATCTACAGCGGGCAGCTGGAGCAGCGCGCCGCCGACGTCGTGGAAATCGACGCCCAGTTGCTCACCGACGACCTGCCGATCGACGCCTACCTCGACCGGGGCTTCGAAGCATGGCTGAAGAAGGTATCGTCGGGAAACACGTCGGACGCCAACTGATGCGCGCGCTGCTCGCCGCGATCCTGTTGTCCGCGCTCGCCGCCACCAGCGTGGTTGCGGCGCCGAAGGACCGCGGCCCGCAGTGGGCTTCCCTGAATGGCGACCAGCAGCAGGCGCTTGCGCCGCTCTCCGGCGAATGGGACAAGCTGAGCAAGCCGCACAAGACGAAATGGCTCGGCATCGCCAAGCGCTACCCGGCGATGAAGAGCGAGGAACAGAAGCGCGTCCAGACTCGCATGCAGAAGTGGGCCAAGCTCACGGCGCAGGAGCGCGACCAGGCGCGCGAGCAATACCGCAGCATCGGCAAGGTCGCGCCAAACCGGCGCGAGGAACTGCGCCGCTACTGGGCGCAATACCAGGCGCTGCCGCCGCACGAGAAGCGCATGTTCGACGTGCCGCCGAGCTACGTGCCTCCGGCCGAGCGCCGGCATCGCGTCGCGCCCACGAAACCCAAGCCGCACTCCCAGTACGTCCTTCCCGCGTCGCTGTGAGCGACGCCCCGGCACACGTGCCGGACCTTGCCCCGGGCATGCTGCGCCGCCTGGCGAGCATGCTCTACGAATCCATCCTGATGTTCGCGATCGGGTTCCTCGCCACCTGGTTGTTCCAGTTCGCCGCGGGAACGCTGCGCATCGAGGGCTGGCGCATGCACGTGCTGCAGTTGTTCCTGCTCACCGTGTTCGCGCTGTATTTCCTCTGGTGCTGGCTGCGCGGCGGCCAGACGCTGGCGATGAAGACCTGGCGCATCCGGCTGGTCAGCAAGCGCGGGCACGGCAGGCTCGCCCCGGGGGCGGCGCTGCTGCGCTTCGTCTGCGCGCTGGTGCTGGTGCCGACGACGATTGGCATCTTCTGGGCGATGGTGGATCGCGACCGGCAGTTCCTGCACGACCGCCTCGCCGGCAGCCTGCTGGTGCCGGTTTCCTAACCCCGCATTCGTACCCAGACCGGGCGCAGCCGCTCGATCCACAGCATCATCAGGATCGCAGTACCGAGGAACAGCATGCTCGGCACCGCCGCCGCCGCGACGGGCGGCCACTCCTTGAGCAGCCCGACATGCGAAAACAGGCTGTTCAGCATGTGAAAGAAGATTCCCAGCATGATGCCGAGGAACACCTTGATGCCGACCATGCCGGAACGCGCATGCATGTAGGCGAAAGGCAGCGCAAGCGCCATCATCACCAGCGTCGCGAGCGGATAGAAGAGTTTTTTCCAAAGGGCGATCTCGTAGCGCTCGGTCTTTTGCCGGTTGCCGGCGAGGTGCTGCAGGTATTTGTAGAGTTTCCAGGTCGACATGCGCTCGGGAATCACGATCAGCACGTTCAGCAGGTCCGGATTCACCGCCGAGCGCCATTCGCCTTCCGCATAGCGGGCGGTTGTCGGCCCGCCCGGGCCGAACATGGTCTGCGCCACATCGAGCAGGCGCCAGTAGCCCGCGCCGGAATACTCGCCGCGCGCCGCCTCGGTCACCTGGCGCAGGCGGTAGGCGGAGTCGAACTCGAAGATGCGCACCCCGCCGAGCACGTTTGCCTCGCGCGCCTCGCGCACGTTGATGAACGAGCGCTCGTCCTTGAACCAGAGCCCCGAATTCAGGCTGCCGCCGATCAGCGACCGCATCGCCTCCATGCGCACCTTCTGCGCCGCTTCCTCGGAGAAGGGCGCGATCCATTCCCCAATGGCAAAGGTGGAGAGCACGAATGCGAGGCCGATCCTTGCGAGCACCTTGCCCGCGGACAGCGGCGACAGTCCCGCCGCGCGCATCACGGTGTACTCGGAATTGCTGGACAGGTGCGCCAGCACGTAGAGCGTGCCGATCAGCACCGCAACCGGGAAAAGCTCGTAGGCGTGCCCGGGCACCCACAGCGCGACCACGATGAAGATCTCGCGCAGCTGGTAGCTGCCGTTGTCAAGGTCGCGCAGCTCCGCGATCAGGTCGAAAAAGGCGAACAGCGCGAGGAAGCCGACCAGCACGAAGCCGACGGCGCCGTAGATCTGGCGCGCGAGGTATCGTTCGAGTGTCGGGATTTTCATGGATTGGCCGCGCTCGAACGCCATCGGGGCATTCGGAACAGGGACATGCGCTGCGCGAACAGCACCAGCAACACCACCAGCATGACCCCATGCACCAGCCACAGCCCGGTGCCGAATGCGAGCTTGCCCTGGGCGACCCGCGCCTGGCTCACCGACAGCAGGTTCGAATACACCATGTAGGTGAGCAGCGCAAACAGCAGGTTCACCGAGCGCCCGGCGCGCGGGTTGACGAAGCTCATCGGGATCGCGAGCAGCGCGAGGATCAGCGCCGATGCCGGCACGCCGACGCGCCACAGCAGTTCGCCCAGGTTGCTGCGCGTCGGGCTCTCGATAAGGCCGAGCGTGGAAGTGCTCTTGTTCGTCGCCACCGGCTCGTCGCCTTCCTTGGTCTGGATGCGCGTGGCATAGCGCTCGAACTCCATCACGCGGAAGTCCGCGTCGCCGGGCGTGCCGACGTAGCGCCGCCCGGAGAGCATCACGAGGTAACGGTCGCCATTGGGCGCGAACTCCGTGAAGCCGCGCTCGCTCATCATCACGCCGGTACGGCGGTGCTGCGTCGAATTCACGAACACGTTCTGCACCGAGCTCTTGTCCCCGGCGATGGACTCGACGAAAAACACGCGCTCGTTGTTGCGCGACTCGCCAAACGAGCCCGGCTCGACGCGCGAAATGTCGTCGCGCGAGTCGATGCGGCTGCGGTACTGCTCGCTCTTCTGCGCCGCCCAGGGAGAGATGAAGAACGACAGCACCGCGATCAACAGGACCAGCGGCGCCGCGAAGATCAGCACCGGCCGGATCCACGAAGCGAGCGACAGCCCGGAGGTGAACCAGATCACCATTTCCGAATCGCGCCAGCTGCGGTTCAACGCGAGCAGCACCGAGATGAACAGGGTGAGCGACAGCAGCACCGGTAGCAGGTTGAGCGCGGAAAAACCGAGGAAGGCGATCACCGCGTCGGACGGAATCTTGCCGCCGGCCGCCTGCCCGAGCAGCCGGATCAGCCGCGTCGTCAGTGCGATCATGAACAAGGAAAGAAAAACCGCCACCGCCAGATTGGCGAATTCCCGCAACAGCGTGCGGAGGAAGATCATGCGATACTTGGAATGAAAATCATAGGAGAATTCCGGTGGAATTTAGCATACGCGCGCTGGCGCCAGAGAAGGCAAAGACAGGCTGCCTCGTCCTTGCAGTGCATGCCGGAGGAAATGCGGGCGGCAATAACCTCCTGCGCGCTGCGCAAGCAGCCGACAAGGCGGCCGCGGGCGCTTTGCGCCGCGTGCTCGCCCAGGGCGATCTCGCCGGCAAAGCTGGCGCCACGCTGCTGCTGCAGAAAATTCCAGGGCTTGCCGCCGAGCGCGTGCTCCTTGTCAGCCTCGGGGAACGCAAAGAATTCAGCGTCGCGCAATTCCGCGAAGCGGTGCGCGGCACCGCCGCGGCCCTGAAAGGCCTCGGCGCGCGCGATGCCGTTTTTCCGGTGGCGGATTTCGCGGTCGGCGGCAGGGGCCTGCCCTGGGCAGTGCGTCACGTCATTTCCGGCATGCGCGAATCGTTCTACCGTTTCGACCAGTTGAAGACGCAGAAGAAACCCGCCGCCCCCGCGCTTGCCGCGGTGACGCTGGCGATCACCGGCGCGCCCGTGACCTTGCAGGCCCAGGCCGCGGTCAGGGAAGCGGTCGCAACCGCCGATGGCGCCGACCTCGCGCGCACGCTGGGCAACCTGCCGCCGAACCTGTGCACGCCCTCCTACCTGGCCGACGAGGCGCGCAAGATCGCGAAGCAGTTCAAGCTCGGCATCGAAGTGCTCGAGCGCAAGGACATGGAAAAGCTCGGCATGGGCGCGCTGCTGGCGGTCACGGCCGGCTCGCGCCAGCCGCCCAAGCTGATCGTGCTGCGCTATGCCGGGGCGGCGAAGTCGAAAAAACCGCTGGTGCTGGTCGGCAAGGGCATCACCTTCGATACTGGCGGAATCTCGCTCAAGGGCGGCGCCGAGATGGACGAGATGAAGTTCGACATGTCCGGGGCGGGCAGCGTGCTGGGCGCGATCCGGGCGCTCGCCGGCATGCGCGCGCCGGTAAACGTGGTCGGCGTCGTGCCGACCTGCGAGAACATGCCGGACGGCGCAGCCACGCGCCCCGGGGACATCGTCACCACCATGTCGGGCCAGACGGTCGAGATCCTGAATACCGACGCCGAAGGCCGCCTGATCCTGTGCGATGCGCTCACGTACTCGGAAAAGTTCGATCCCGAGGCAGTCGTGGATATCGCGACGTTGACCGGGGCATGCGTAGTTGCCCTGGGACATGTCGCGAGCGGCCTGTTCGCCAACGACCAGAAGCTCGCCGACGAGATCCTCGCCGCCGGCGACGACGCCTGGGACCGCGCGTGGCAGATGCCGCTGTGGGAGGATTACCAGGAGCAGCTGCGCTCGAACTTCGCCGACATGGCGAACATCGGCGGCCGTCCGGCCGGCAGCGTCACCGCAGCCTGCTACCTCGCGCGCTTCACGCGCAAGCTGCGCTGGGCGCACCTGGATGTCGCGGGAACCGCGTGGCGCAGCGGCAGGGAAAAGGGCTCCACGGGGCGGCCGGTGCCGCTGCTGGTGCGCCTCGCGCTGCGCAGTGCAGCCCGCAGGGGCTGAGTTGACCTCGATTGACTTTTACTTCAACGCGGATGACCGGCTGGGCGTCGCCTGCCGGCTCGCCGGCAAGGCGCTGCAGCAGAAAAAGCGCGTGCTGATCTACGCGCCGCAGCCGGAAATGGCGCAGAAGGTCGATCGCCTGCTCTGGGTGAGTAACGCGACTTCCTTCATTCCACACTGCTATGCGCACGACCCGCTCGCGGCCGAAACCCTGGTGCTGATCGCGTCGGACGATGCGCCGCAGGCGGCCGCCTGCGAAGTGCTGGTGAATCTCTCGCCCGAGTGCCCGCCGTTTTTCGAGCGCCACGAACGCCTGCTGGAAGTCGTGGCGCAGGATGACGAGGGCAGGCAATCCGGGCGGGCGCGCTTCAAGTTCTACCGCGACCGCGGCTACGCCCTGCGCAGCCACGACCTGGCGAAGGCCGGCCCGTGACGGACAAGGATCCCAACCAGCTGATCGCGCGCGTCGACGCGCTCATGAAGCGGCAGCAGGAGGATTCGCGGCGCGCCGGCGAAGAAGTGCCGCTGCTCACCGAGATCGTCGCGCACGATGAAGCGGCCGCGACGCCCGAGGCGGCCAACGCCGAGAAGGCGCTCGCCGAAGACATTGAACGCGTGCTGCTCGTGCGCCTGGTCCCCGAAGTGAACAAGCAGATCGCCAGCCTGCGCTCCGAGCTGGAAAAGGGATTGCGCCGCTCGGTACGCGATGCCGTCGAGCACGCGCTCGCCGAGCGCAAGGCAAAACCGGAAAACTCTGAAAGGAAGGGGTGACAGGGGAACCTTGGTTCCCCTGTTCCGAGCATGGCGCTGGACAAGAGCTTCGAACCGCACGCGGTCGAGAGCCGCTGGTACGCGCGCTGGGAGTCCGCTGGCTGGTTTGCCGAGCGGGCAGACGCAAGCGGCTCTGCCTACTCGATTCAGCTGCCGCCGCCCAACGTCACCGGCACGCTGCACATGGGGCACGCGTTCCAGCAGACGCTGATGGATTCCCTCATCCGCTACCACCGCATGCGCGGCGACAACACCAACTGGGTGGCCGGCACGGACCACGCCGGCATCGCCACCCAGATTGTCGTCGAGCGGCAGCTGCAGGAACAGGGCAAGACGCGCCACGACCTCGGGCGCGAGGCATTCGTAAAGCGCGTCTGGGAATGGAAACAGGAATCGGGCGCGACCATCACGCGGCAGATGCGCCGCCTTGGCGCCTCCTGTAACTGGGGCTACGCGGATACGGAAGGGCAGAACGCGGGCTACTTCACCATGGATGAAAGGATGTCCCGCGCCGTGGTCGAGGTTTTTGTTTCATTATTTGAACAAAAACTCATTTACCGCGGCAAACGCCTGGTGAACTGGGATCCGGTACTCGGCACCGCGGTCTCCGACCTCGAGGTGGACAGCGAGGAAACCGTCGGCACGATGTGGCAGATCCTCTACCCTTTCCCCGACGGGCCGCAGCCCTCGACCGACAAGGACGGCAATCCGGTCTCCTTGCGCGGCATGACGATCGCCACGACGCGGCCTGAAACCATGCTCGCCGACGGAGCGGTTGCAGTTCACCCTGACGACGACCGCTACCGGCACCTCATCGGCAAGCGAGTCGAGCTGCCTCTCTGCGACCGCACCATTCCAATCGTGGCCGACACCATGGTCGAACGCGATTTCGGCACCGGCTGCGTCAAGATCACGGGCGCGCACGACTTCAACGACTACGGCGCCGCGCTGCGCCACAACCTGCCGCTGATCGTGATCTTCACGCTCGACGCGAAGATCAATGAAAACGGCCCGAAACAATTTCAGGGCATGGACCGCTACGTCGCGCGCAAGGCGGTCCTCGCCCAGCTCGAGCGCGGGCAGTTCCTGGTCAAGGCCGAAGCGCACAAGATGGTGGTGCCGAAATCGGGGCGCACCGGCGTGGTCGTCGAGCCGATGCTCACCGACCAGTGGTTCGTGAAGATGGACGGCTGGGCGAAATCCGGACTGGATGCGGTGGCCAGCGGCAAGGTGAAGTTCTTCCCGGAGCACTGGTCCAGCACCTACAACCACTGGCTGGAGAACATCCAGGACTGGTGCATTTCGCGGCAGCTCTGGTGGGGCCACCAGATTCCGGCCTGGTACGACGAGCAGGGAAATATTTATGTGGGCAGGTCAGAGTCAGAAGTCATCGAGAAATACAAAATAAAATCCAAACTGACCAGGGATCCGGATGTGCTGGACACCTGGTTCTCGTCGCAACTCGTGCCGTTCTCTTCGCTCGGCTGGCCGGACAAGACGAAAGACCTCGAGACCTTCCTGCCCTCCTCCGTGCTGGTGACCGGCTTCGACATCATCTTCTTCTGGGTCGCCCGCATGATCATGGCGAGCCTGCATTTCACCGGCAAGGTGCCTTTTCATCACGTCTACATAAACGCCATCGTGCGCGACGCCGAGGGTCAGAAGATGTCGAAGTCGAAGGGCAACACCCTCGACCCGATCGACCTGATCGACGGCATCGACGTCGATGCCCTGCTGAAAAAATCCACGACCGGATTGCTGAAGGCGGACCACAAGGCCAAGATCGAGAAGTACATCAAGAGCCATTTTCCGGACGGCATTCCATCCTTTGGCGCCGACGCGCTGCGCTTCACCTTCGCCTCGCTGGCGAATTTCTCTCGCACCCTGAATTTCGACCTCGGCCGCTGCGAGGGCTACCGCAATTTCTGCAACAAGCTCTGGAACGCGACGCGCTTCGTGCTGATGAATACCGAGGGCCAGGACTGCGGCGCCGATCAGTCGAAGCCGGTCGAGCTGTCCATCTGGGACAAGTGGATCATCAGCACCCTGCAGCGCACCGAGGCCGAAGTGGAAAAAGGCTTTGCCGAGTACCGCTTCGACAACGTCGCCGCCGCGATCTACCGCTTTGTGTGGGACGAATATTGCGACTGGTACGTCGAGATCGCCAAGGAACAGCTGGCCAAAGGCAATGAAGCGCAGCAGCGCGGCACGCGTCGCACGCTGGTGCGCGTGCTGGAAACCGCGCTACGCCTCGCCCACCCCGTCATCCCGTTCATCACGGAAGAGCTCTGGCAGGACGTCGCGCCGCTTGCGGGAAAGAAAGGCGAGACGATCATGCACGCCCCTTACCCGAAATCGCAGCCGGAGAAAATTGACGAGGCCGCGGAAAAGGAAATCGCCGAGGTCAAGCGGCACCTGCTCGCCGCAAGAAACCTGAAGAGCGAGATGAAGTTGCCGACGAACAGGAAGACGCCCATCATCTTCTCCCGGACCCTGTCGACGTCGATGATGACGGCGAATACCGCATTGGTTTCGACGAGCATTTCGATTTCGAGCGAGGACGAGATCTCCAGGCTGAATACCCCCGTCGGCATTTCCGGCGACCTTCGCTTCACCTTCAAAGTCGAAATGGACGTCGCAGCGGAGCGCGAGCGCCTGAAGAAGGAAATCGCGCGCCTGGAAGGCGAGATCCCGAAAGCACACGCCAAGCTCGGCAATGCGTCGTTCATCGACCGCGCGCCGGCGAAAGTGGTGGAGCAGGAGCGCGCGCGGCTGGCCGGATTCGAGTCGACGCTCGCGAAGCTGCGCGAGCAGTTGCAGAAGCTCGCAGGAAAGAATGACTAACGGCGCCGTGCGCCGTCCTCAATAGCGCCCGGGCGCGCCTTCCCTCATCTCGACGAACGGCGTCCTGCGCCCAACGAGACCCTCGAGCATGGCCAGTTCCACGTCCGTGTGATTGATTACCGGCGCGCCCATCAGCATCTGCGGCGCTCCCGTTCCCATCACATAGCGCGGCTTCTCATGGCGCGTCGTGCGAACGATTTCGCGCGCGCCCGGATCAGCCACGGAAACGATCTCCGCCTCTCCGTAGCAGGTACAGACGTAAGTGCGCGATTCCTCCACTTCCAGGTAGACCGCGGTACCCCGGATGCCGATGGTCGCCGTCGCGGTGCGCAGCAGCTTCGGCTCTCCCGGCGTGAATACCGACAGGATGGCGCCGGTGACCACGCGCAGCCCGGTCAGCAGCAGGGCGCCGAGCACACCCTCCACCTCGACGCGCGAGTTTGCGCGGATCAGGAACGCGTCCCTGCCGGTGACGAAGATCACGTCACTGCCCGGTCCGGTGGTGATCACGTCGCCCGCCTTCACGTCCATGCCCTCCTTCGCCGGAGTGCCGTTTATGCGCACATCGCCACGCACGCGATGCACGCCCTTCTCCACCGATCCGGCGGCGAGAGCATCGCGCAGCCACGCCATCCGCAGCGCCAGCAGCGCCGCTGACAATTTCAACAATGTCCTGCGATCACTTCGCATCGGCAAGCTCCTCGGCCAGCGCATCCGCGATCGCCGCCCGCTCGGCCTTCGACGGCCAGGAATTCTCGAACTGCCAGCCATGCTGCACTTCGACGCGGGTGCGGAACGCATCCTCCAGGTCCCGCTCGACCCACTCCGCGAGTGCGCCGGGCGGACGCGGCAGGAAACTGGAAACGACGAGCGCGCAGGCACCGACCTCCTGCGCGCCGCAGGCCGCGACCGCGCGGCCATTGAGGCAGATGGCGTTGTCGTCGAGATAGGCGTGGACGCCGAAATGGCGGTAGGCCGCAAGCGCCGGCGCCAGCGCCCAGGCGCGCCAGCGCGAGCGGCGGCCGGGCGCGAGCCGCAGCGGCACGATCATGGCGAAGGCGTAGCAGTCTTCCTCGATGTCGCAGGGATCGCCCAGCACGGGCGCGCTGGTACGGGCCCAGAACACCACCGGCGCCGCGCGCGCGCCCTGGGCCAACGCGAGACCGGTGCAGGCCGCATGCAGATCGTAGGGCCCGACCGGGGCTGAGCGGATCCAGCGCGCGGCAAAGGCCATCAGCGGCTTTATTTCTTGCGCATGAAAAAGGTGAACTCGCCGTTCGTTTCGGCCTGGGAGAGCAGCGCATGGCCGGTCTGCCTCGCGAAAGCCTCGAAGTCCTTGACCGAGCCGGGGTCGGTCGCGACGATTTTCAGCACCTGCCCGGATTGCACGCCGGAAAAGGCCTTCTTGGCGCGCAGGATGGGCAGCGGGCAGTTCAGGCCCCGCGTGTCGATTTCCTTGTCGTGATTCATGACGCTCATAATTTATCACGCTGCAGCAGGGATGCGGCGACTCCGCGGCCGTCAGGACGCGGCCTGATAGTAGAGGTTCTGCGGATGGCGCGCCTCGGCGAAAAAAAACCAGCGCTCGACGAGCAGGCCGGCGAACTGGAGCGCGAAGGCCGCTACGAAAGCCTGCAACGATCCGCCGCCCCAGCCCAGCAGCCAGGCCGGCAACGGAAACACCAGGATCAGGAATGCCCAGCGCGAGGCGCGCACGACGCGATCTGGACGGCCATGGAAGAACTCGCGCGTGTTGAACGATCCGCCCATGAAGCCCTGCGCCTTCTGCACAATGCGCGGGTGATCGACGCCGATGGCGGTGGCCAGCGTGGATTTCGGGCGCAGCCGCGCGTTGCGCACCAGCGCCGCGATGCGCGCAAGCCACGCGATGGCACCCATCCCGAACGCGCCCAGCGCCAACGGCCCCGCGAATTGCGGGTAGAACAGCACCGCCAGCGGCACCGACAGCGTGAAGCCGGAAGCAGTGCCGAGCAGGAAGAAATTGACCAGCGTCAGCGGCGAGCGCCACTCCTGCAGGAAGGGCAGGCATGCGTAGATCATCCCGGTGCAGACGAAGAGCGCAATGCAAAGAGCTGCCGCGACGGCTCCGGCAATGGGAGAGCCGGACAGCGCGTATATCGCCAGCATCGCCATGAATGCCGGCAGAACAATGACCTCGCGGGACAGCCAGGAGGTTCGCCACTGCGATGCCGCACGCCAGGCCCGTTCCGGCCGGCCGAGATGAAAGAAAGACGCAATCAATCCTGCAACCAGCAGGGCCAACGAGACCACACAGGAGACGAACACGAAATCCCGCGGCGCGGACCGGGAAGCATCCACTGCAAGGACGACCAGGAACAATCCCTGCGCAGCGCCGATCAGGGTCGTGAGAAGGATGACCGACCAGGCCGGCTTCAAATTCGTCGCCTCATTCCTTGTATTCCGTCTTGCGCCGCGGCAGGTAATGGTTCGCGGGTTTCGTTTCCCATTCCGGCATCAGCGCATAGCCGCCGCCCTCGCGGATTGCCTTCGAAACCACGGATTCCGGGTCGTGAACGTCGCCGAACAGGCGCGCGTTCGTCGGGCAGGCCATGACGCAGGCCGGCTGGCGGTCCTGCGGCGGCAGCAGTTCGTCATAGATGCGGTCGACGCACAGGGTGCATTTGGTCATCACCTTTTCGCGCGGGTCCAGTTCGCGCGCGCCGTAGGGGCAGGCCCAGGCGCAGTACTTGCAGCCGATGCACTTGTCGTAGTCCACCAGCACGATGCCATCTTCCGCGCGCTTATAGGATGCCCCCGTCGGGCATACCGGCACGCAGGGCGGGTCCTCGCAGTGCAGGCAGGACTTCGGGAAATGCACCGTCTCGGTATTCGGGAATTCGCCGACTTCGAAGGTCTGCACGCGGTTGAAGAACGCGCCGCCCGGGTCCTTGCCGTAGGGATTCTCGTCCGCCATCGGCCCCGCCTCGCCCGCGCTGTTCCACTCCTTGCAGCTGGTGACGCAGGCGTGGCAGCCCACGCAGACATTGAGATCGATGACCAGCGCGAGCTGCTTCTTGCTCATGCGGCGGAGATGCTCACGCGAACATCGTACCAACCCGCCTGGCCGGTAATGGGATCCGAATTCGAGGTGCCGTCCGGCAGGCGGTCCGATATCACGTGATTCAGGATGAAGCCCTTCGTGAATTCGTTCGCGTCAGGCGCGAGTTTCCACGCGCCCGGCGACTTGCCGATCGCGTTCCAGGTCCAGACGGTGCCCGGTTCCACCGCCTCGCTGTAGCGCGCCATGCAGCGCAGCTTGCCCCATTGCGACTCGACCTGGATCCAGCCGCCGTCGGCGATGTCCTTCGCGCGCGCCATCGCGGGATTCACGAACAAGTAGTTGTGGGTGTGGATCTGCCGCAGCCAGGCATTCTGCGAATCCCAGGAGTGGTACATCGCCATCGGCCGCTGCGTGATCGCGGTCAGCGGAAAACGCTCGAGGTCCGTGACCTGCCGTTCCAGCGGAAAATAGAAAAACGGCAGCGGGTCGAAGTACGTCTCGACGCGTTTCTTCAGGTGCGGCGGCGGCCGCCGCAGGGACGGGCCGCGCCCCTTCGCGGCGAGGCGAAAGCGCTGCAGCACCTCGGCGTAGACCTGGATCATGATCGGGTCCGGGTGGCGCCGCAGCTTCATGCGCTGCGCCCACTCGTGGTATTCCTGGTTCCAGTTGCGCATGTACTGGTGCGACTCGGGCATCGCCAGGTGGAACACGCAATTGTTTTCCGCGTACTTCTTCCACTGGTCCGGATTCGGTTCTCCGACCAGGGCCTTGCCGCCGTCCTTGCCGCGCCAGCCGATGAGAAATCCCTGCTCCGACCCCGGCTCCGTTTCGAATTTGACGATGAAGTCGGCGTAATTGCGGAATTTGGGTTTTTTGTCCGGCGTGACAAATGCAGGAAATTCGAGCCGGCCTGCCAGCTCGACCAATACGTCCTGGAATGGCTTGCACTCCCCCAGCGGCGGCACCACCGGCACACGCACCGAGTCGATCGGGCCGTCGAATTCCGAAATCGGCCGGTCGAGCAGCGACATGACGTCATGGCGCTCCAGGTAAGTGGTGTCGGGGAGGACCAGGTCGGCGAACGCGGTGGTTTCCGACTCGAACGCGTCGCAGACGACGAGGAACGGAATTTTGTATTCCCCGTTCGCATCCTTGTCGTTCAGCATGCGGCGCGCTTCGCCGGGACTCATGCTCGAATTCCAGGCCATGTTTGCCATGAAGAGCAGGAGCGTGTCGATGCGGTAGGGATCGCCGCGCCAGGCATTGGCGATCACGTTGTGCATCATGCCGTGCACCGCCAGCGGATATTCCCAGGAGAAGGCCTTGTCGATGCGCACCGGCGTGCCGTCGGCATCGATGAACAGGTCCTCGGGCCCCGCCGGGAATCCGAGCGGCGCGCCGGCAAGCGGCGTGTTCGGCTTCACCGCCTCGGGGCTGTTCGGGATGCGCGCATAGACCGGCGGCGTGCCGCGCGGAAACGGCGCCTTGTGGCGAAACCCGCCCGGGCGATCGATGGTACCCAGCAGGGTCATGAGGATGGACAGCGCCCGGATCGCCTGGAAGCCGTTGGAATGCGCTGCGATGCCGCGCATCGCGTGAAAGGCCACGGGATTGCCGCGCACCGTGGCGTGCTTGCGCCCCCAGCTGTCGATCCACGCGATCGGCAGCTCGAAGCTCTCGTTGCGCGCGGTGGCACCAAGCTCGCGCGCCAGCGCGCGGATCTTGTCCGCCGCGATGCCGGTGATCCCGGCCGCCCATTCGGGCGTGCAGTCGCGCAAGCGCTCGCGCAGCAGCTCGAAGGCGGGCTTGACGGGCGTGCCGTCCTCCAGCCGGTACTCGCCTTCGAGGCAGGGATCCGCTCCCTCGCTGTGGTTTGCCACGGCGCGGCCGCTGTGCCGGTCCCACCAGAGCTGGTCGTGGCGGCGGAAGGGATTGGTCTTGTCCTCTTCCTTGGCATGGACGAAAAGCCCCTCCTCGTTGCCGCCCTCTTCCATGTTCACCAGGTAGCCGGCGTTGGTGTATTGCGCGAGGAACTCGCGGTCGCACAGGTCGAGGCGCACCAACTCGCTGCACAGCGCCATCAGCAGCGCGCCGTCGGTGCCCGGCCGGATCGGCACCCACTCGTCGGCGATCGCCGAGTACCCGGTGCGCACCGGGTTCACCGAAATGAAGCGCCCGCCGCCGCGCTTGAATTTCGAAATCGCGATCTTGAGCGGATTGGAATGATGGTCCTCGGCCGTGCCGATCATCACGAACAGCTTCGCGCGATCCAGGTCCGGGCCGCCGAACTCCCAGAACGAGCCGCCGATCGTATAGATCATCCCGGCGGCCATGTTCACCGAGCAGAAGCCGCCGTGCGCCGCGTAGTTCGGCGTGCCGAACTGGCGCGCGAACAGGCCCGTGAGCGCCTGCATCTGGTCGCGGCCGGTGAAGAAGGCGAATTTCTTCGGGTCTTCCGCCCGGATCTTCCGCAAGCGCGTCTCGAGGACTGAATACGCCTCTTCCCACGAGATCGGCTCGAACTCACCCGCCCCTCTTTCAGATCCCTTTTTCCTCTTTAAAGGACGCGTCAGCCGGGCCGGAGACTTCTGCTTCATGATGCCGCTCGCGCCCTTGGCGCAAATCACGCCCTTGTTCAGCGGATGCGCCGGATTGCCGTCGATATAGCGTATTTCGCCGTCTTTCAGGTGCACGCGGATGCCGCAGCGGCAGGCGCACATGTAGCAAGTCGTGGTTTTCATTTCCAGGAGCGGCGCGTCCATGGTGTTCATCTTACTTTGCTATCATCGAAGCAATGAACAATCCGTCGCCATCCGAGAGCGGTCGCTGGCTGCTTCTGGTCGCGAACCTGCCGACGGAAGACCCGGCCGCCCGCATGCGCGGCCTGCGCACGCTCGAAGCGCTCGGTGCCGCGGTGCTGCGCGAAGGCGTGTTCCTGCTGCCCGAGACCGCCGCCACGCGCCAGGGGCTGGATTATCTGGCCGACTACATCTCCAAGGGCGCCGGCAGCGCGCATGTGCTGGCGGTCGTGCCGGCGTCGGAAGCGCAGCAGCAATCGTTCCGCAAGATGTTCGACCGCTCGGCGCGCTACGAAGATCTCCTGAAGGTGGTCGACAGTCTCAAGGTCGGCTTCGGCATCGCGGACCCCAGCGCGGTGCTGCGCGTATTGCACAAGAAGCGCCACGATTTCGAGGCCATCAGCGCGCTCGATTTTTTCACCAGCGGACAGCAGGAAAAGGTCCGGGCATCGCTTGCCGAGGCCGAGGCCGCGGTGCACAAGCTCCTGTTTCCCGCGCAATCGCAGGCGAGCGGCGTGCCAGACCAGCCCATGCGCCGCAGGGTCTGGGCGACGCGCAAGCCGGCGTGGGCGGACCGGCTCGCCTGCGCCTGGCTGATCCGCCGCTTCGCGGATCCCGAAGGCACCGTGGTGTGGCTGGACAAGTCCCAGGAAGCCCATGCGGATGCCGTGAGCTTCGCGTATGGCGGGGCGCGCTTCGGCAACAACGCGACCCAGGTGACCTTCGAAGTGATGCTGCAGCATTTCGGCCTGGCAACGAACCCGGCGCTGGTCAAGATCGGCGCCATCGTGCATTTTCTGGAGGCGCATGACACGCCGGTACCGGAAGCCGCCGGCGTGCAGACGCTGCTGCAGGGCGCGGCGCGACGATCGACGAGCGACGACGAACTGCTCGGCGAAGCGGAAAAAACCTTCGACCTGCTCTACGAAGCCTATTTCGAGCCGCCGTCCTAGCAAGGCTCAGCGCTTGCGGGCGTCCTTCAGTTCCTGTGCCTGCTCGGCACGCAATTCCTTGAGGCGCGCGTCCACCACCGAGTGGTCGTAGAAATCGCCATCGCCGGAGGATTGCGCGAGCTGCAGCTGCTCGATCGCGGCCGGCAGGCTGCCCTGCAGGATGTAGAACTCCGCCAACGCCTGGTGCTGCAGCAGGCGCTTGCCCTGGCCGGCGTAGGCCTTGGCGCGCGCTTCATGCAGCTTCGCATCGCGCGGATAGAGGCGCAGCGGCTCCGCGAGCGCCGCCAGCACTTCGTCGTGGCGGCCCTGGTCCTGCAGCATTCCGAGGTAGGCGTACAGGATCGAGCGCCGGTGCGCGAAGCGCGCCAGCGCGGATTTCAGGATCGCCAGCGCGCCGGCCTGGTCGCCCAGCGA
>JANYII010000230.1 GCA_025358705.1 Betaproteobacteria bacterium | reverse complement strand
GCCAATTTGCCCCCCTGGAAACAATAACCCCGCCCGGGCCTTGCGGCAGATCGGGCGGGGGGGAAGTAGTAAGCAATTATAAGGGCTCGAACCCCGGATTCCAAGCGGCCAGTCGTGCCAGTAGACGAAGTCGAAGTAGGCGTCGCCTGAATGATTGGCGATGGCGCCCCAGTACTTCGCGTACTTCATGCCGTGGATGATCGAGCCGTAGCCGCCTGAGGATTTGCCGAAGCAGCCGCGGTGCTCGCGGCTGGCGAGGGTGCGGAATTCGCCGTCGACGAAGGGGATGATTTCGCGCGTGAGGTAGTCGGCGTAGTCGCCGATGGCGGAGGAGTTGACGTACTGGTTGCCGCCCAGCGCGGTGAAGCAGTCGGGGAAGACGATGATCGCCGGCCCCATTTTCTTTTCGTGGATCAGGCGCGCGGCGCGCTCGGGGACGTTGTCGCCGAAAGGTTTCCAGTTGGCGTGCGCGAGGCCGGAGCCGGTGAAGCCGACCAGGTCGTAGAGCACCGGATAGCGCTTCCTGCCCGAATGGTCGTAGCCCGGCGGCAGCCAGACGCCGAGCTTGCGCAAGTGCGGATCGCCGAGCGGATTGCCCTTGAGGATCCGTGAAGAATGCTCGAGGACGACGAGAGTGCCGGCGTAGTCCGAACCGATTCCTTTGGGGCGTTTGAGGGACATGGGACCGTATCCTAGACGGGTCAACGCGTGGCTGGCATACGGCGTTCGTACGGAATGTCTGTTGCAGCTTCCGCGCTACCACTAGCCCGGCGCATCCATAGCGTTCGCGGGCACAAGGTCATGCTGGGTTCGGATCTGGCAGCCCTCTATGGTGTCCAGACGAAAGTCCTGGTCCAAGCGGTCAAGCGCAATCTTGATCGCTTCCCGGCCGACTTCGCCTTTCAATTGTCGGAACAATAACTTAGAGCTCTAAGGTCACAAATTGTGACCTTAGACGAGCCCCTTCAAGGGCGCGGCAGGTACGCCAAGTACGCACCCTACGCATTCACCGAACAGGGGGTCGCATGCTGTCCTCAGTGCTGAAGAGCAAGCAGGCCGTACGTGTCAACGTGGAAATCATGCGCGCCTTCGTGCGCTTGCGCGACCTCGTTGGGCACAACCGGGAGATGACCAGACGCCTGAACGACCTGGAATCGAAATACGACCGGCAGTTCAAGGTCGTGTTCGATGCAATACGGGAACTGATGGCGCCGCCGGCACCTGCGTCCAAGCGGCGGATCGGATTCGTGCAGGGCGATTGAATCGCTCGCAGTGGAAAATCGGACTCTGACCCCGATTTAATTTGGCTGCACGCCGGCGGCCTTCAGCACGCGGTCCCAGCGAATCATCTCGGCACGGATGTGGGCGGCGGCCTCCGCCGGCCCGGCGCCGATCGGTTGCGTGCCCGAGGCGGCGAGGCGTTTCAGCACGCCTTCATCCTTCAGCGCCTTCTGCGTGGCGTCGTTCAGGCGCTCGATGATGTTCTTCGGCGTGTTCGCGGGCGCGACGAGCACGTACCAGCCGCTGACGGCGAAATCGGCGAGGCCCGCTTCCGCGGCGGTGGGAACGTCGGGCAGTCCCGGCGCGCGGGTCGCGGAGGCGATGGCGAGCGCCTTCAAGCGGCCCTGCTTCACGAATGGCGTGACGATGGAGATGACCGACCACATGTACGGCACGTGGCCGGCGACGACATCGGCCGCGGCCGGGCCGCTGCCCTTGTAGGGGATGTACTCGATCGACTTCAGGTTGACCGCCTGCTTGTAGAGCTCGCCCGCGAGGAAGCCCGCGCTGCCCGGATCGGTCGCGTAGGAGAGTTTTCCTTTCGCCGCGCCCTCCCTCGCCCAGGCGGTGAACTCGGCGAGCGTGTTCGGCGGCACGGAAGGATGCGTCACCAGCACGGTAGGCTCGTGCGCGGTGAGCGTGATCGGCGCGAAGTCGCGCAGCGTGTCGTAGGGCAGCGTCTTGTTGAGCGTCGGGTTGGTGGCGTGGCTGACGTAGACCATGAGCAGCGTGTAGCCGTCGGGCGCGGCCTTCGCCACCAGGTCGGTGCCGATGATGCCGCCCGCGCCGCCGCGGTTCTCGATCACCACGGTCTGGCCGAGGATTTCCTGCAGCGCGGGCACGATGCTGCGCGTGGAGATGTCCGTGCCGCCGCCCGGCGCGGCCGGCACGACGAGGCGGATGGGGCGGTTCGGGTATTGCGCCGCGGCTGCGACGGCGAACAGCGAGATCGCAAGCAGCGCGATGTATCTCTTCATGGCGCGCCTCCGGCCGGCGCCACGGCGGCGCCTTCGATCGCGTGCCTGCGCAGTGCCTGCGCGACGAACCCGGAGGCTTTCATGTCCTCGACGAACGCGGCGAGGTATTTCGCCCCCGCCTCGCGCCCCTGGCGCATGCCCATGGCCTGGTTGATCACCATGAAGCGCCCGGGCAGCAGGCGCAGGCCGCCGACGCGTTTTGCATCCATCTCGAGCTGCTGCCTCACGCCGGCCGCGACGTCGAGCTTGTTGGCGATGAAGTAGTCCACCACCGCGGGCGAGGTGGGCGCGCGCGCGATCTTCGCTTGCTTGAGTTCGCGCGTGAGGAAAAGGTCGTAGACGCTGTTCAGGCCGACGGCCAGGCGGATG
Source organism: Betaproteobacteria bacterium (assembly GCA_025358705.1). Classification (GTDB taxonomy): domain Bacteria; phylum Pseudomonadota; class Gammaproteobacteria; order Burkholderiales; family SG8-39; genus RBG-16-66-20. The sequence continues at coordinate 2,538 of JANYII010000230.1, read as the reverse complement.
CCGTCGCGGTCCACTTCGGCGTTGGCGCGCAGGGGCGAATCGTCGCGCACGAGATACGAGCCCTCGATCTGCACGTAAGGCCCGCTGAAGGCGGTGTCCACGCCGCGCGCCGGATCGATGGCGAAGAAGCCGACGTCGACGTGCCCGGCCCTGAGGGCCTCGACCGCCTGCCCGGCGGAGGGCACGACGAGCAGCTCCGCCGGCACGCCGAGCCGGCGCGCCAGTTCGCTCGCGAGGTCCACCGACACGCCGTAGGGCTCGCCGGCGGCAGCGGCCCTTTTCGCGAGGACGGGGTTGCCGACGTTGATCACCGCGCGCAGCGTGCCGGTGGGCGCGAGGTCCGCGAGCGCGGCGGGCGGCACGGCGGAAGGGGAGGAAACCCCGGCCGCGCAACCTGCCAGGAAAAGGGCGGCGATGGAGCTGAATAGTGTGCGGGTCATGGTCCCTGTCCTTGGAGAAATCCCAGTATAGAATGCCCCCGCCGGGTTAAACGCGCCAAGACGCCACCCCCGATCATCAACCCACCAGGAAGGTAAAACATGAAAACAACGCTGTCAGCAATCGTCGCCGCCCTGTTCGCGGTCGTGAGTGTCAACGCCTTTGCCGCCTCGCACGCCGGCGCGATGGCGAAGGACGTCACCACCAAGGCCGGTCCCGCCGTCACCTCCAAGGACGGCACGCCCGTCACGACGAAAGAGCAGAAAGAAAAACCGAAGGGCGGTCCGGTGCCCAAGATCGAGAAAAAAGCCAAGAAAGTGAAGCCCGAGACTTCGGAAGTGAAGACCAAGTCCGGCGGCGCCGTCACCACCAAGGACAAGAAGGACGTCAGCACCAACAAGTAGTCCAGCTTCGTTCAGCAACAGCGGCGACCGCTCCGGCGGTCGCCGTTTCTTTTCCTACCAGTCGCGCCAGCCTTTCAGCAGCGCGAAATACAGGCCGCGCCGCGCGCCGCCCATCGCTTCCGAATAGCCATCAAGTTGCGCCTGGTAGCGCTCGCGCTCCGCGTCGAGGAACGCGTCGACGCCGCCGCCCTTGTGCTCGCTGGTCTTGTAGTCCACCACCCACTTGCCGCCCTTTGCGTCCTCGATGTAGCGGTCGATGCGGAAGCTGCGGCCCGGTGAACGAAGGCGATGCTCGTTCAGCGCGACCGGATGCGGCCCGAGCAGCCATCGCCCGCGCTCATCCGCGAGGGCGTTCGTCAGGGCGGTGACGACCAGTTCGACGGCGGGCCCGGCCGATGGCACGCCGCGGCTGCGCAGATCGCGCTCGAAGGCGGGCCGCAGCGATTCCACGCGTTTGGCGTCCCAGCCCTTGCATTGCGCTTCGGCGATCCGCTGCAGCCAGGCATGCACCACCGTTCCGACGTGCCGCTGCGTTTCTCCCGCCCAGGAGAATTCGACCTGCAGGTCGTCGCGTCCCTCGGGCGGCGCCGTCCAGGCGGCGGCGGGCGGTGGCGCGGGCGCCGTCCAGCCGGCAGCGAGGCGTTTGAGGATGAAGGGTTTTACTTCCGGCTTTTCCGATTCATTTTCGATTCCTGAAATATCAAATCCCCGGAAAACACTCTCCGCCACCGGCCATGCGCAGGCCAGCAGGCTGCGCTTCGGCGGCATGGTCTTCCTCGGGCAGGCGAGCAGGTGCAGGCGATGCTTCGCGCGCGTCGCAGCGACATACAGGAGGCGCGCGGCTTCGGTGTCCTCCGCGTCGCGGTCCAGGGCTTTGAGGTATTCGTAGGCGGGCTCGTCGTCGCTTCCCGTTTCCTTGATGGGCGCAAGCAGCAGGCTCTTGTCCGGCAATTCTTTCCAGCGCATGAGCGGCGCGTCGCCCCTGCCCGGCGCGCGCCCGAGGCCTGGCACGATGACCGTGCCGAACTCCAGCCCTTTGGCCTTGTGGATGGTCATGATCTGCAGGTCGCGCTCGGTGGCCGCGGGATCGGGCGGCGCGTGCAGCTCATCCAGCAGTTCGGCCAGGCGTGCGAAATCCACCTCGCCCGCCTCCTCCAGCTTCTCCAGCGCATCGAGGTAGGTTTCGGCGTCTTCCAGTTCGCCCGCATCGGCGACGCAGGCGGGGCCGCCGAGCGCGAGCCAGGTGCTTTCGACACGCTCGCGCAGCGTGCCGCGCAGGCGGTTCTGCAGCGCCGGTTCGAGCACGGAACGGAACCGTTCGAGCTTGGAAATGCCTTGCACGAGTTCCCAGATGGTTTCGCGCTTTCCCTCGAAGAAAGAACTGAATTCGGCCAGGGACAACCCAACCCAGGGCGCCCTGAGGATCGCCAGCCACGCGACGCGGTCGGCCAGGTGCGTGAGCGCGCGCGTGAGGGCGAAGAGGTCCTGCACCACCTGCTTCTCGCCCAGCTTGTCGATCTCGATGGCGCGAAAGCGGATGCCGGCGGCCTTGAGGGCGGGCACGATCTCGGCGAGCGCGCCGCGGCTGCGCACCAGCAGTGCGGCATTTCCTTCCGCCTTTTGTATCAACTGAACGACTTGTTGCGCTGGAGAAGCTGGAGGAGGCGGGCGAGGTGGATTTCGCACGCCTGGCCGA
>JANYII010000156.1 GCA_025358705.1 Betaproteobacteria bacterium | reverse complement strand
GCCACCGGCACCTGCCAGGGCCCGACGAACTGGTCGCGCGAGCACAGGCCGCCGACGGTCCGGTCGCCGATGGCGATCAGGAAGGTCTTGTCCGCGACAGCCGGATGGCGCAGTACGCGGTAAGCGGCTTCCTTCAGTTCGATGCCGTCGAGCGAAAGCGCATCCAGTTCGGAGGGCAGGCGCTTGACGTCGCGCAGCATCTTCGGCGGCTTGCCGAGAACCGTCGAAAGGTCGATGTCCACCGGGTTGTTGCCGAATTTCCTGTCCGAAACCAGGAGATGCCCGTCCGCGGTCGCATTGCCCAGCACGGCAAACGGGCAGCGCTCGCGCTCGCAGATGGAGGTGAAGGCATCCAGGCTCTCCGGCGCGATCGCCAGCACGTAGCGCTCCTGCGCTTCGTTGCACCAGATTTCGCGCGGCGACATGCTGCTGTCCTCGGAGGGCACGGTGCGCAGCTCGAACCGCGCGCCGCGACCGGCGCCGTAAACAAGTTCGGGCATGGCATTGGACAGGCCGCCGGCGCCCACGTCATGGATCGAGAGAACCGGATTGGCATCTCCCAGCTGCCAGCAGCGGTCGATCACCTCCTGCGCCCGGCGCTGGGTTTCCGCGTTGCCGCGCTGCACCGAATCGAAATCCAGGTCTTCGGTATTCGCGCCGGCGCGCATCGAGGACGCCGCGCCGCCGCCCATGCCGATGAGCATCCCGGGGCCGCCGAGCTGGATCAGCAGCGCCTTGTCCTCGAATATTTTCTTGGCGCAATGCGCGGACGAGATATTGCCGACGCCGCCCGCGAGCATGATCGGCTTGTGATAGCCGTGCCGCGCGCCGCCGATCGACTGCTCGAAAGTCCTGAAGTATCCCGCGAGGCTCGGCCGGCCGAATTCGTTGTTGAACGCCGCCGCGCCGATCGGCCCGTCGAGCATGATCTGCAGCGCCGACACGATCCGGCCGGGACGCCCGTAGTCCTCCGTCTCCCATGGCCGAGGCATGCCGGGAACGCGCAGGTTGGAAACCGAGTAGCCGACGAGGCCCGCTTTCGGTTTCGCGCCCCGCCCGGTCGCGCCTTCATCGCGGATTTCTCCGCCCGCGCCCGTCGCCGCCCCCGGGAACGGCGCGATCGCGGTCGGATGATTGTGCGTTTCGCATTTGATGACCAGGTTTGTTTTCTCCGGCCTTGCCTTGTAGATAAAATCCCCGTCGGGATAAAAGCGTTGCGCCACTGAACCTTCAAGAATCGCCGCGTTGTCGGCGTAGGCCAGGACGGTTCCCTGCGGATTTGCGGCATGGCTGTGCCGGATCATCGCGAACAGCGACTGGTCCTTTTTCTCGCCGTCGATGATCCAGTCCGCGTTGAAGATCTTGTGCCGGCAATGCTCCGAGTTGGCCTGCGCGAACATCGTCAGTTCGGCATCGGTCGGGTCGCGGCCGAGCGCCCGGTACGCCGCGCGCAGGTATTCGATTTCATCCTCGCTCAGCGCAAGGCCAAGGCGCGTGTTCGCCTCCGCGAGCTTCGCCAGCGCCACGTGGCCCAGCGCGCGCGGCGGCACCTGCCGGAACAGGCCGTCCGCCTCATCCAGCGAGGCGAGCACGCTCTCCGTCATGCGGTCGTGCATCAATGCGCCGACCCGCTCGCGGTCGATTTTCTCCATTGAAGAAACAGAAAATAAAATACCGCGCTCAATTCTGCGCACGCCGCCGAGTCCGCAGTTGCGCGCGATGTCCGTCGCTTTCGACGACCAGGGCGAAATCGTGCCGAGCCGCGGCACGACCAGGAAGAGCGTGTCTTTCGCATGCCCCTCGTCGGGGGCTGTGCCGTACTGCAGGAGCCGCTCAAGCAGGCGCTTTCCGGCGGCATCCGGCTCGGCGTCCGCTTCGATGAAATGCCAGAATTCGGCCGCCAGCGCGCGCGCCGGAGGGTGCGCTTTCCTGACTTCGTGCAACAGCTTGGCGAGGCGGAAGTCCGACAGCGCGCGCGCGCCGCGGTACCGGAGAACGATGGACGTCACTTCCTGATCACGGGATCCTGGATCTTGCCCGATATGTTCAGCGTCGCGCGCAGCGTCTGGGTTGGCGTTTTCACGTCCGCGACGATGCGGCCCGAAAGCCCGCCGCCGGCATCTATGTCGAGGTTGCCGCCGGCGTTCATGGCCCCCGCCGCGATGGCCGCATTGGTGATCTTGACGGCGCCCTTGTCGTAGACCGCCTGCCCGGTAAGCTCGGTGAAGATGGTCCTGCCGCTGGACTGCGCGCCGCCGGTCTGCAGCGCCCGCGTCAGGTCGAAGCTGCCAAGCACGCCCTGCTCGATCTTGAATTCACCCTGTATCCGCGCGCTTTCGGACAGCCTCGCCGCGTTCGGCCCGCTCATCGAATAAGCGCCGCGCCCCTCCACCTTGCCCTCGGAAACCAGCGCTGGCGCGAGCACCGCGACCCTCAGGTTGCGCACGCGAACCTCGCCATCGACCGACCAGTTCGCGCCCCAGCGAATCTTCGCCGTTCCGCTTATCAGGCCGTCGGAAGCGCGGCCGTCGAAATCGGACATGGTCACGCCGCCACGGTTCGCGGTCCCCTTCATGCTGAAATCCGACAGGTTCAGCGCAGGGGCGAAAGGCACCGCCAGGCTGGCCGCGCCGATTTCGAAGCCGATTTCATTGCCCTTGGGCGAGAGCTGCACGTTCAGCTTGTCGCCGCCGCGCAGCGTGATGGATTGCAGCGAACCATCGCCCGAGACCGCTGCGTCCACGTCGAGCGGCGGCAGGGCCAGCGGCCCGTCGAGCTTGGCCTGCTTGATGACAATCCGGGCGACGTGGAAGTTCTCGCCCGCCACCTTGCCGAGAACCGCGTCGGCCAGCTGCGACTGCGACAGCGAAACACCTTCCAGTTCGATCCGGGTGAAGGATTTCCTGCTGCCAAACAGCGAACCGACCTCAGGGTAGCCGCGTACGGTCTTTATCTTGACGCTGTCGCCGATCGATACGCCTTCGAACCTGGCCTCGATCCCGGTGATCACGGAAAGGTGTGCGGAGCCGATTTTCACCGGCACGCCCATCGCATCCGAGGCGGCTTTTTCGTATTCGGCGGTGGAGACCGGCATCAACTGCAGGGCGCCGACGCCGCCGAGCAAAAGGATGAACAGTGCGATCGCCGCGGGCTTGCCCCATTTCCTCGGCCGGCGCACCGTGGCCACCGCGGCGGCCGCCTGCTCGCGCTCGCGCGCCGCCTTGCGCGCGGTCGCGGACAGTGCTTTCTCGTCCTTCTTGACGTCGTCCAGGTCGAGGTCGTCGTCCGAGACGTCGATGTCGTCGTCCTTGGCGGGACCCTTGGCCGCGGTCTTCGCAGCCGCCGCCCGCTGCGCCACCTTGCGCTCGGCTTCCTTCGCTGCCAGCGCTTCCTTGGCCTTGCGCTTGCGATCTTCCTCCTCCTGCTTCTTGCGCTCCTCTTCCTCCTTGGCCTGGCGCTCGGCTTCCTCCTTTGCCTTGCGTTCTTCGTCTTCGCGCCGTTTCTTCTCCGCTTCTTCCTTCGCGCGACGGTCCGCTTCCTCCTTGGCCTTGCGCTCGGCCTCGGCCTTGGCCTTGCGCGCGGCTTCTTCCTTCGCCTTGCGCTCGGCTTCTTCCTTGGCCTTCTGCTCTTCCTCCTCGCGCTTGCCGAACGAATCCAGGTCCGCGAGCAGGGAATCGCCAATGCCGCCGTCAGCCGCCGGGGGGGGAGGGGGCGGCGGCGCAGCTACGGGCGGAATCGAAGGCGTTGACGAGGACTGCGCCGACGCGGCCTGCGTGCGGGCCCGCGCCTCGGCTTCGGCCTTGGCTTTGCGATCCGCATCCTCCTTCGCACGGCGGTCTGCTTCGTCTTTCGCTTTGCGGTCTGCTTCATCTTTCGTTTTGCGATCTGCTTCGTCCTTCGCACGGCGATCCGCTTCATCTTTCGCTTTACGATCCGCCTCGTCCTTTGCCTTGCGATCTGCATCCTCCTTCGCCCGGCGCTCGTCCTCGTCCTTGCGGCGCTTCTCGTTTTCGGCGCGCTTGCGGCCCTCTTCCTCGCGCGCCTTGCGCTCCGCGTCTTCCTTCGCGCGCCGCTCTTCCTCCTCCTTGCGACGGCGATCGTCTTCCTCGCGCCGCTTGCGATCCTCCTCCGCGCGCTTGCGGTCCTCTTCCTCGCGCCGCTTGCGGTCCTCTTCCTCGCGCGCCTTGCGTTCCTCATCCAGCTTGGCCTTCATCTCCGCCTCGAGCCGCTGGCGCAGTTCGTCGGCATCGCGCTTGGCCTTCTCCTCCAGTTCCTTGCGCGCCCGGTCCGCCGCCTCGCTCGCCCGCCGCTCGGCGTCTTCCCGTGCCTTGCGCTCTTCCTCGAGCTTTCCCTTGAATTCGGTTTCCAGCCGCGCCTTATCCTCGGATTCCTTGCGCGCCTTCTCGAGCGCCTCGCGCTCGCGTCCCTCGGCGGCATCGGTCTTGGCCTTTCCTTCGGCCTCGGCTTTCGCCTTGACCTCGGTCGCCATGCGGACCGCGGCCTCGCGCGCCGCCTTCACCTTGGCTTCCGCATCGGCCAGCACTTTCGTCTTCGCGTCCGCCTCGCTTGCGGCGGCGGCGCGCGCGCGCGCCTCTGCTTCCGCCCTGGCCTTGGCTTCACTCTCCGCCTTCGCCTTCGCTTCGCTCTCCGCTCTTGCCTTGGCTTCCGCCAGGGCCTTGGCCCTCGCCTCGGACTCTGCTTTCGCCTTCGCTTCAGCCAGCGCTTTCGCCTTCAACTCGGCTTCCTGCCGCGCCTTGTAGTTGAACGACTCCTGTTCCTTCTCCTTGCGCTCAGCCTCCGCACGAGACGCGGCGGCAAGATCCATGGCCGGCTGCTTTGGCGCCGCGGGCGGTGGCGCCTTCGGCGGCAGCTTGATCGCCTGGGTGAAATCCATGTCGTCGTCGCCCCCGCCGGCCGGTGGCGGTGGCGGCGAAGCCGGCCTGGCGGGCGCCGCGCTGCGTGCAGGCGCCGCCGCTGGCGCCTGCGCGCCCGAAGACACTTCGCGTATGTAGCCGGCCTTGTCGAACTGCGTGATCAGCGCGTAGAACTTGTCGGCCGGGGTCTTATCGAACTTGCCCGCGATGCTGGCAAGCGTGCTCTTGCCGTCGATTTCCTTGAGCACCGCGCGGTCCGCCCGCGACAGGTCGCTGGTCTTGCCGGAGGCTTCCTGCACGCCCTTGCCGGTCTTTGAATATATCGCGGTCGGATTCAAGCGTTTATCGGGGTTTCGGGCAGGGATTCAGAGGGGCCGCGCTATTATATCGATAAGTGGCGGTTCCTCAGGCTTCAGTTCCGCAAGGTTCAATCCCATCCACGCTCCTGCTGGGCGTTCTGGTCGCACTCACGGCACTCGGCATGGACATGTTTCTGCCGTCGGTGCCCGTGATCGCGCGATCGTTCGGCGCCGAGCCGGGCGCCGCGCAGCTTTCGGTCACCACCTACCTGCTCGGCCTGGCCGTTGGCCAACTCGCTTGGGGACCCGTTTCCGATCGCTACGGTCGCAAGCCGGTGCTGCTGGCGAGGCTCGGGCTGTTCCTCGCCTCCAGCATCTGCGGCATTGCGGCAGATTCCGTTCAGGACGTGGTGCTGCTTCGCTTCGCGCAGGGTACCGGCATGTCGAGCGGACCTGTCGTCGCGCGGTCCATCGTGCGCGACCTCTACGCGCGCGAGCAGGCGGCGCACCTGCTGGCACGCATGATGGCCGTGTTCGGCGTCGTCCCGGTCGTGGCCCCGCTGATCGGTGGCCAGGCGGTGGCGCTCGGCGGCTGGCAGGCCGTGTTCTGGGTTTTCGCGGCAGTCGGGCTCGCGCTGCTCGCCGCGGTCGGTTTCGGCCTGCGCGAGACGGCGCCGGCGGAGCGTCCGTCGATCGCGCCAGGCCGCATCGCGGCCAGCTACGCCGTATTGTTCGGCGACTCTCGCTTCCGCGCCTCGCTCACCACCATGCTGCTCGCGCAACTGGGCATCATCGCCTTCGTCTCCGCCTCGTCGCTCGCAATGGTGCAGGCGCTGCACCTGACGCCGACGACGTTCAGCTTCCTGTTCGCCGCGGTCATGCTCGGACAGATTGTCGGCGGCATCATCGGCAGCCGGTTGGTTGTGCGCGCCGGTATCGGCCGCATGGTGCGGCTGGGTGCGGCACTCACCTTCGCTGGCGGGCTGCTGCTCGCCGCTCTCGCGCTGGCGGGCGCGCCCCACTGGAGCGCGGTGGTATTGCCGATGGTTCTCTACCTGTTTGGCTGCTCCCTCATGCTTCCCAGCGCGGCGTCCGCGGCGCTTTCCCCTTTTCCGCAGATGGCGGGCGCTGCTTCGTCACTGCTGGGTGCGCTGCCATTCGGCGCCGGCGCGGTGGTAAGTGCCGCGCTGGCGGCAGCATTCGATGGGACGACGCGGCCGATGGCGCTGACGATCTGCGCCTTTGGCGCCGCGGCTTTTTTCGCCGAAAGGCTCTATTTCAGGAAAATAGTGCATGGATAGCGTTGATTGCGTGGTGATTGGCGCAGGCGTGGTCGGTCTGGCAGTCGCGCGCGCTCTCGCCTTGGCGGGACGCGAAGTAGTGATCCTCGAGGCCGAGGACGCGATCGGCACGCATACCAGTTCGCGGAACTCGGAGGTCATCCACGCGGGAATCTACTATCCCAAGGGTTCGCGCAAGGCGCGCGCCTGCGTCGCCGGCCGCCACCGGCTGTACGAGTACTGCGCGACGCACGGGGTGCCGCACCGGCGTTGCGGGAAATTGATCGTCGCCACCTCTGATTCACAGAAGGAGGAGCTGCAATCGATAAAGGCAAAGGCGCATGCCAACGGCGTCACCGACGTCGTCGAAATCCCGGCTGCCGAGGCGATGCGGATGGAACCGGCGCTGCACTGCGTGGCCGCGCTGCACTCGCCTTCGACGGGAATCATCGATAGCCACGCGCTGATGCTTGCCTACCAGGGGGATGCTGAAGCGGCGGGAGCAATGCTGGCGCTGAAAAGTCCCCTTGAACGGGCTTTTATTGCAGGCGACGGGTTTGAACTTCAAATTGCAAATACAAAAATAAAAGCAAAACTGCTCATCAACAGCGCAGGGCTGCGTGCGCCCAGTATCGCGCGTCTCATCGAAGGCTTTCCGGCGGACCACATCCCGGCCGAGTACTACGCCAAGGGCAACTACTACTCGCTGGCCGGCAAACCGCCGTTCTCGCGCCTGGTCTACCCGGTGCCCGAACCCGGCGGCCTGGGCGTACACGTCACGCTGGACCTCGCCGGGCAGGCGCGCTTCGGGCCCGATGTCGAATGGGTGGACGCCATCGACTACCAGGTGGATGCGCGGCGCGCCGAGCGCTTCTATGCGGCCATCAGGCGCTACTGGCCCGCGCTCCGCGACGGGGCGCTTGCCCCGGGATATGCCGGCATCCGGCCCAAGATCTCCGGGCCGAAGGAGCCCGCGGCCGATTTCCTGGTCCAGGGCCCGGCCGAGCACGGCGTCCCCGGACTGGTAAACCTGTTCGGCATCGAGTCGCCCGGATTGACAGCGTCGCTCGCGTTGGCCGATGATGTCACCAAGCTGCTTCAGACTTAAATCCAAAGGAAAAAAATGAAACTCAAACCGATCTTCCTTGCCTTCGCCGCGTTCGCGCTCGCTGGCACCGTTCAGGCGCAGACCAAGTGGGACATGCCCACGCCGTACCCCGAGAGTGAGTTCCACACCGTCAACATTAAGCAGTTCGCCGAGGATGTGAAGAAAGCGACTAACGGGCAGATTGACATCAATGTTCATGCCAACGGTTCGCTTATCAAGCTGCCGGACATCCTGCGAGCGGTGACCACCGGTCAGGTCCCAATCGGCGAATTCCTGCTCAGCGCGTTCGGTAATGAGGAACCTGTGTTCAATGCTGACAGCGTGCCGTTCCTTGCCGCCGGCTTCGACAATTCCTTCAAGCTCTACCAGGCGCAGAAGCCGATCCTCGAGAAAAAGCTCGAAGGGCGCGGCATGCTGCTGCTCTATTCCGTGGCCTGGCCGGGACAGGGCTTCTACAGCAAGAATGAACTGAAGAGCATCGACGACCTGAAGGGCGCGAAGATGCGCACCTACAGCCCGATGACGGCGCGCCTGGTCGAATTGCTCGGCGCCAGCCCTGTCACGATCCAGGTACCCGAGGTACCGCAAGCCTTCGCCACCGGCACCATGACCGCGATGGTCACCTCCTCGGCCACCGGCGCCTCGACCAAGGCCTGGGAATTCGTGAAGAACTACGTCACGACCGGCGCCTGGCACCCCAGGAATGTCGTGGTGGTGAACAACCGCGCGTTCCAGGGCCTGGCCGCTGCGCAGAAGAAGGCCATCACGGATGCGGCCGCGGTGGCGGAAAAGCGCGGCTGGGAACTCGCCAGGGCGCGTGAAACGAACGCCAACAAGATGCTCGCCGACAACGGCATGACGGTGCATGCGCCCACGCCCGCGATGATGGCGGCGCTGGCCAAGATCGGCGACACCATCTCCGGCGAGTGGCTCAAGGCCGCCGGCGCCGACGGCGAGGCGATCGTAAAAGCCTACCGCGGGAAATAGCCGGTCAGGACGCCGCGAGCAGCGTATGCGGCAGTTTCTCGATCGCCTCTACGCGGCGAGCGGCGCGCTCGCTGCGATCTGTCTGGCCAGCATCTTCCTGCTGATGATGGCGCAGGCGATCGGCCGCGAAACCGGCCTGATGATTCGCGGCGCCGACGACATCACCTCGTGGCTGTGCGCGGCCTCCGCTTTTTTCGCGCTCGGCCATACCTTCCGGCATGGCGAACTGGTCCGCGTGGGTATTCTGGTCGACAGGCTGGCGCCGGCGTCGCGCCGCATCGCCGAGATCGTCGCGCTGACAGCCACAGGGCTGTTCGTCGGCTACATGGCCTGGGCCGTGTGCAAATTTGTCTACGAGAGCTGGAAATTCAAGGAAGTCGCCCAGGGCCTGATCAGGATCCCGATATGGATCCCGCAAATGTGCTTCGTGATTGGAATCCTGATCTTTTTTGTCGCGGTGCTTGACGAACTTATTCTTGTTTTAAGAAACAAAAAACCAACGTACCAGCTGGCCGAAGAAGACCGCCGCGCGCGGGGCGATTTTTCCGAGATGGCGTAACCCCATGGGAACGCTCACGATCGCCACGATCCTGCTTGTGCTGCTGATGGTGCTGCTTTTCGCCGGCGTGTGGATCGCGATCTCGCTCGCCGCGGTGGCCTGGTTCGGGCTGCAGTTCTTCACCTCCACCCCGCCCGACGTGAACCTGTTCCAGTCGTTCTGGGGCTCGAGCGCTTCCTGGACGCTCGCCGCGCTGCCCCTCTTCATCTGGATGGGCGAGATCCTGTACCGCACCAAGCTGTCGGAAGAGATGTTCGAAGGCCTGGCGCCCTGGCTGAACTGGCTCCCCGGGCGGCTGATGCACGTGAACGTCCTTGCCTGCGGCATCTTCGGCACGGTTTCCGGCTCCTCCGCCGCCACCTGCGCCACCATCGCGAAGGTAGCGCTGCCCGAGCTGGTACGGCGCGGCTACGACGAGAAGACCGCGCTCGGTTCCCTGTGCGGCGCTGGAACGCTCGGCATCCTGCTGCCGCCCTCCATCATCATGGTGGTGTACGCGGTCGCGGCGGAAGTCTCGATCCTCAAGATATTCCTCGCTGGCTTCCTGCCCGGCTTCCTCCTCATGGCGCTGTTTTCCGGCTA
>JANYII010000132.1 GCA_025358705.1 Betaproteobacteria bacterium | reverse complement strand
TGCAGGCGGCGATGGAAGGCTACCGCGTGGTGACGATGGACTGGGCGGCCGACAAGGCCGACATCTTCGTCACGGCGACGGGCAACTACCACGTCATCACGGCCGCGCACATGAAGAAGATGAAGGACCAGGCCATCGTCTGCAACATCGGCCACTTCGACAACGAGATCGAGGTTGCGGCGTTGTCGAAATACAAGTGGGAGGAGATCAAGCCGCAGGTGGACCACGTGATTTTTCCTGACGGGAAGAGAATCATTCTCCTGGCCAAAGGACGCCTCGTGAACCTCGGCTGCGGCACGGGCCACCCGAGCTACGTGATGAGTTCGTCGTTCGCCAACCAGACCATCGCGCAGATCGAGCTCTTCACCCACACGAAGAAATACCCGATCGGCGTCTACACGCTGCCCAAGCACCTGGACGAGAAGGTGGCGCGGCTGCAGCTGCAGAAGCTGAACGCCGTGCTGACCGAGCTGTCCGATGACCAGGCGAAGTACATCGGCGTGGCGAAGACGGGCCCCTACAAATCGGACCATTACAGGTACTAAAGGAAAAGCAGGGTCAGACAACGATTTCCCAAAACCGGGAAATCGTAGTCAGACCCTAAAAGCAAAAAAGTCAGACCCTAAAACCATGAGACTGCTGCTTTCCTGGCTGATCAACGCCGCCGCCCTCATGGCGGTGGCCTACCTGCTGCCCGGCATCTCCGTGTCCAGCTTCGTGACGGCCTTGGTCGCGGCGCTGGTGCTGGGGCTGGTCAACGCGATCATCAAGCCGATCCTGATCCTGCTCACGCTGCCGGTGACGCTGCTGACGCTGGGCCTTTTCATCTTCGTGATCAACGGGCTGATGTTCTGGGCTGTCGGCTCGTTCGTCACTGGCTTCACGGTGAGCGGGTTCTGGCCCGGGGTCATCGGCGCGATCGGCTACAGCATCGTTTCGTGGTGGTTGTCCGCGCTGCTGCTCGGCAGCAAGAAATGAAAAATCAGGGTCAGACTACGATTCCCGCAAAGTGCGCCGGCGGCTGGCCGGGCGCCGGAAATCGTAGTCTGACCCTGATTTTTCGCGTTCGTGCTCAAGGATAAGCTTCTCGATCCGCGCGGCGCGGTGCTGCTCTACGGCACCACGCCGCCGCGCGCCGGTTCCGCGCCGGACGCCGTGCAGGCCGCGGCCGACAAGCTCGCCGTGCGCCTCGCGCCGCTGCCGCTGGACGGCGTGGTGGTGTACGACATCCAGGACGAAACCGGAAGAAGCGCGTCGCCGCGCCCATTCGCCTTCAGCGGCACGGTGGATCCGCGCGACTATGCGCTGCTGCTGCGCCAGCCCACGATCGTCTACAAGGCGCTCGGCAGCATGGACGAGCCGGCGTGGCGCGCGTGGCTCGACGAAACCGCGCCGAAGCATTCGCTCATCTCGGTGGTCGGCCGCCCGACTTCCGGTGTCAAGCACGCGCTGCCCCTTTCGCGCGCGATCCGCATCGCGGCGGAACATTGCACCGTGGGCGGCGTGGTGATCGCCGAGCGCCACACGTCCGAGAGAAGCGAAGCGGCGCGCCTGCTCGCCAAGGGCATCGAGGGCTGCGGCTACTTTATTTCGCAGACGGTGTATCAGCCCGAGGCCACCGCGCGGCTGCTCGCGGACTACCTGCGCGATTGCAGGGGAGCTGGGGTCAAACCGCGGCGCATCGTGCTCACCTTCTCGCCGGTCGGGCGGGAAAAGACCATGGCGTTCCTGGAGTGGCTGGGGGTTCGAGTCCCGTCAAACTTGAAAACAGCCATTCTTGAAAATGCAAACCCCCTGGGCAAATCCATCGAGGTCTGCCGCGACAACCTGCGGCGCATCCTCGAGCAGCCCTATGCCGGCGAGATCCCGCTCGGCATCAACGTCGAGAGCGTGTCGATCAACAAGGACGAGATCGACGCCAGCATCGACCTGTTCCACGCGCTGGCCGAGGTCGTGCAAAAGCACCGCTAGCGCACGCCACGGCGTGGGTCCCTTCGACCTGCGCTATGCTGCGCCGATGAAGGTGTCCTCCTTCGAAGCCATCGCCGCCGCGCTGAACGGGGCGCGCGTGCGCTATCTCGTCGCGGGAGGGCTGGCGGTAAACGCGCATGGCTACGTGCGCCTCACGCACGACGTCGATCTCGTCGTGCAGCTCGATCCGGCGAACATACTCCCCGCGTTCGCCGCCCTCGCCGGACTGGGCTACCGGCCGCTCGTTCCCGTGACGGCAGCGCAGTTCGCGGATCCGGCGCAGCGCGCCGCCTGGATCCGGGACAAGGGAATGACGGTACTGAACTTCCATAGCGACCGGCACCCAACCGCCACGGTGGACGTTTTCGTCAGCGATCCGTTCGACTTCGACGCCGAGTATGCCCGCGCATTGCAAGCGGAGCTTTCGCCCGGGGCGGCGGTGCGTTTTGTCTCGATCCCCACCCTGATCGCCATGAAGGAGATTGCCAACCGCGCGCGCGACCGGGATGATATCGAGCACCTGCGGATGATCCTGGAAGAACAACGCAAGCGATGAGCGACGCCCCGCAAGCCGACTGGTCGAACGCCACGTGGGAAGGCAGCCGCCGCGCCCAGCTTCGCGCCGCGCTGGCCCTGTCGGTGCGCGAACGATTGCTGGCGATGCAGGAACTCGGCGAGCTTTCCGAGAAGCTGGCGACGATGCCTCGCGTGACGGCCCCACCCAGGGACGAATAAGGAAAATTGACTCTGACCCCTTTTCCTAATTTCGGTACACTCCGCGCTTCCATGACCCTGCGATTCGCCTTCCTGCCGTTGCTGTTCGTTTCCACGCTGCTCGTTTCCACCCCCGTGGGCGCGCAGGGGTACCAGTCGCCCGCCACCGTGGCGAAGAACCTCAAGGCGCAGTGCGCGGGGCTGCCGCCGGCGCAGCGCCCGGCGTGCGAGCAGCGCGCGAAGACCGAAACCAAGGCGAGCATCGTCCGGCACCACGAGCACAAGCGCAGGTCGGCCGAGCAGCTGGCGCAGCAGCGCAAGCTGCAGCAGGCCGAGAAGGGGCGTCCCGCGCCCAAGGCCGGCGCCAAGCCGCCGCCGGCCGCCACCGTCACGCCGAAGAAGTAAGTCTTACCCCCATCCCCTGATGCACGGCCGGGCCGGACGCGCCCGCGCGCGCCGCCCGGTTACGGGCAGTCCACGCCTGGCGTGCAGGTGATCGTGACAGGCGGGCCGGTGCCCGAGGCGTTGGTCGCCGTCACGCTGATGGTGAAGTTGTCCGAGCCGACGCCGACGGTGATGATGATCGGCGACGCCGCCCCGGAGGCCATGAACGGCGGCAGCACCAGCGTGTTGTCGGTGGCGAAGACGTCGAACTGGGTAAACGGCGCGCCGACGCCCGGGTTGGCGAAGGACACGGTCAGCGTGCCGTCCAGATTGTCCGTGATGCTGATGATGGTCGGCGCGCCCGGCACCGGTTGCGGCGTCACGCTGTTGGATGCCCCCGAGGCGGCGCCGGTGCCGATGGCGTTGGTGGCGGTGACCGTGAAGGTGTAGCTCACGCCGTTGGTCAGCCCCGGCACGAGGATCGGATTGGTGACGTCGTTCGCGGTGATGCCGCCCGGCGACGAGGTCGCGGTGTAGAGCGTGATCGGGCTGCCGCCGTCGCTGCCCGGCGCCGCGAAGTCCACCAGCGCCACGCTGTCGCCCGGGAACGCGGTGCCGATGACCGGCGCGCCGGGCACGGTGGCGGGCGTCACGCTGTTCGACGCGCCCGAGGCGGCGCCGGTGCCGATGGCGTTGGTGGCGGTGACCGTGAAGGTGTACGCGACGCCGTTGGTCAACCCGCCGACGATGATCGGCGAACTCGCGCCGCCGGCGCTGAACCCGCCGGGCGACGAGGTGGCGGTATAGCCGGTGATCGCGCTGCCGCCGTTGCTCACCGGCGCGGTGAACGCGACCGAGGCGTTGGTGTTGCCCGCGCTCGCAACGCCGATGGTCGGCGCGCCCGGCGCGGTCGGACCCGCGCTCGGCGTGACGCTGTTGGAGGCCGCCGAGGCCGCCCCCGCGCCGACCGCGTTGATCGCGACGACCGTGAAGGTGTACGCGGTGCCGTTGGTGAGCCCGGTGACGGTGATCGGCGAAGTGGTGCCGGTGGCGGTGAACCCGCCGGGCGTGGAGGTGGCCTGGTAGCTCGTGATCGCGCTGCCGCCATTGCCCGCCGGCGCGGTAAACGCCGCCATGGCGATCGCATTGCCTGCGGAGGCGGTACCGATGGTCGGCGCGCCGGGCACCGTCGCGGTAACCGGCGGCGCCTGGCCCACCGTGATGTTCACCGCGGCGCTCGAGCACACGCTGGTCGTGCTCGAGCCCGTCAGCGTGCAGATCGTGTAGTTCGCGGTGAGCGTGCTGCCCTGCGTCGCCGCCGTGCTGACCCTCAGCACGCCGTCGGTCTGCGCCAGCAGCGACGGGTTCTGCGCGGTGAAGTTGACGGAGACCTGCGCCGCCGTCGCGGCCGCGTTGTTCACGCGGTCGTTGGCGAGCAGGTTGAGCGTGCCGCCGGGCGCCAGCGTGGCGGTGTCGGCGGTGGCGCTGATGGTCGCGCCGGCCGGTACCGGCGGCGGCACCGGGGCCTGCGCCTGCTGCAGGAACGGCGCGGCGCAGCTGCGCGGGTTGATGAGGGTGTTGGCGAGCGCGAACAGCCCCGCCGACTGGATCCGGCCGCCCGAGGCGACGAACCAGGGCACGCCCTGCGGGCCGGCGGCAAGCGACAGGCCGGTGATGCCGAGCGGCTGGCCGCCCGGGTTCTCGAACTTCCGCGTGGCGGCGTTGTAGCGCTGCACCACGCCGTTCAGGTCGATGATGTACACGGTGTTGTCCGGCGCGAGCCCCACGTCCTGCGCGCCGACCAGCTGCGTCTCGCAGCTGGTGCGCTCGCAGCGCAGCAGCTGGCGCGACGGCGTCACCGCCCACACCACGCCGCCCGCGTCGTCGCGCGCGGCGCGGGTCGCCTGCAGCTGGCTGCCGGAGGTGAAGGTGGTGAGTTGCTCGAACAGGTTCTGCGCGGCGTTGAAGCGGTAGACCTGCGTATCCATGCCGACCGACAGCACCACGCCCGCCGAACCGATGGACACATCCTGCGAGCGGTGGTTGGGCACCGGCTTCCAGGCGCCGCCCTCGAAGCGCGCCAGTTCGCCCGAAGCGCTGACCACCCAGGGAACGCCGGCCGGGCTCACCGCCACGCGGCGCGCCTGGCCCGAGGTGGCGAAGACGAATTTCTTGTCCGGATTGCTGAAGCAGTACAGGCCGCCGTCCATGCCCGCGGCGAAAGTCGTTCCCGCGCCGTTGATGCCGACGTCCTGGAAGGTGCCGTCGAGCTGCGTATAGATGAGGGCCGCGCGCTTGGCCGCCGGCGGCAGCGACACGGTGACGCCGGTCTGGGCAGGCGTGGCGAACGCGCTGCCGGCCGCGCCGGGCGTGACGAACGTCGTCCCGGAACTGGAACTGCCGCTGCTCGTCCGGGGGGTCGTGTCGCGCGTGTTGTCGCTGTCGCTCGCGAACATCGACGAGACGTAGGTCTCGTCGCCCTCGCCGATCATCCAGGGCGCGCCCTTGGGCCCGACCGCCACCTTGAACGCCTTGCCGGTGGAGGGCTTCCACTGCCGCTCGCGCACGTCCAGCCACAGCAGCCGCCCCTCGGTGGTGGTCGCATACACGGTGCCTTCCGGGCCGACGCCGAGCGAGACGGCGACGGCGCCGGGGAACTCGATCCAGGCGCCTTTCTGGAAACTCTTCACGCCGCCGTCCTGGTCGATGATCCAGGGCTCGCCGTCGCGGCCCACCGCCACCGCCACCGCGGCGGGGCTCGCATCGCGCAGCGGTTCAAATTGCGACGCCTTGGCCTCCCAGCGCGCGAGCCTGCCGTCGGGTTGCGCGATCCAGACCGCGCCGCCGGGTCCGGCGGCGATGTCGGCGGCGAGCACGCGCAGGTCGAGCCAGTTGCTCCCCTGCAGCCGGAACGCGCGGCCCTGCGCGTCGAGCGCCCAGGCGACGCCGTCGCGCTGCGCGGCGATATGCGCGAAGCGGCCCGGCATCGTGATCCAGTTGTCCTTGCGGTTCCAGCGCCAGACACCGCCATCCAGGTCCAGGCGCAGCACGGTGCTGTCCTCGGCGATGCTCAGTTCGCGCGAGCGGCCCGGGACTTTCCTCCAGGACAGCATGCGCGTGAACGCGGAGGCGGGCCGGACCTGCGGCGCGCCCGTCTGCGAGAACACCTGCGAGGCGAACACGCGCTGGTCCGCGCCGATGAACCAGGGCTTGCCGCCGGGCCCGACCGCGACCGCGAGGAACGCCGATCCCGGGAACAGTTCGCCCCACTGCTGCGTCTGCGGATTGCGCTGGTAGGCGAGGCCGGCGCGCGACACCGCCATGACGGTGCCCTCGGTGTCGATCGACAGGCTCGCCGCGCCGGCGGGCGGCGGCGGGATTTCCCGCCACGCCTGGCCGTCGAAGCGCGCGAGGCGCCCGTCGGCAAACACGAGCCAGAGCAAGCCGTGCTGGTCGGCGATGACGCGGCGCGGATCCGCGAAAGCGGCGCCGAGCTCGATCGCCTGTGGTTCGCGCGCCAGCGTCCGCAGCGTTCCCGCCGCGGTCAGCACCACCACCGTGCCGTCGGGCGTCGCCGTGACGTCGCGGATGTCTTGCGCGACGGCGCGCCATACCGAGCCGACCAGGCGGTACAGCGTACCCTCGGCGCCCAGGCCCCAGGTGCCGCCGTCGAGCGTCGCGCGCACCCCGGCGTAGGCACCGGGCATCCGGATGTAGCCGCCGCTGCGGTTGTCGAGCGCTTGCAGCCACAGCCCGCCCGAGGGATCGAGGATGTAGACGTCGCCGCGCGTGGTGATGGCGAGGTCGGCCGCGGTGCCGCGCATCAGCGTGAGCGCCGGCGCGGGGGCCGG
>JANYII010000011.1 GCA_025358705.1 Betaproteobacteria bacterium | reverse complement strand
GCTGGTTGTAGGTTCGGCCGTTCTGCAGGTGGCCGAGGGATTCGGCTTCGACTGAGATCTTGTCGCCCTCGGCGATCATGCCTTTGACGGTCATCTTGAGGCCGGTCTTGAGTTGGCCGAGCATGGCCGTGAAGAGTTTCTCGAGGCGGCGCTTGTCGTAGGTGCCGGCGGAGGGGTTGTCCTCGCGGCGCCCGGGAATGAGCCAGGTGGCGTCGTCGGTCATGAGGGCGAGGGTGCCGGGGATGTCGCCGGCGGTGAGGCGCTCGAAGAGCTCGTGGGCGGTCTTGCGGTTCTGGTCGGTGCTCATCTGACGTCGCCGTTCATTCCACGACGATGTTCGCTTCGCGCGCCACCTTGCGCCATTTCTCGACGTCGGCGCGCACGTAGGCGTCGAACGCCGGCTGGCTCATTTCCCAGACGTCCGCGCCCATGGCGCGGTAGCGTTCCTTCACTCCATCGCTCGCAAGCGCCTTGCGCAGGGATGCGTGGAGTTTCGCGAGAACTGCCGGAGGCGTTGCCGATGGCGCAAATATGCCCGTGTAGGTGCCGGCTTCGTAGCCTTTCACGCCGGATTCGTCGAGCGTGGGCACGTTGGGCAGCAGCGGCGAGCGCGCGAGGGATGTGACTGCCAGCGCCTTGAGCTTGCCGTTGCGGATGTGCTCGATCGACGCCGTGAGCTGGTCCATCATGGTCTCGACCTGGCTGCCCAGCAGGTCCGTGATCGCCGGGCCGCTGCCTTTGTAGGGGACATGCAGCAACGGCAGTTTCGCCTGGCGGATCAGCAACTCG
Source organism: Betaproteobacteria bacterium (assembly GCA_025358705.1). GTDB lineage: Bacteria > Pseudomonadota > Gammaproteobacteria > Burkholderiales > SG8-39 > RBG-16-66-20. Next base: position 7,357 of record JANYII010000011.1, on the reverse strand, counting down.
ATCGCGAGATGGTTGGAAGAGCCGCTTCCCGCCGACGCAACGCTGACCGGTGCGCCCTTGGCTTTCACATAGGCGAGAAACTCGGCATAGTTCGCCGCCGGCGTTTTCGGCGCCGCTGTGAGCACCATCGGCACGTACTGGATCGCGCCGACGGCGACAAAATCCTTGAGCGGGTCATAGGGAATGGTCTTGAACACCGCCGGCGCGCTGGAGATCGTGCCGCTGGAGCCGAGCAGCAGGGTGTAGCCGTCCGGCGACGCTTTCGCGACCTGCCCGGAACCGATAGTGCCGCCCGCGCCGGGGCGGTTGTCCACGACCACCTGCTGGCCCAGCGCGTCGCCCAGAGCAGGCGCGACAGTGCGTGCGGTGATGTCCACGTTGCCGCTTGGTGGCCACGGCACCACGATGTGCACCGGACGATTGGGAAAATCTTGCGCTGCAATAGGCGGGATACTGCCCACCAGCAGAAAAAGAAAGGCTGCTGTCAGGAATCGGTTTCGCAGGTTCATTTTTTCCATCTATACCTTCTTTCCGAAGCGCATAATAAGACAGTCACTCGACTCTGGGAGGGGAACATGGCAAGTCTCAATGTCAACGGCAAGACGCTCGACGTCAACGCCGATTCGAATACGCCGCTGCTCTGGGTGCTGCGCGACACCCTTGGCATGACCGGAACAAAATTCGGCTGCGGCGCCGCGCTGTGCGGCGCGTGCACCGTGCATCTGGATGGCAAGCCGATCCGCTCCTGCAGCACGCCGCTGTCGGCGGCCGCGGGCAAGAAGATCACCACCATCGAAGGCATCGGCTCGTCGGATGTCGGCAAGAAGGTGCAGGCTGCCTGGGCGTCGCTCGACGTGCCGCAATGCGGCTACTGCCAGTCCGGCCAGATCATGGCCGCCACCGCGCTGTTGACGGAGAAGCCCAAGCCGACCGACGCGGACATCGACAACGCCATGGCGGGCAACATCTGCCGCTGCGGCACCTATCCGCGCATTCGCGCGGCGATCCACAAAGCCGCGAAGGGGGCCTGATCATGAGCCAACTCAAGAATCCGACCCGCCGCACGTTCCTGAAATCCAGCGCCGCTGTCGGCGGCGGCCTGATCATCGGCGTCGCCCTGCCGGGTGCGTTCCGTGATGCGAACGCCGCCACTGATTCGAAGATTAACGCCTGGATTCGAATTGGCAGTGACAACAAAATAACGATTCTCTCCGCGCGCTCCGAGATGGGACAGGGGGTGTACACCGCGATGCCGACGCTGGTCGCGGAGGAACTCGAAGTCGACCTGCGCCGCATCAAGGTCGAGATCGCGCCGCCGGGCGAGGTCTATATCAACGAGATGCTGGGCGGCCAGATCACTGGCGGTTCGACCTCGGTGACAGAGGCTTGGGAAAAGCTGCGTGTCGCGGGCGCGCAGGCGCGCATGATGCTTGTCTCCGCAGCGGCGCAGAAGTGGGGCGTGGACGCGTCCGCTTGCCGCGCACAAAACGCGACGGTGACGGGGCCGGGAGGCAAAAAGGCGACCTATGGACAGCTCGCGGAGGCCGCGTCCAAGCTGCCTGTGCCGAAGGACGTGAAGCTCAAGGAGCCGAAGGAATGGCGCTACATCGGCAAGCCATTGAAGCGTCTCGACACACCGTCCAAGATCAACGGCACCGCCGAGTTTGGCATCGATGTGAAGATGCCCGGCATGTTGTACGCGGCGCTGGCGCAATGCCCGGTGCTCGGCGGCAAAGTCGCTAGCTACGATGCTTCCAAGGCCAAAGGCATGCCCGGGGTGAAACATGTCGTTCAGATCACCGATGGCGTTGCCGTGGTCGCCGATAGCTGGTGGCAGGCCAAGCAGGCGCGCGACGCGCTCGACATCAAGTGGGACGGCGGACCGAACGCGGCCCTGAGTTCCGAATCGATCGCCGCAGCGCTGAAAGCCGCCGCCGCCAAGCCTGGCGCGGTCATCAAGAAACAGGGAGACGCGGATGCCGGCATGAAAGGCGCCGCGAAAACGGTTGAGGCGAGCTACGAGTTGCCGTTTCTGTCTCATTCTCCGCTGGAGCCGATGAATTTCACGGCGGACGTGCGCAAGGACTCGGCGCTGCTCGTCGGTCCGATCCAGTTCCAGGAGGGGGCTGCAGGCATGGCGGCGTCGATCACGGGCCTGAAGCCTGCGCAGATCACGGTGAGGACCACTTTTCTCGGCGGCGGTTTTGGTCGGCGCATTGACCTGGATTTCATGGCGCAGGCAATCGAGATCTCGAAGGCGGTGGGCGCCCCGGTGAAACTGCTGTGGACGAGGGAAGACGACGTGACCCACGATTTCTACCGGCCGACGAGCGTTCACCAGATGTCGGGCGCGCTCGATGCCGGGGGCAAGCCGACGGCACTTAAGCTACACCTCACGTCGTCCTCGGTTACTTCGCGCCTGTTCCCGCCGTTCGTGAAGGACGGCATCGACCCGTTCATGACCGAGGCGGCGGTGGTGCCTTACGACATTCCCAACCAGTTCGCCGACGTTGTGATCCACGAAACCGGCGTGCGGGTCGGCTACTGGCGCTCGGTGTCGCATGCGCTGAACATCTTCGCCAACGAGTCCTTCATCGACGAGATGGCGGTCGCGGCGGGCAAGGACCCCTACGAGTACCGCCTGGCGCTGCTCGACAAGCAGCCGCGCTTCAAGAACGTGCTGCAGCTCGCGGCGGCGAAGGCGGGTTGGGGCAAGCCGTTGCCCAAGGGCCGCGCGCGCGGCATTGGCCTGATGGAGGGTTATGGAACGTACATGGCGCAGGTGGCCGAGGTGTCCGTTCAAGGCGGCCAGATCAGGGTGCACCGCGTCGTGGTTGCGGTCGACCTGGGCCGGATGGTAAATCCGAACATCGTCGAGCAGCAGATCGATAGCAACATCGTGTTCGGGCTGACGGCGCTGCTCTACGGCGAGATCACGTTGAAGGACGGCCGCGTGCAGCAGACTAATTTCCATGACTACAAGCTGCTGCGAATGCCGGAAACTCCCAAGATCGAGCTGCACATCGTCCAGAGCACCGAGAAGCCGGGCGGCATCGGCGAGCCGGCGACGGCACTGATCGGTCCTACGGTTGCGAACGCGGTGTTCGCCGCCACAGGCAAGCGCCTTCGCAAGCTGCCGTTGCGCCTTGCGTAACTGGCATATTTCGTTGCGACAAAGAGCCCGCTTCGGCGGGCTCTTTGTTTTTGCCTGCTTCTTTTTCTTCTCGTTGAGTTCCTTTTCACAAGACTATGAACGGGAAAAGCGCTGGTCAGACGAGATTCTGCCGACGCTGATGGTCGGCGATGCGGTGTGGCTGGAGCAGAAGAATGGACACCGCTTCCTTGGTTTATTTGTCGACGTACAAAACGCCAAAGGCTCCGTGATCATCGCCCACGGCCGTGGCTGGAGCCCCGATTTCGAGTTCTACGGCATGTTGCGCACCAAGCTGGCGGAACAGGGCTATGCGACGCTGGCGATCCAGCTGCCGGTGTTGGACAGCACTGCCAAGCTCGGTGACTACATTCCGGTCTATCCGGATGCGCGCGAGCGCTTCCAGCTCGCTGTCGACTTCCTGAAGGCGAAGAGATACGGAAAGATCGCCATCGTGTCCCACAGCCTCGGTGCAACGATGGCAAACCAGTACCTGATCAACACCGAGGAGCGCGCTGTCGGGGCCTGGGTGTTCATCGGCATCATCAACGGGCTGGCGGAGATGTTCCGCATCAAGATTCCGGTGCTCGACGTTTTCGGCAGCAGGGATTGGTCGGTCATCGTGGGAGGTAGCGAGGACCGCAGAAAGCAGATAGAGAACAACGCCGGATCAGTTCAGGTGATCATGCCGGGAGCGCAGCATTTCTTTGAAGGCCGAGAGGAAGAACTGGTGAAGATCGTCGCCGGCTTCCTCGACAAGACCCTGGCGGCGAAACCCTAGTCCGCGAGCAGGACCGCTAGTTGGCGGTGGCTCCCGAAACCTTCACCACCTCCGCCCAGCGCGCGACTTCCTCGCGCAGCAGCTTGCCGAATTCCTCCGGCGTGTTGCCCACCGGCTCGGCGCCCTGCTCGGCGAGGCGTTTTTTCATGTCCGGGTCGTGCGCTGCCTTCGCAACCGCCGCGGATAGCGCCGCCACCATTGGCTTCGGCGTCGCGGAGGGCGCGAGCACGCCGTACCACACCGTCACCTCGACGCCGGCCACCCCGGCTTCCTTCATGGCCGGCACGTCGGGCATCAGCTCGGCGCGTTTCGTGCCGGTGGAGGCGAGCGGGCGCAGGCGCCCGGCCTTCACGTACTGCAGGATTGCCGGGATGTTGGCGAAGGTCATGTCCACCTCGCCGGCGATAAGCGCGGTGAGCGAGGGCGCCGTGCCTTTGTAGGGGATATGCGCCATGGAAATTCCCGTGCGCAGTTTGAGCAGTTCCGCCGACAGGTGTTGCGTGGTGCCGCTGCCGGCCGAGGAATAGTTCAGCTTGCCGGGATTGGCGCGCGCCAGTGCGAGAAACTCCTTCATGTTCGCCGCCGCCAGTTTCGCATTCACCACCAGGATGTTCGGGCTCTCCGAGAAGATCGATACCGCGGTGAAGTCGCGCAGCGTGTCGAAGGGCAGGTTCTTGTAGAGCGACATGTTGATCGCCACCGCCGCGGTGTTGACGAGCAGCGTGGTGCCGTCGGGCGCGCTCTTGGCGACGAAGTCGTTGGCGATGTTGGTGCCGGCGCCGGGCTTGTTGTCGACGATCACCGGCTGGCCGATCAGCTCCGAGAGCTTGGGCGCCAGCGTGCGCGCGGCGATATCCACGCCGCCGCCGGGCGTGAAACCGACCACCAGTTTTACGGGATGGATTGGGTATTGCTGTGCATTTCCGGAAGAAAAAAATACAACCAGGGCGCAGAAAATAAATCCTCGCATTACTCGCTCCGTATCCCGGCCCTCGCCACGACTTTCGCATTCGCCTCATATTCGCGCCGCACCACCTGCGCGAACTGCTCGGGCGTGGAGATCGCGACCACGTTGTCCAGCTTGGTCAGGCGTTCGGCGATGTCGGGCAGCGAGAGCACGGCATTGATCTCCGCGTGCAGTTTCCTGAGTACCGCGTCGGGGGTCCTGGCCGGAGCGAAGAAGCCGAAGTGCGAGGTGTAGTTCGAATCCGGGTAGCCCAGTTCGGTCATGGTTGGCACCGCGGGCAGCGCGGCGAGGCGCCCAGGAGCCGCCACCGCGAGGATGCGGAACTTGCCCTGCTGCAGCATGGCGTTCACGCCGGAGCTCGGATTGGCGGTGAACAGCTCGAACTGGCCGCCCGCCGCGTCCGTGATGACCTGCCCGCCGCCGCGATAAGGCACGTGCGTCAGGTCCAGGCCCGCGATCCTCAACTGCTCCACCATCAGGTGGCCGAGTGTCGCGATTCCCGACGTGCCGACGCGCAGCGCCCCGGGCTTCGCCTTCGCCTGCGCGACGACATCGGCGAAATCCTTGCCGGTGAAGGCGGGCGTGCCGAGCAGGTAGACCGGCGAATACATCACGCTCGCCAGCGCGGCGATATCCTTCAGCGCGTCGTAGGGCACCTTGCCGACGTGCGGCAGCAGCGTCACCGGGCTGATCGCCGAAAAAGCGATGGTGTGGCCGTCCGGCACGGACTTGGCCATCGCATCCATGCCGATCGCGCCGCCGGCGCCGCCGCGGTTCTCGACCAGCACCTGCTGGCCGAGCGCGGGGGCAAGCTTCTCCGCCAGCACCCGCGTCACCGCGTCGCTGGTCCCGCCGGGCGGGTAGACGACGATGATGCGGACGGGCCGTGAAGGAAAACCCTGCGGCAACGTCTGTGCCGCCGCCGGCAGCCCCAGCGCGGCGGCCAGTATCATGCACGCGAGTTTTCCGATCATCGGGCGAGAATAGCATCCCGTCGGAATTGCTTCGAAACGTGCCAGGGCGTACCGTATCGGCAGAGAGGGAAAATGACACCACCCAATTACAAACTTGTCCTATGCGCGGTGTTGGCGAGCAGTCTTCTCGCGGCATGCGGGAAGAGAATCGAAGTCACGACGAACGCGCCGAACCTGGCGCTGTCGGTATCTTCGTGCAAGGAGCCTTGGGCTCCCCCCGGGCCGCCTCCCTTCGAGAAAATCCGCTGGATTGAAGCGAATACCCTGGAGATCAGGGCGCGGGGCGAGATGAGTTGCGAAGTTGATCGCGTCTCGGCCGCGTACGCCGTGTCCCGCACCACCCTGGAGCTTGGCTACGCCGGAAGTCTGTCGCAAGACGCGGCGACAAAGCCGCCTCCCGAATGCCGGTGCATCCACGATTTCGTCTACGTCATTTCCAATCTGCCGAAACGCAACTACAGGATCGTCGTGGAGAACATTCCGCGCGCCGGGACGCAGGCGAAATGGAAGGCACGCCAGTTGAAATGACGGACGACGCGCCTTCCCTTGGCGTTGACGATGGCCTGGCTTAGGACCTAAGAATAAATTTCGATTCCGGCCGAATGATCAAGCTGCTGCTGGCAGCGCGTGCACTGCGCGCATTCGCGGATGGTTTCGTCGCCGTGCTGCTGCCCGCCTATCTGCTGGCGCTTGGCCACGGACAGATCGAAGTGGGCTTCCTGAGTACCGCGACCTTGATGGGGTCCGCGCTGGCCACGCTGGCCGTGGGCCGCTGGGGCCATCGTTTTTCCATGCGGCGCCTGATGCTCGGGGCCGCCGTCCTCATGGCGCTGACGGGATTCGGATTCGCGTCGCTTTCGTCGCTCTGGCCGCTGCTGGTGGTCGCTTTCATGGGCCCGCTCAATCCGAGCGGCGGAGACGCGAGCGTGTTCCTGCCGCTTGAACACACCGTGCTCGCGGCCGCCGCGCCGGCGCAATCACGGACCAGCGTCTTTGCCCGGTACAGTTTTTTCGGATCGATATTCGGCGCGTTCGGCGCGCTCGCGGCCGCGGTCCCCGAATGGCTCGCAAGCACGGCGGGGTGGCAGATCGTCGATGCGCTGCGGGCGATGTTCGTTGTCTATGGCGCGATCGGCCTCGCAGTCTGGGCGCTCTATCTACGCCTGCCGCCGGCGCCGGCGGACGAGGCCAGGCCGGCCGTACCGCTCGGCCCGTCGCGCGGCATCGTCTGGAAGCTGGCCGGCCTTTTCAGCGTCGACTCGTTCGCCGGCGGATTGGTCGTGAATGCGCTGCTCGCGCTGTGGCTGTTCGAGCGATTCGGCATGTCGCTTACGGCGGCGGGCGCGTTCTTTTTCTGGACCGGACTGCTCGGCGCCGCTTCCCAACTTGCTGCTCCTGCGTTGGCGAGGCGCATCGGCCTGATCAACACGATGGTGTTCACGCACATTCCGGCGTGCCTGTTCCTGATCGGCGCCGCGTTCGCT
>JANYII010000330.1 GCA_025358705.1 Betaproteobacteria bacterium | reverse complement strand
GTGCGCGATCCCCGCCTGCGCTGGCCGATTCCCGATGCGGTGCACGCTCTGGCCGGGCGCGTCGTGCGCCAGGTCACGCGGCGCGGCAAATACCTGCTGCTGGATTGCGGCGACGGCCACCTCATATTGCACCTCGGCATGTCGGGCAGCCTGCGCGTGGTCACCGCCGGGACGCCTCCCGGCAAGCACGACCATTTTGACCTCGCCGTCGGCAAAAAATTGCTGCGCCTGCGCGACCCGCGACGCTTCGGCGCGGTGCTTTGGACGGCGCAGGCGCCGGAAGAACATCCGCTCATCCGCCACCTGGGCATAGAGCCTCTCTCCCGCGCGTTTGATGGCCGGCACCTGCACGCGCTCACGCGCGGCCATCGCGCCGCGATCAAGCAATTCCTCATGGATGGACACCGTGTCGTCGGTGTCGGCAACATCTACGCTTCAGAAAGCCTGTTCCTCGCCGCGATCAACCCGCGCACCGGCGCAGGCCGCCTGTCAGCGCAGCGCAGTGCGCGCCTGGCCAATTCGATCAAGTCCACGCTGCGCACCGCGATCCGTGCGGGCGGTTCGTCTCTCAGGGATTTCGTCGGCAGCGATGGCGCACAGGGTTACTTCCAGCGCCGCGCCTGGGTATACGACCGCGAAGGAAAGGAATGCAGGCGTTGCGGCAACAAGATTCGCCGGATCGTGCAAGGACAGCGCGCGACATACTACTGTCCCGGCTGCCAACGCTAGCCTCCGAGCGATTTCACCTTGGCCGCGAGTTTCGCGCGCACGACTGGATCGACGAACTTGGACACGTCGCCGCCGAGGGTTGCGATTTCGCGCACCAGCGTCGCGGAGATGAACATGTGCTGCTCCCCTGGCGTGAGGAACACGGTTTCAAATTCCGGATTGAGGGCCCGGTTCATGCCGGCGAGCTGGAATTCGTACTCGAAATCGGAAACCGCGCGCAGGCCGCGCAGCACCACGCGCGCGTCCTGCTGGCGCACGAACTCGGTGAGCAGGCCCTTGAAACCGACGACGTGCAGGTTCTTCACATCGGAGAGCACTTCCTTGGCGATATCGATGCGCTCCTGCAAAGTGAAGAACGTACGCTTGGCGCTGCTGTCGGCGATGCCGAGCACCAGGTTGTCGAACAGCCGGCTCGCGCGCCGCACGAGGTCCTCATGGCCGCGCGTGAGCGGATCGAACGTTCCCGGATACACCGCTTTGATCATAGCTGTCCCTCGTTGGCGTTCCACTGCAACAGTTGGTAACTCACCTGCCCTGCCCTGGCCCGCTTGAGCTCCGCCCAGGGCGCCGCCACCTCGACCGGCGCATCCGACTCGACATAAACGCGCGCATCCGGTTCCAGCCGCGGCGGAAGTTTCCCGAGGATCGCCGGCACCGCATTCTGCCTGAACGGCGGATCGAGGAAAACCACGTCGAAACACCCACGCTCTCCCGCAAGGTAGTCCTCGGCGTCGCCGCTGACAATCGTCACCTGCGTGGCACCGAGCGCGGCACGGTTGCGCTCGAGTTCCGCCGCCGCGGCGCGGTCTTTCTCCACCATGACCACGCGCGCCGCGCCGCGCGACGCGGCCTCGAAGCCGAGCGCACCGCTGCCGGCGAACAGATCCAGGCATGCGAGCCCGTTCAGGTTCTGGCCGAGCCAGTTGAACAGCGTTTCCCTCACTCGATCGGGCGTTGGCCGCAGCCCGGGCCGCGCCGGCACGCGGAGCAGGCGGCTGCGGTACATGCCGCCGATCACGCGCAGCCTGCCCATGGCACCGCGATTGCCTTTGCTAGAATTCATGCATCCATGTTAGCAGCGACCTCGTGGGCGGCACGCCTCAAGGCAGGGCTGGCGCGCACGCGCGAAATACTCGGCAGCGATGTCGGCACGCTGTTCAGCGGCCGGAAAATCGACGAGGCGCTGTTCGACGAACTCGAGGCCGCGCTGCTGTCGGCCGATTGCGGCGTCGAAGCGACCGGCGCGCTGCTGGATGACCTGCGCGGCAGGGCGAAAAAGCAGCGTATCGAGGACGGCATCGCGCTGAAGGCGGCCCTCAAGGCGGCGCTTCTCGAACGCCTCGCGCCGCTCGAGCGCAGGCTCGAGACCGGCGCGCACAAGCCGTGCGTCATCGTGATCGCCGGCGTCAATGGCTCGGGCAAGACGACTTCAATCGGCAAGCTCGCGAAATGGCTGCAGGGTCGCGGCCTGAACGTGATGCTCGCTGCCGGGGATACGTTTCGCGCCGCGGCCCGCGAACAGCTCGCGGCATGGGGCGAGCGCAACGGCGTCACCGTGATCGGGCAGCAGGGCGGCGATCCCGGCGCGGTGGTATTCGATGCCATCGGCGCGGCAAATGCGCGCGGCGCGGACGTGCTGATCGCCGATACGGCCGGGCGCCTGCCGACGCAGTTGCACTTGATGGAAGAGATCAGGAAGGTCAAGCGCGTGATCGCCAAGGCAATGCCCGGCGCGCCGCATGAGACGCTGCTGGTGCTGGACGGAGGTACCGGCCAGAACGCGATTGCGCAGGTAAAGGCTTTCGACGACGCGCTCGGCCTGACCGGCCTGATCCTCACCAAGCTGGACGGAAGCGCGAAGGGTGGGGTGATTCTCGGGATAGCAAAGGCAAAACCGATACCGCTCCTGTTCGTCGGCGTCGGCGAAGGCATCGACGACCTGCGGCCCTTCGTCGCCAGCGAATTCGTGGAGGCGCTGCTTGATTAGCTTTTCAAGCGTGGTCAAGCGCTACCCCGGCGGCCAGGAAGGGCTCAAGGGCGTTTCCTTTGCCATCGAGGCGGGCGAATTCGCGTTCGTCGCGGGACATTCGGGTGCCGGCAAATCCACGCTGCTCAAGCTGATTCCCGCGATCGAGCGCCCGAGCAGCGGCGCCGTCCTGGTCAACGGCCAGAATGTCGGCGCCCTGAAGCGCGCGGCGCTGCCCTACCTTCGGCGCAACCTCGGGCTGGTGTTCCAGGACCAGAAGCTGCTCTACGACCGCAGCGTCTACGACAATGTGATGCTGCCCCTTGCCTTCAGCGAACTCGGCGGACGCGAGGCGGCGCGCCGCGCCCGCGCGGCGCTCGAGAAAGTCGGGTTGCTCGCGCGCGAGAAGGCCAACCCGATCCAGCTCTCGGGCGGCGAGCAGCAGCGGCTCGCCATCGCTCGCGCCGTCGTGAACCGCCCCTCGGTGCTGATCGCGGATGAGCCCACGGCCAGCCTGGATGCGGAATCGGCCGCCGCGATCCTCGAGATCTTCGCCGACTTCAACAAGGTCGGCGTCACCGTGCTCGTCGCCTCGCACGACGAGGCGCTGATCGGACGTTTCGCGAAACGGGTGCTGCGGCTGGCCGGGGGCAGCCTGGTGCAATGAAAACCTGGCTGCGCCAGCATCGCCAGGCGATCGCGGCCGCGTTCGGCAAGCTCGCCGCGCAGAAGGCGGCCGCCGCGCTGAACGCCGTGGTCATCGGCATCGCGCTCTCGCTTCCGGCCGGCGGCTACGCGCTGCTCTCCAGCCTGCGCAACGTCACGCTGGGCGCGGCGCTCGAACCGCAGCTATCGGTGTTCCTGCGCACGGAAATCAAGCGGCCGGAAGCCGACGCGCTGGGTGCGCGGCTGAAGACCGACGCGCGCGTCAGCGATGTGCGCTTCGTATCGCGCGAGCAGGCGCTGAAGGAATTGCAGGCAACCGAGGGCCTCGCCGAAGTGGTCGCCGCGCTCAGCCGCAATCCGCTGCCGGACGCTTTCGTGGTGCGGCCAAAACTCGCGAACGCCGCCGTGCTTGATGCGCTGGCGACGGAGTTGCGCGCGATTGCCGGGGTGGCGCATGTGCAGGTGGATTCCGCCTGGGCGCGGCGTCTGGGCGCGCTCGCGGGTACCGCGCGGCTCGCGATCGCCCTGCTCGCCGCGCTGCTCGCCTTCGGCCTGGTGGCCATCACCTTCAATACCATCCGGCTACAGGTCCTCACCCAGCGCGCCGAGATCGAGATTTCCAAGCTGATCGGCGCCACCGACGCCTTCATCCGCCGGCCTTTCTTCTACCTGGGCGCCCTGCAGGGCCTGGCCGGCGGCCTGGTCGCGCTCGCCATCCTCGGCGCAAGCCTCGCCGCCCTGAATATCGGCGTCTCTGAGCTTGCCTCGAGTTACGGGTCGTCCTTCAGGCTCGCGTTCCTGAATGCGGGCGACGCCCTCGCGGTAGTGCTGTTTTCCGCCGCCTTGGGTTGGTTCGGGGCATTTTTATCAGTGAGCAAATACTTACTTGAAATAGAGCCAAAATAGGCCATCTTAATAAAATATTTGCCGGGAACCTAGGAGGAAATTAGCACTCAAATGCTTGGAGTGCTAAGATCCCTTTAACCAAGGAGGCAAGCCATGCAAACGGCGATGTCTTTGCCGATGACGCTCCCGGCCCCGATTTCAGCCGGCAGCATCGACGCCTACATTCAGGCAGTCAACCGGATTCCGCTGCTGAGCGCGGAAGAAGAACGTGCGCTCGCCACGCGGCTGCGCCAGGGCAATGACCTGGAGGCAGCGGGCCAGTTGGTCCTGTCGCACTTGCGCCTGGTGGTGTCGGTTGCGCGCGGCTACCTCGGCTACGGCCTGCCGCACGCCGATCTCATCCAGGAAGGCAACATCGGCCTGATGAAGGCGGTGAAGCGCTTCGAGCCGGGCCGCGGCGTGCGCCTGGTGTCGTTCGCGATCCACTGGATCAAGGCGGAGATGCACGAATACATCCTGCGCAACTGGCGGCTGGTGAAGGTCGCCACCACCAAGGCGCAGCGCAAGCTGTTCTTCAACCTGCGCTCGATGAAGCGCGGGCTCGCGCCGCTCACGGCCGATGAAATCAAGCACGTCGCGACGACGCTGAAGGTAAAGCCCGAGGAAGTCGTCGAGATGGAGACGCGCCTCGCCGGACGCGACATCGCCTTCGAAGCCGACGACAACGACGACGAAACGGCCTACGCGCCGGTGCACTACCTCGCCGCAGATCCCGAGGCCGAACCTTCGCGCGTGCTGGAAGCCGGGGAAGACGGCGACGTCGATGCCGCTGGCCTGCGCAACGCGCTTGCCGCGCTCGATCCGCGCAGCCGGCGCATCGTGGAAGCGCGCTGGCTGAAGGAGAAGGGCGGCGCCACGCTGCACGACCTGGCGGCCGAGTTCAAGGTTTCGGCCGAGCGCATTCGCCAGATCGAGATGAAGGCAATGGAGAAGATGAAGGGCGTGCTGCAGTCGCAAGGTACGCCGCGCCTGCTGCCCGCCCCAGGCGGGTAAAAAGCTAGAAAAGCTCGACGTCGCCCTTGGCCTGGGTGACCGGCTCCAGCTTGCCCGCAGCGACGAGCGTTTCGTAACAGTGGGTCTGGTTGCGGCCGTTGTTCTTGGCGTAATAAAGCGCCTTGTCGGCACACATTACGAACTTCTCCACGCTTTGCTCGGCGCCCATTACGGTGAAGCCGACGCTCACTGTCTTGTGTCCGATCTGTGGAAACGCGTATGCCTCCACCTTGCGGCGGAACCGTTCAAGCGCGGCCGTGGCGATCTCGAGGTCCGCGTTGGCAAGCACTACTGCAAACTCCTCGCCGCCGTAGCGAAACAGCAGGTCCTCGTGGCGAAACGACTGCGTCATCAGGCGCGCGAGCAGCGTCAGCACCTCGTCGCCGTACAGGTGCCCGAACTCGTCGTTTACCTTCTTGAAGTGGTCGATGTCGAACAGCGCGAAGCAGCTTCCCGCGGCAGGCCGCCCGTCCGCGGCGCGCCGCTGCCCCGCGGCACGCTGCACCACTCTCCGGATGCGGTCGTCGAAAGTCTGGCGGTTGTATAGGCCGGTAAGCGGGTCGAGCTCCGAGCGCGAAAGCATCAGGGTCTGGTTGCTGTATACCTGCAACAGCTTGGCCAGCAGCTCCTGGGGAAGGGTTTCGCCGGCCGGTTCCTCGATCACCAGCAGCGCACGCACATGGCGCACCCCGAATATGGGAAACACCACGCGCCGGCCCGCAGGGGCCTCCCGGTTGAGGATCTTGCCGCTGCAGACGCAGGCAACCAGGTCGGGATCGTCGCCCAGGCGGCGCGGCTCGCCAAATTCGGCATCGAACAGATCGTTGAACATCGCGTGCTGGATGTTGTTTTCGCTGAAATCCGTGTCGTGATCCGGATTGGAGAGCGCGAGCATCCGTACCCGCTGCGACTGGACGCTCTTGCTGAGCGTCCCGAGCAGCGCGCCCAGCAGCTCCTGCGAGTCCTGCTGCCGCGTGAGTTCGACGATCGCATCGAGATAGCGGCTGAACTCGCGCGCCGAGGCCGAACTGGTCATGGGTTCACGACGCTCACGCGATCCGCACCGGCAACTCGGTGGCGTAGCCCTGGTAGCCCGAAAATCCCAGCTCCAGCAGCAGCGGCACCAGGTTTTCGTCTTCGACCGCCTGCGCGAATATCCCGATGTCCAGCGCGCGCGCGATCTTGACGATGGAGGCGACCAGGAAACGGCAGTCCGCGCTGCCCGCCAGTTCACGCGTGTAGCCGGGCGACAGCTTGATGTAATGCGGCCGCAGGGCATGCACCAGCATCAGGGATTCGCGCAGCATGCCGAAATTGTCCAGCGCGAAGCGCGCGCCGCGCCGGCGCACTTCGCCGCTGAAGCGCTGCGCCAGGGCCCATTCCTGCATGGCGCCGAACTCCGTCATCTCGAATATCAGCCGGCTCGCGACGTACTTCCTCGCGTCGAGCAGGCCGAGGATCCTGCGCGTCGCGTCCGGGTCCGCGATCGTCCGCGCCGAAATATTCAATGCCATCACCGGCAACGCCGCCGGCACTCTGGCCAGGTAGTCGAGCAGTTTCTCGACCACGACGCAGTCCAGCCGCCCGATCAGCCCGTGGCGCGCCGTCATCGGCAGGAACTGCGCCGCGGGAATCGGCTCGCCGTGCTCGGCGAGCATGCGCACCGTCGCTTCGCTGTGCGCCGGCATCCGCCCCGGAAGGGCAAGCGCGTTCTGGGCGAAAAGCGCGAACTGGCCCCCGTCCAGGGCACGTTCGATGCGCGCGCGCCAGGCCTGGGATCCCTCGGCCAGCGATTTGTCGAACACCTCTATTTCGTACCGGTTGACGCCCTTCTCGCGCGCCAGCAGCAGCGCGTGATCCGCCGATGACATCAGCGCCGAGAATTCCGGCAGCGCTCCGTCACAGCGGGTCGCGCCGCATAGATACTGCAGCCGGCCGTCGATGCCCTGCTCCGCAAGTACGATTTCGAACTTCGAGCACACGCGGGAGACCAGGCCCTGCAAATCGGCAGTTCCTATGTTGATCGCGGCGAACGAAAAACCCGCGCCGCCCAGGCGCCCGCACACGGCCGCGCTGCCTTCGCAGGCGCTGGCCAGGTTGCCGCCCAGCAGGGCGAGAATCTCGTCGCCGCGCTGGTAGCCGACGGACGCGTTGAAATCCGCGAAGCCGATGATCTCCACCAGCGCCAGTGCGCCGGAATAGACGTCGCCCTTGGACTTGATCAGCGACTGCAGCTGGCGCCGGAACCCGCGGCGGTTGTAGAGCAGGGTCACCGGGTCGATGAAGGCATCGCGGCGCAGGGTTTCAGCCCGCGCCGACTCCTCCTCGATCATCAGCCGGATCCTGCCCGACATGTCGTTCATGGCGGCCACCACGCGGGCGAGTTCACGCGTGCGCGGCACGAAAGCAATCGTCTTGAAATCCCGCTCGCCGATGGCGACCGCGGCCTGCTCTACTTCCTTCAGGGGCCGCAGCAGCATCGCTAGGAAACCGATCACGGCCGCGATCGCGGCGGCATAGATCAGCAGCAGCCATACGACAGTCTGCAAGCCGATGTGCCAGAGCTGCTGGTAGGCGAAGTTGGGGTGGCTCGCCACCACCACCCGCCCCAACTCCCGCCAGCCGGAACTCACCAGCGACTGGGCTCCGGGTGCGTCAAGCGGGAAAAGCCGCGTGAACCATTCCGGCACGTCGCCCTGTGCGGGCGCAAGCACCCGGCGCACCAGCACCTCGCCCTTGACCGACACCACGCGAATCTCCTGGAAATAGCCGCGATCGAAGATCGGGTTGACCAGCGTTTCGACCAGCGCCAGGTCATCCAGGCTCTTCACGGTCGCGAGCCGCAGCGCGAGCGAAGTCGCTGCGTCCTGCGCCTGCGAGCTGAGCTGGTCCTGGATCTGCGCGCGCGAGTTGGCAAGGTAGATCGCTTCGACGCCGGCGAGCAGCACGAAGAACAACAGCGACACTCCGATGAACAGTTGCCTGTACAGTGTCATTTCAGTAGGTCAATTCGCGCTGCAGCTTGTCCAGCACGTCTTTCCATTTCCGGTTCGAGGTGGCGGACAACCTGATCGTGGGCGCACCTGATTGCGGCCACAGCAGATCGTCATCGTTGAAGGTATACACCGGAATAAGGTCGGGCCGATCCGAGGCGGCCTGAATGCTGCCCTGCAGGTTATCCAGGATGAGCGGATCGGCGCCGGGATCGGGATAGTACGCAAGCACCAGATGCGCGTCGCCCGAACGCCAGGTCTTCGCGTACACCAGGCGCAGCCGCATGATCGGCAC
>JANYII010000326.1 GCA_025358705.1 Betaproteobacteria bacterium | reverse complement strand
GTACGAAGCGGAATCGCGGCATCGGAAAAACAACAAATTTCCCGTGATCCCCAGCTTGCCTGATTTATTGCAATCGATGGCTCTATCCAAAACCACCCACCCATGTTCTCGGCTAAAGCCCCACCACTCCATAATGCTTCTGCCCCCTGCGCCTAACGAGAAATAGTCACGATTCCTGTTGTTTAACACAGCCAGAACTAGTGCGGGATAACGTCAACGTGTCGATGAATCAGTGCGTTAGCGCTCCGCCGGATTTGGCGGTGTTCAGGATAGGCCGCAGGAATTGTGCAA
Source organism: Betaproteobacteria bacterium (assembly GCA_025358705.1). Lineage (GTDB taxonomy): Bacteria > Pseudomonadota > Gammaproteobacteria > Burkholderiales > SG8-39 > RBG-16-66-20. Next base: position 2,860 of record JANYII010000326.1, on the reverse strand, counting down.
GTACCTGATTCAATTCAAGGGGAGGAATTCGGGATGAAACCGGGTCCCCGCCTGCGCGGGGACGACGGTAGCTACGGCAGTTGGTCAGTAGACGTGCCGCTCGAGCCTGAGCTCGCGCAGGATCGTGGTGGCGATTTCCTCGATTGACTTGGTGGTGGAGTTGATCCACCGGATGCCCTCGCGGCGCATCAGTGTTTCGGCCTGCTCGATCTCGTAGCGGCAGTTGGCGGGGTCCGCATACTGGCTGCCCGGCCGGCGCTCGCGCCGGATCTCCTGCAGCCGCTCGGGCGTGATGGTCAGGCCGAAGAGCTTCTTCTTCTGGCTGTGCAGGGCCTCGGGCAGGCTGTTGCGCTCGAAATCCTCCGGGATCAGCGGATAGTTCGCCGCCTTGACGCCAAACTGCAGCGCCAGGTAAAGGCTGGTCGGCGTCTTGCCGCTGCGCGAGACGCCCACCAGGATCACGTCGGCCTCGCTCAGTTCGCGGTGCGAGGAGCCGTCGTCGTGCGCCATGGTGAAGTTGATCGCCTCGATGCGCTGCTTGTACTCCTGCTTGTCGGTGCTGCTGTGAGACCGGCCGACGGTGTGGCTCGACTTGATGCCCAGTTCTCCCTCGATCGGGCCGATGAAGGTCTCGAAGAAGTCGACAAACAACGCAGTGGCGCGGCGCACGACTTCGCGCACGTCGCCGTTCACCAGGGTGGAAAACACGATCGGCTGGCCGCTGCCGCGCAGCGATTCGCGTTCGATGCGTTCCAGGCACTCCTGGGCCTTGTCCACGCTGTCGATGAAGGGCAGGGTGACCTGGTTGAATTCCACCCCTTCGAACTGGGTGAGCAGGCTGTGTCCCAGCATCTGCGCCGTGATGCCGGTGCCATCGGAGACAAAGAACACGGTGCGGCGCTGCGGCATGGTGGATAAAATACCAAGGAAATGTACGTCGCGTGGCTTAAAGATCTCCGCATGGCCGACCTGCCCAGGGTCGGAGGCAAGAATGCCTCGCTGGGGGAGATGATCGGCGGCCTGTCCGCCGCCGGGGTGCGGGTGCCCGGAGGGTTCGCCACCACCGCCAAGGCCTTCGAAGCGTTCCTCTCGGGTGGCGGGCTGGGGCGTCGCATCGCCGAGCGCATAAAGACACTGGACCCGAATGACGTCGAAGCCCTCGCAAAGTGCGGGGGTGAAATTCGGGGCTGGATCGAGCAGGAGCCGCTCCCCGCCAATATTGAGCATGATATTCGTTCTTATTATCAAAAACTTGTAGCCGAAACCTCAGGGGATACTTCATTCGCTGTCCGGTCTTCCGCCACTGCGGAGGACCTCCCGGATGCCTCATTTGCGGGCCAACAGGAGACTTACCTCAATATCCGCGGCGCGGATCAGGTGGTGGCGGCAATCCGGCGCGTGTTCGCCTCCCTCTACAACGACCGCGCCATCTCCTATCGGGCGCACCAGGGCTTCGCGCACGGCGACGTGGCCCTATCAGCCGCGGTGCAGCGGATGGTGCGCAGCGACCTGGGGGCAAGCGGGGTCATGTTCACGCTCGACACCGAGTCCGGGTTCCGGGACGCGGTATTCATTACGTCGTCCTGGGGTCTCGGCGAGATGGTGGTGCAGGGCGCGGTGAATCCGGACGAGTTCTACGTCCACAAGCCCATGCTGGAAGCCGGCAAGCCCGCGATCCTGCGCCGCCGGCTCGGCTCGAAGCTGCAGAAAATGGTTTTTTCCACTGAGGCATCTGCCGGACGCTCGGTGCGGACCGAGGACGTGCCGGCCGCCGAGCGGGATCGATTCTCGCTGTCGGACGCCGATGTCCTCGAGCTTTCCCGCACCGCGTGCCTGATCGAGAAACACTACGGCCGCCCGATGGACATCGAATGGGGCAAGGACGGCGTGGATGGCAGCATCCACGTCCTGCAGGCGAGGCCCGAGACGGTGCGTTCCCGCAAGAAAACCGGCGGCGAGGAGCGCTACAAGCTGAAGGGCGCAGGCACGCTGCTCGTGAGCGGCAGGGCGATCGGCCAGAAAATCGGCGCCGGCCCGGTGCGCGTCGTCAAGGGCGCTTCGAAGATGTCGAGCGTCAAGAAGGGCGACGTGCTGGTCACCGACATGACCGACCCCAACTGGGAACCGGTGATGAAGCTGGCTTCCGCCATCGTCACCAACCGCGGCGGCCGCACCTGTCACGCGGCGATCATCGCGCGCGAGCTGGGCATTCCGGCCGTGATCGGCTGCGGCGATGCCACGTCGCGGCTCGCCTCCGCCGGATCCGTGACGGTGTCCTGTGCCGAGGGCGACACGGGCAACGTCTACGCCGGCCTGGTGCCCTTCGAGGTGACCGCCAGCGAGCGAGGCGACCTGCCCCAGATCCCGGTCAAGATCGCGATGAACATCGGCAATCCGGCGCTCGCCTTCGGCTTCGCGCAGCTGCCAAACGCCGGCGTCGGCCTGGCGCGGCTCGAATTCATCATCAACAACGAAATCGGCGTCCACCCGAGGGCCTGCCTCGACTGGCCGGATCTGCCGAAGGACCTGAAGGCGGGCGTGGAGCGCGCCGCGCGCGGCTACGCGGACCCGAAGGCGTTCTTCCGCGAGAAGATGGTCGAAGGCGTCGCCACCATCGCGGCCGCGTTCTGGCCCAAGCCGGTCATCGTCCGGCTCTCGGATTTCAAGTCGAACGAGTACCGCAAGCTGCTCGGCGGCGAGCGCTACGAGCCCGAAGAAGAGAATCCGATGCTCGGCTTCCGCGGCGCATCGCGCTACCTGGCGGCGGATTTCCGCGCCTGCTTCGAGCTGGAGTGCGCCGCGCTGCGCAAGGTGCGCAATGAAATCGGGCTGACCAATGTCGAGCTGATGGTGCCCTTCG
>JANYII010000300.1 GCA_025358705.1 Betaproteobacteria bacterium | reverse complement strand
TTCATCGTGAAGCCGAAATCGCCGAAGGTCTCGTGGAAAATGACGCCGTGGTAGCCGGGCGAGGGCGTGGTGAATTCCGGGAACTTGCCGTTACCCCAGTTGAACCTGCCGGATTCCACGATCACGCCGCCCATGGTCGTGCCGTGGCCGCCGATGTACTTGGTCGCCGAGTGGATGACGATGTCCGCGCCCCAGTCGCAGGGCCGGCACAGGTAGGGCGAGGGCACGGTGTTGTCTACCACCAGCGGGATGTCGTGCGCGCGCGCGATCTTCGCCAGCGCCTCGATGTCGACGATGTTGATGAGCGGGTTGCCGAGCGTTTCGGCGTAGATCAGCTTGGTATTTTTTTGGATGCTTTTTTCAAAAGCACTCAAGTCATCGGGATTGACGAACGTGGTCTCGATCCCCAGCTTCTTCAGATTTACCCCGAGAAGCGTATGCGTGCCGCCGTACAGCGTCGACGCGGAGACGATGTGATCGCCCGCCTTGCAGAGCGTGAGGATCGCCGTGGCCTCGGCAGCCTGGCCGGTGGCGCAGGCGAGCGCGGCGCGCCCGTTTTCGATCGCCGCCATGCGCTCCTCGAACACCGCCACCGTCGGATTCGAGATGCGCGAATAGACGTTGCCGAAGGTCTGCAGGTTGAAGAGGCTCGCCGCGTGTTCCGCTGAATCGAACACGAAAGACGTGGTCTGGTAGATCGGCGCCGCGCGCGCGCCGGTGGCCGCATCCGGAATCTGCCCCGCGTGCAGGCAAAGCGTTTCGAATCCGAATTTGCGGTCTGCCATGCGAAAGATTTTACAGCGGTGTAACGGTCACGCGCACTTCGAGATCCTGCTCGCCGCCACCGAGGATCACGCCGCGCATCGGCGTGACGTCGCTGAAGTCGCGTCCCCAGGCGAGCGTCACATGGCCTTCGCCGACAACGACATTGTTCGTCGGGTCCAGATCCACCCAGCCCACGGCGCCGCAATAGACGGACACCCAGGCGTGCGAGGCGTCCGCGCCTACCAGGCGCGGCTGGCCGGGCGGCGGCGTGGTGCGGATGTAGCCGCTCATGTAGCGCGCGGGAATTCCGAGCATGCGCAGGCAGCCGGTCATGAAATGGGCGAAGTCCTGGCACACGCCGCGCCGCTTGGCCAGCACTTCGCGCAGGGGCGTAGACACGCTGGTCGCCTTGGGATCGAAGGTGAAATCGGCGTGGATGCGCCGGGTGAGGTCGAGCGCCGCCTCCAGCACGTTGCGGCCGTGTGGGAAGCTGGGTTCGGCGTAGGCGGCCAGGTCGCGCAGCAGCTCGACGTGCGGCGACTCGAACATGAACTGGATCGGCTCGAGCAGCGTTCCGCCGCCGCGGCGCAGGCCATCGCGCACGTCCTCCCATGCGTCGCCGCCCGCCGGCATGGCGCGCGGTGCCACGTCGACCTGCGATTCGGCGCTGACGGACAGCTTGCCGTGCAGCGCCGCCAGCAGGATCTGCGTCACCGGATTGCCGAAGTAGTCGTCGCGCGTGTGGGTTTCGGCGGGTGCGGGATCGATCGAGATGCGGTGCTGGACGAGCGTCTGGAAGTCGAGCACGCGCGGTGTCAGGTGCAGCAGTTGCTGCGACAGCACTACGGGGCTCTCATAGCCGTACACCGTTTCGTGCAGGACGTTGTACTTCACATTGCAAACGTCTGGCGATTGACTTCGCCGACGTGGGAAAAGAAACGCAGGCCCAGTTGCTCGGAAAGGCGGGCGGATGCATCGTGCCAACCCTGCAGCAGCTGCGCCAGCCGCGCGCTGCCGTGCTGCAGGTCAACGCCGGGATCGAGCGCCTCCAGGGCCATCAGCGCGGGCTCGAAACTCTCCTCGACGCCTGAGCTCGAAGCGTCGCCCACGCCGTAGGCGTCCTTCACGCGGCCGACGAAATCGTGCAGGCCCTTCAGCTGAAAGGCCACTGAGCGCGGATTGGTGACATCGCGCACCAGCAGGTCCAGCACCGGTAGCCATTCCGGTCGCGCCATGTAGCGCGAGCGGTAGGTGATGCTCGAATCCGACAGCTCGAGTACCCAGGTCAGGTCGGCGTCCGCAGGACCCTTGAGCGCCTGCAGCAGTACGCTGCAGGCGAACTGCAGCCGCTCGATGCGCCGTCCGATGGACAGGAAGCGCCAGCCGTGGTCGCGCGTCATGCCGTCGAGGGCGAAACCGGCAAGGGTCATGAACGCGGCGATGTCGCGGTCGAGTTCGGCGAGCGTTTCGGAAACGGGGATCTTCCTGCCGCGGCCGCTTTGCAGGCGGCGCGCCATGTGGTTCAGGGTGCGCCAGTTATCGAGCGAAAGCCGCTCGCGCAACTGCGCCGCGACGCGCAGCAGGTCCTTCAGGCTGCCCGCGAGGCCGGGTCGCGAGTCGTCCAGCACGGCGGCGCGCAGCGTGCGCGCGGCGGCGACCCCGTCGGTGATCTCGTCCAGGACCGTGCCAGCCTCGCCGAAGATGCCCGTGGACTGCAGCATGCCCGCAATGCCGGCCCAGGCCTTGTCGCGTTCCGCCGGACCGTCTTCGATCACGCGCAGCAGCGCGACGCGCAGCAGTCGCGCCATGTCATCGCAGCGTTCGCTATTGCGCCCGAACCAGTAGAGGTTTTCCACCACGCGGCTGGAAAGGTTCAGGCCCGTGCGCACCAGGTCCTGTGGTCCGGTCTGGCGCTTGAGCAGGCTGAACGTGCTGACGGGACCTGCCGACAGCACCCAGGTGTCCTTGCTGGAGCCGCCGCGCTGCATCGAGATCACGCGCGCATCCGTGCCCGTGGCGGCGCGCGTCAGCCCGCCGGGCATTACCACGTAGCCGTTCGGGCTGGCGCAGGCATAGACCCTGAGTCCGATGGCGCTTGCGCGCAGCTGCTGATTGCGTCGCGGGTCGCAGACCGGCGCCTGGGAAAGCTGCACCAGTTCCTGCGCGACATACATCTGCGGGCGCGCCTTGAGCATTGCCGTGACGCGGGCGCGGCCGCGCTCATCCAGGTCCTCGCCGAACATGGGGTCGACGCGCATCTGCGAGTAGGCGCCCTTGATCACCACGCGATCGAGTTTCTTCACGACATCGGCGAGTGCCGCCGGCTCGCCGCACCACCAGGTGGCGACCGACGGCATCTTCAGCGATTCGCCCAGCATGCGCTCGCAAAGTTTGGGCAGGAATCCGAGCAGGGCGCCAGTCTCCAGCAGGTTCGA
>JANYII010000282.1 GCA_025358705.1 Betaproteobacteria bacterium | reverse complement strand
AGTACCCGTCGCACCTGCTCACGCACGCGCGCTGGGGGTGCCGTGAGTACCGCAGGATCAAGATTGCCTTGCAGCGCAACTCGTCCGCCGATCCTGCGGCGCGCATCAAGGGGATCGACAGTCCAGTCGAGTCCTACCGCGTCGCAACCGCTTGCCGCGATGCTCTCGAGCCAGCCACCGCCGCCCTTGGTGAAGACGATGCGCGGCGCCTTGTTCACCTTCGACATCACCTTGCGCATGTAGGACAGTGAAAATTCCTCGTATTGCGCCGCAGTCAGGCTTCCGCCCCAGGTATCGAACAGCATCACGACTTGCGCGCCAGCTTCGATCTGCGCGTTCAGGTAGTCCGTGACGGCGTGTGCGTTTATTTCCAGAATGCGGTGCAGCAGATCCGGGCGCGCGTAGAGCATTTCCTTGACCGCACGCCAGTCGTCGCTGCCCGACCCTTCGATCATGTAGCAGGCGAGCGTGTACGGGCTCCCGGAAAAACCGATCAGGGGGACGCGGCCGCCGAGCGCGCTGCGGGTTTCACGCACCGCATCCAGCACGTAGCGCAGCTCGGCGGTGGGATCGGGGGCGGCGAGGCGCAGGATCGCCGCTTCGTCGCGTAGCGGGCGCTCGAAACGCGGGCCCTCGCCTTCGGCGAAGTAAAGCCCCAGGCCCATCGCATCCGGCACGGTGAGGATGTCGGAAAAGAGGATCGCCGCGTCCAGCGGGAAACGTGCCAGCGGCTGCAACGCCACTTCGGTAGCGAGCGCCGGGGTCTTGGCGAGCTTCAGAAAGCTCCCTGCTTTCGCCCGCGTCGCGTTGTACTCGGGCAGATAGCGCCCCGCCTGCCGCATCAGCCAGACCGGCGTGTATTCGGTAGGTTGCCGTGCCAGCGCCCGCAGCAGGATGTCGTTCATCGAACCAGCCTGGCGCAAATGAACTTCCATTCGGCCGCGGTGACCGGCGTGATCGACAGGCGGTTGCCCGGGCGCAGCGCCCACATCTCCTTCAGCGCGGCATGCGCGTGCAACTCCGGGAGCGGCACGAGCGGTGTTTTCTTCAGCGCGCGCACGTCCACACAGACCCAGCGCGGCGCGGCGGGATCGGACTTCGGGTCGTAGTAGGGGCTCTTCCGGTCGAATTGCGACGGATCGACATGCGGCGCGGAGGCCACTTCGGCCAATCCGGCAATGCCAGGCTCCGGGCAACTCGAGTGATAGAAGAACACGCCGTCGCCGATGCGCATCGCGTCGCGCATGTAGTTGCGCGCCTGGTAGTTGCGCACCCCTGTCCAGGGGGTAGTGCTTTTCGGCGCTGCGAGTGCGTCGTCAATCGAGCACTCGTCGGGCTCGGATTTCATGAGCCAATACTGCAGTCGATTACCCATTTATGCGCAAAGCAGCTCCTCGATCAGCTTTGCCGAGACATTGTGCCCGTACCGTCGATAGGCGTGATATCGCGGCTCGACGTATATGTCGGCGGTGTCCGCAGGCACGTCGGAAAATTCGTTCGCATAGTCGCGATTCACGAAGAACGCATCGGTGCCAGTCTGCGAATTGCAGCAGATCAGCTGGTAGTCAAAGCCTCGGAAAAGCCCGGCCAGGCTCTCCAGCGATGCGCCCATGTAGTCGTCGCCTTTCCAGACGTGCTCAGGGTCGTATTTGATCTTGAACGCTATGGGCGGGGGAAACTTGGCGTTGTATTCGACTATGAAGAGCTTTGGGCGGATGCGCTGATTCAGCAGTGCCTCCGCAAAGTAATAGTCGTTGCCATCCATGTCAATCGAAACGACGTCCAATGCCGAAGCGGCGAGATGAGACATGCCCCGATTCGCGATGTCGAGAATATTTTCGCGCGTCACCCATTCCTTGAAGAACGTGAAATGCGGACTGGGGCGATAGTTGAAGGCGAGTTTTTCCCCGCCGACCCAAAACCCCTTCCATCCGAGCATGGCGAGGATCAGCGTATTGTTTTCCGTTCCGTTTCCGACGCCAAACTCGGCGTAGGTGCCGCCCTTCAGCGCCCCGATCCTGCGGAGGATTTCCAGGGTGATGCCGTCCTGATCGCCTTGGGAAAAACATTTCCCGCCGAAGCGGTTCAGGGGATTCGGCTGGGCGGCCTGGAATTCCCTGGTCTGCTGCCGCAAGACGAGGTCGGCAAGCCCGCGGACCTCGGCCAGGATTTGTACGGGAGCCTTGAAAAAATCGTTGTACCTTTTCAGGGATCGCGACAGTTTCCTCAGGTGGCGGACAATCATTGCGTCCCCATTCAAAGAGCCGGGATTGGGAGTCCCCCGCTTGTGCCGGTGGGCCCGGCCTCCGAACCCCGCTTAATCAGGGTGGTCACGTACCGTCCACATCAGGTTCGTCCGGCGGGCCCGAAGGCGAGGGACGATCACAACAGTGGCACTAGAGGCCGCAACCAGGGGAAGCTATCGGTTCGGAAAATATGGGCCCTGTCGAACACAGCAGGGGACAAGGAAGTTTGCCGCAATACGCCGACCGCGCGCATCAAGGCATCAAAACAGCTTGTCCTGCTTGGCGAGCACCTCGTCGAGCTTCGCCTCGATCAGGGAAATTCTACGCTTGGCCTGCCCGATGTCAAAGCCGTTCCCCAGTTTTGTCGAGAGGAGTTCGTGCGCGATGTTCAGCGCCGCCATCACCGCGATGCGGTCGGTGCCATTGACTTTTCCGGCACCCTTGATTTCACCCATCTTGCCATCGAGGTAGGCGACGGCTTCGAGAAGCGCTTCGCGCTCGCCTTCTTCGCAGGCGATCTTGTAGTTGCGTCCGAGGATGCTGATTTCGATCGTTTTGGCGGCGTCGGCCATGATTGCCCCGTTCAGTCGGGCAGGCGCGCGAGCAGGCTTTCGAGCTTCACCTTGGCGCCCTCGATACGCTCGTTTAGCCGCTTGGCGTCGTTCCTGGCCGTGGCCAGTTGCTGGCGCAAATCGTGGTTCTCGGCGCGCAGGCGCTCGCACAGGCCGACGAACTGCGCGACCTTTGCATCGAGGGAGTTGAACTCCGCATCCACGCCGGAACTATGTTGCAAATCTGCTACAGCGTCAAGAAATAAGGCCTGCTTCTGCAAGTGATTCCTGATCATGCTGCGCTGCTCTGTACAATTGCCCCGTAGTCAGTTTCAAGGTGTCCGCGGCGCGTCCACGCGTCGCGGGTGAAACGGGAATCAGGTGCGTTGCCGTCCCCCCCGGATGGCGCAAAGCCTGGACTGCCCCCGCAACGGTAAGCGAGGGGGTGCACACCCGGCCACTGTGAGGATCGACTCACGGGAAGGCGTGCACCCGGCGGATGAGAATCCGCCACTCGCGAGTCCGGAGACCGGCCTTGGAGCTTTTTCAACTTATTGAGGTGTCGGGGACGACGCCGAAAGGAGTTCCAATGCGCTTTGCCCTGTCCGTGGCAGTACTCGCTGTATTCGCTTTCCCGGTTTACTCCCAGCAGGACGACGCGGTCGTCGTTACCGCAACACGCTTCGCCGAGGACGTGCGCCGGCTGCCCGCGAGCACTTCGGTGATCACCGCGGAGGACATCCAGAAGAGCGCAGCCCGCACGCTGCCGGAGCTGCTGGCCGAGCAGGTCGGCATCACGATGAAGGACTTCTTCGGCAACAACGCTTCGAGCACCTCGGTGGACTTGCGCGGTTTCGGCGTGACCGGGCCGCAGAACACGCTGATCCTGCTGGACGGCCGGCGCATCACGGACATTGACCTGACCACCGTGCAGTGGGCCGCAATTCCGCTTGCCGGCATCGAACGCATCGAGATACTGCGTGGCACGGGCGCAGTGCTCTACGGCGACGGTGCTTCGGCGGGAGTGATAAACATAGTGACGCGCTCGCCGCTCAAGCAGGGCGCCGCGCTCGAGGCGTTCGGCCGCGCCGCGACATTCAATACCCGCGAAGGCCAGCTCTACGCAAGTCATGCAAGCGGAAACTTCGGGATCAGCGCCTCCACTTACGGCTTCACCTCGGACGGCTTTCGCGCCAACAATCGGAACGAGCAGCAGAACAATACCGCCAACCTGCGCTGGGCCTTCGACGATACGACACTCGACCTGCGCGCGGCCACTGATTCGCAGGACCTGCGCCTGCCCGGAGCGCGCCGCATCCAGCCCTCGATCGGCCTGAACGAATACGTTGCCGACCCGCGGGGGGCCCAGACGCCGCTCGACTACGCAAGTCGGGATGGAAAGCGCGCGAGCCTGGCCCTGAGCCAACGTATCGGTGAGGCGGAACTGGGTATCGGTCTTGACTGGCGGAAGAAGGACCAGCGCTCGTACTTTGACCAGGCAGGTTTCCCGATCCATCGCGCCGACGGGCTGGAAGTGACCACGCTCACGCCGCGCCTGCGTGTCCCGTTTGCGACCGGAGGATTCGGGCACCGGCTTACGCTGGGCGCCGACTTGAACGCGTGGCGCTATGACTCGAGGCGGAGCAACCTGCCGGAAAACACCGGGCAGCCGATCAACCGGGTGCGTGCTTCAGTGGACAGCCGGGCTTTCTACTTGCAGGACCTCATCGATATTTCGCGCGCGACCCAGATGACGCTGGGCTGGCGATCCGAGCGCGTACGTTATGCCGCCAACGACGTGGCCGACCCCGCTGCGCCGGGCTTCTTTTTCAACACCGCCGCACCCGAAGTTCGCGAGACGCAGCGCCAGCGCGCGTGGGAGCTCGGACTGCGACACGCCTTTTCACCGGCATGGTCGGTTTTCGGGCGCGCGGGCAGGAGCTTCCGCTTCGTCAACGTCGACGAAATCTATGAGAACGATGCTTTCTTTAACGCGCAGTTCCAGATTCTGCGGCCGCAGCATTCGCTCACGCAGGAGACTGGCGCCGAGTGGCGTGCGGCCGGACATTCGCTGCGTGCAACAGTCTTCCGTACCGAAGTCAGGGACGAGATACATCTTGACCCGTTCACGACGGGAGTAGGCAACACTAACCTGCCGCCGTCGCGCCGCCAGGGAGTGGAGTTCGACGGCACCTGGCAGGCGACCGGGCAACTGCGCCTGAAAGCAGGATACGCCTACACCGACGCGAAGTTTCTGGAAGGGGTGCTGGCCGGAAGTCCATTTGCGATCGGCACCAATCTGAACGTAGCCGGAAAGCGGGTGCCGCTGGTCCCGCAGCACAAGCTGAACGCGGGATTCGCGTGGAATATCTCCGGCTCGACGCAGGTTTCGGGCGCGCTGACCGCGGTTTCGAGTCAGTTCATGGACAATGACGAGCCAAATTCTCTCGGTACGAAGATTCCGCGATACGCCTCCGCGGACCTCAAGCTTGGCCACAGCTTTGCGTGGGGGAAAATCAGCCTGGCGGCCAATAATCTGTTCGGCAGCCACTACTACACGTACGCGGTGCGCAGCGCTTTCACGGCTGACCGCTATGCGGTCTATCCGCTGCCGGGTCGTACCATCGGCCTCTCGGCGGAACTCAAGATGCAATAGGCCTCCCGGGGAGGGGTGGCAATTCTGCTATCTTCCCCCGATGCTCAAGGACGCGGTTCCACTCGGGGAGATTGCGCGCGCGCTGGTGATCGTGCTGCGGCACCACGGCGACGTGCTGCTGGCTTCACCGGTGCTGGGTGCGCTCCAGGCGCATGCGCCGAAGATCGAGGTCGATGCGCTGGTCTACGACGACACCGCGCCGATGCTCGAAGGCCATCCCGCGCTAAGCCAATTGCATGTCGTGGGCCGGAACTGGAAGAAGGAAGGCCTTCTGTCCAGGCTGCCCCTGGAAAAGCAGCTCTTCAGCGCGCTGCGCGCGCGCCGCTACGACCTCCTGGTGCATCTTACGGAGCAGCCGCGCGGGGCCTGGCTCGCTCGCTCGCTCGGCACGCGCTGCAGCGTCGCCCCGGTGGTGCCCGGGCGAGGCGATTTCTGGGCGCGAAGCTTTACCCACCTCTATCCGTTGGCGCGCAACGGGCGCAGGCACAAGATCGAAGCGAACCTGGATGCGTTGCGCCGCATCGGCGTACAGCCGGGAATGGAAGTACGCCGCATGCAGTTCGTTCCGGGAGCCGAGGCCAATGCGCGCATCGAGGCGCTGCTTGCCGCCGAGGGCATGGCTGGACGAAGCTTCGTGCATATCCATCCGGCGTCGCGCTGGCGCTTCAAATGCTGGACGGCCGAGCGCAATGCCGAGTTGATCGATCGGCTCTCTGCCAGCCACAGGGTAGTGCTTACCGCGGCTCCCGATCCGGCCGAAATGGCGCTCGTGGATGAAATCGTCGCGAAGACTCGCACCAAACCGCTGGTCCTGGCGGGAAAACTGCAGATAAAGGAACTGGGGGCGCTTACCGAGCGGGCGCGCCTGTTCGTTGGCGTGGATTCGATGCCCATGCATCTTTCCGCGGCGATGGGAACTCCGGCTGTGGCGCTATTCGGGCCAAGCGGCGAACAGGAATGGCGTCCCTGGCGCGTGGCGCACCGTGTCGTCACCACCAGCCATCCCTGCCGCCCCTGCGGCAACGACGGCTGCGGTGGGGGCAAGATCAGCGAATGCCTGACGACACTGCCAGTGGATGACGTATACGCCGCGGCGCAGGAACTGCTGAGCCGAGAGCGCTGAAGACGTGCGTGACGCACCCGTACACCAGCGTGTCGCCCTCGTGCGGCAGCGCTACAACCCCTATGGCGGGGCCGAGCGCTTCATCGAGCGCGCATTGCCGGCGCTGGAGCGTGCCGGCGCCGAATTGACGCTGATTGCGCGTAGCGCCGAAGGCTGGGGCGCACGACGCTTCATCGTGGCGAATCCATTCCACGTCGGCAACACGTGGCGCGACGCTTCGTTCGCCGGCGCGGCGCGCGCGGCCTGGGAGGCCGGCCGCTTCGATCTGGTGCAGTCGCATGAGCGCATCGCCGGTTGCGACATCTATCGCGCGGGCGACGGCGTGCACGCCGAGTGGCTGGAGATCCGGCGCGCTTCCGCAGGACCAATGGAGCGGCTCGGCATCGCGCTCAATCCCTACCATCGCTACGTCTGCGCGGCCGAGCGCCGCATGTTCGCGCATCCGCGCCTGCGCGCGGTAGTCTGCAACTCGGCGATGGTGCGCGACGAGATCGGGCGACGTTTCCATGTCGTGCCGGAAAAGCTGCACGTAATCCACAACGGCGTTGACCTGCAGTACTTTCATCCGGACCAGCGCACCGTGCTGCGAAAGACTGCCAGGGCGGAACTTGGGTTGAGCGACGACACTTTCCTGTTCCTGTTCGTCGGCTCAGGGTTCTGGCGCAAGGGACTGGATGCGGCGATCGGCGCGCTCGCCGACTGCCGTGACGAGAACCTTCACCTGGCCGTTGCGGGGCGGGATCGCGATGCCGCGCGCTATGGCGCGCTGGCGGCGGCCTCGGGCCTGCACGCTCGCGTACACCTGCTCGGCGGGCGCGACGACGTGCGGCCGCTGTACGCGGCGGCGGACTGTTTTCTCCTGCCGACGCGCTACGATCCGTTTCCGAATACCGCGCTGGAGGCGCTTGCAATGGGCCTGCCTGCAATCGTCGGGCGACGCAGCGGCGCCGCGGAAATCCTGCAGCCGGGCCGCGATGGCTGGATCTGCGATCCGGGCGACGTTGCCGGGCTGGCGCAGCTGCTTCGCGAGGCCGCTGCCGCCTCGGGCGATAATCGCATGTTGGGCGCCGCGCGCGCCGCGGCCGAAGGCTACGGGATCGAAGACATGGCTCGCAAACTGACCGATCTCTACACCGCGCTTGGGGTGACCATGGGCGAAGGGCGCCGGCGATGAGCACGGCCCCGGTGTCATCGCGAGCGCTGTATTTCCGCCTTCTGTCGTACGTGCGTCCTTACGCCAAGGCGTTCGGCCTGGCGGTGCTCGGCATGATCGCCGCCGCGGCCACCGAGCCGTTGTTTCCGGCCCTTATGAAACCGCTGCTCGACGGCGGCTTCGGTCCGGGCAAGCAGCCCCTCGTTCCGCCGATTGCGTTCGCTGCCGGGCTGGTCGGCATATTCGTGATTCGCGGGGCCCTGACCTTTACGTCGTCCTACTTTCTCGCCTGGGTGGCGAACCGGGTGGTGCTAGACCTGCGCGCGGCAATGTTCGCGCGGCTGGTGCGCTTTCCGGCGAAATTCTTCGACGACCACAGCTCCGGAGCCGTGCTGTCCAAGATTGCCTACGACGTGGGCGGGGTGACGGCGGCAGCCACCTCGGCGCTGACGGTTGTGGTCAAGGATACGATCGCCGTGGTCGGCCTGCTGGCGTGGCTGTTCTACCTGAACTGGAAGCTGACGTTGGTGGCGATGGCGGTCGGGCCGCTGATCGCGCTGTTCGTGCGCCTGCTCTCGAAACGCCTGCGCAGCATGGCGCGCGAAGCACAGTACTCCATGGGCGAACTCGTGCATGTGCTGGAAGAGACCATCGAATGCCACAAGGTGGTCAAGGTGTTCGGCGGGCAGGCCTATGAATCGCAGCGTTTCGAGCGCGCCAACCAGCGCCTGCGCGGCTTCAACATGCGCCAGACGGTGCCGGCGGCGCTGACCACGCCGGTGACGCATTTCCTCGCGGCGACCGCGCTCGCGATCATTCTTTATCTGGCAATGGAGGATTCGCTCGCGGGGCGTCTCACGGTAGGCGAATTCGCGTCATTCTTCACGGCGATGTTGATGCTGCTTGCACCGCTGAAGCACCTGACTGAAATCAATGCGCCGCTGCAACGCGGCCTGGCCGCGGCCGAGAGCGTGTTCGAGCTCGTCGACGCGCCCATCGAGGAGGACAAGGGAACCCGGCAGCTGCCGCGCGCGAAAGGCGAGATTGAGTTCCAGGACGTAAGCCTCACGTATCCGACGCGCACGGAGCCGGCCTTGAGTTCGGTGAGCTTTGCCGTGCGCTC
>JANYII010000246.1 GCA_025358705.1 Betaproteobacteria bacterium | reverse complement strand
CATGTGAAGCGGCCTTTCTTGTCGTAACCCCAGACCGTGAGGCCACGTTTTCCGAGCGAGACAACTTCGTCGTATTTCAGGTAAGAACTGCGTTTCATTTTGGACACGCCCCCTGAATTTTGGACAGGACCGCAAGTACGGCGCGGGTAAGCCGTTGAAAGTTGGTCGGGGCGAGAGGATTTGAACCTCCGACCACCTGCACCCCATGCAGGTACGCTACCAGGCTGCGCTACGCCCCGAACCCGGTGATTTTATCAGGCGCGCAGGCTGTCCAGCAGTTCTCTGAGCTCGCGCTTGAGCGCGGCGACTTCCGCGCTGCCGCCGGAAGCGCCGGGCCCTGGCACCGCCTGCGCGGCACCCGCGACAGGCAAGCGCGCGGCAGCGCGCGCATCATGCCTGTCGTCGCCCGTGGCGGCGTTGTCGAGGCGGTTGCGCGCACCGCTGATGGTGAAGCCTTCTTCGTAGAGCAGCTCGCGGATGCGGCGGATGAGCAGCACCTCATGGTGCTGGTAGTAGCGGCGGTTGCCGCGGCGCTTGACCGGTTTTAGCTGGGTGAACTCCTGCTCCCAGTAGCGCAGGACGTGCGGCTTCACCCCGCAGAGTTCGCTTACTTCACCGATGGTGAAGTAGCGCTTTGCAGGGATCGGCGGAAGATCAACTTTCCTGCGGCTTGGCTCCATGGCGCGACTTCTCGACCATGGCTTTCAGCTTCTGGCTGGCGTGGAAGGTGACCACCCGGCGGGCGCTGATTGGGATTTCCTCGCCGGTCTTGGGATTGCGGCCCGGGCGCTGCGGCTTGTCGCGCAGCTGAAAATTGCCGAAGCCAGAGAGCTTGACGCTCTCACCCCGTTCCAGCGCCCCCCGAATTTCCTCGAAGAACGCTTCCACCATGTCCTTTGCCTCGCGCTTGTTCAGCCCGACCTTTTCAAACAAAAGATCGGCCAGTTCGGCCTTGGTCAAAGTCATTACAACTCCCTGATAGATCTATGATTTTTTTATATTATGCACGCAAAGTGGCGCCGAAACGCCGTCCCCACAGCTCAACCAGCGCATCGCGCGCCGAATCGGCCTCCGCATCCGTGAGGGTTCGTTCAGTATCTTGCATAACTACCCGGAACGCAAGGCTTTTCTTCCCTGCGGGGAGGCTCTGGCCCTGGTACAGATCGAACATCCCGACCCCCCGGACGATGGGGGGTTTTTCGGCCTGAACAGCATCCAGGAACGCCTGTGCCGGGACCCCAGCATCCACCAGCAGGGCAATATCCCG
Organism: Betaproteobacteria bacterium; assembly: GCA_025358705.1. Classification (GTDB taxonomy): domain Bacteria; phylum Pseudomonadota; class Gammaproteobacteria; order Burkholderiales; family SG8-39; genus RBG-16-66-20. Next base: position 6,064 of record JANYII010000246.1, on the reverse strand, counting down.
GACCACCGGCGGGAAGCGTGAGGGCTGCGTGGGCAGCGGCAAGGGGGCATCGACAAGTGTTTCCGCCTCCATCTCGAACAGAGTCGCCGGCTGCGGCAATTCGTACTTCTGTTGCCAGCGCGGATGCAGCTCGCCGAGCCACCCCGCGGGCGACCCGTCGACAAGCACGCGCGCCGAACGCCCCGGATGCAACGCCGGATGTGCCGCCGCCTCGAAACGCAGGCGCCGCGGCGCGCAGATCGCTTCCAGGTCCGCCTTCACGTCGAAGAAATCCACCGCGCGTGCCGCGCTGCCCCACTGCTCGTCCAGCGCGGGGCCGAACGCCGCGCCCGCGACGCGGATCGGCTGGCGCAGGCCGGCCACCGACAGCGGCCCATCGGCCGCAGCGGCATCTCGCAGGTACACGCGCCCGACCTCGAACACGCGGATGCGCGGCAGCTTGCGCGCGTGGTTGTAGCGCAGGTTGGCGACCAGCGAGCCGAACAGCGTGGTGCGCATCACGGAGGCCTGGCTGGCGATGGGATTGAGCAGCCGCACCGGATTCGCCTCGCCCGCCAGGTCCGCCTCCCAGGCCGGTTCGACGAAGGCGAAGTTGATGGTCTCCTGGTAGTCGCAGGCCGCGACCCGTTCGCGCACCTCGTGCAGCGAGCGCCGCGCCTCGGGCCGCGCGTGCATTTTTGCCGCCGCGCGCGGCGGATGCGCGGGAATGCTATCGAAGCCATGCACGCGGGCGACTTCCTCGATCAGGTCTTCCTCGATCTCCAGGTCGAAACGAAAGCTGGGTGGGTTGACAGTGACGTTGTCTTTCGCCTTCTTGTATGAAAAACCGAGACGGCGAAAAACGGATTCCACTTCCTTCATTTCGACAGGAATGCCCAGAATCTTGCGCGCGCGCGCGACGCGCATGCGCACGGGCTTCCTCTTCGGCAGGCGCTTCACCAGGTCCACGCTCGGGCCGGGCTCGCCGCCGCAGATCTCCAGGATCAGCTGCGTCGCGCGCTCGATGCCGGGCACGTTGTTCTCGAAATCCACGCCGCGCTCGAAGCGGTGCGAGGCGTCGCTCGAGAAGTTGTAGCGTCGCGCGCGGCCGGCGATGGCGTCGGGAAAGAAGAACGCGGATTCGAGGAAGAGATTCCTCGTCGTAGTCTCGGCCTTGGTCGATTCGCCGCCCATGATGCCGGCCAGGCCGATCGGGCCCGAATCGTCGGTGATGCACAGCACCGCGGCATCCACGCCGACCGTCTGCCCGTTTAGCAGCAGGACCTCCTCCCCCTTGCGGCCCCAGCGCACGTCGATCGCGCCCCGCAGCTTGTCCTGGTCGTAGACGTGCAGCGGGCGGCCCATCTCGAGCATCACGTAGTTGGTGACGTCCACCAGCGCCGAGATGGAGCGCTGGCCCGCGCGCTCCAGGCGCTCGCGCATCCAGGCCGGCGTCGGCGCCGCGGCGTTCACGCCGCGGATCACGCGCCCGGCAAAGCGGCCGCAGCCTTCAGCATCGGTAATCTTGACGGGATGAACGGATTTATTTTTTGCAGGAATGGATTTGATCCTGGGGGCTTTCAATTTCTCCCCCGTCAAAGCGGAAACCTCCCTCGCAATGCCCAGCACGGACAGGCAATCGGCGCGGTTCGGCGTGAGCTTGAAGGTCAGTACCCGTTCATCGAGCTTGAGTGCCTTGTAGACGTCCTGGCCGGGCTTCGCGTCGAGCTCGAGCAGTCCCGAGTGATCCTCGGAGAGCCCGAGCTCTCGTGCGGAACACAGCATCCCTTCGCTGTCCACGCCACGAAGATTCGATTTCCTGATTTCCAGCTTGCCCAGAACTGTTCCGACCGTTGCAAGCGGCGCTTTCATTCCCGCTCGCACATTCGGCGCACCACAAACCACCTTCAGTTTCTGCCTTCCCGTATCCACAGTGCAGACCGTGAGCTTGTCGGCGTTCGGATGGCGTTCGACCGCGAGGATCTCCCCCACTACCACGCCGGAAAAAAGCGGCGCGATGGGCGCGCAGGATTCGACCTCCAGCCCGGACATCGTCAGGAGATGGGCGAGTTTTTCCGTGGATATTTTTATTTCCACGAAATCCCGCAGCCAATTCTCCGGAACATTCATGAGAATTGCCTCAGGAAGCGCAGGTCGCCGTCGAAGAACAGGCGCAGGTCGTCGATGCCATAGCGCAGCATGGTCAGGCGCTCGAGGCCCGAGCCGAACGCGAAACCGATGTGGCGTTCCGGGTCGAGGCCGAAGTTGCGCACCACCTGCGGGTGCACCTGGCCGGCGCCGGAGAGTTCCAGCCAGCGCCCTTTGAGCGGGCCCGAGGCGAACTGCAGGTCGATCTCCGCCGAAGGTTCGGTGAACGGGAAATAGGACGGCCGGAAGCGCACCTGCAGGTCGTCGGATTCGAAGAAGCGCCGCAGGAAGTCAACGTAGATGCCCTTCAGGTCCGCGAAGCTGATGTCCTCGTCGATCCACAGCCCCTCGACCTGGTGGAACATCGGCGAGTGGGTCGCATCCGAATCCACGCGGTAGGTGCGGCCCGGCGCGATCACCTTGATCGGCGGACATTTCGCGGCTTTATCGCGAAATTGCTGCACGTGCATCCTTGCGTAGCGCACCTGCATCGGGCTGGTGTGCGTGCGCAGCAGCAGCGGCAAGCCACCACTGTCTTTCATGTCGACGTAGAAGGTGTCCTGCATCGAGCGCGCCGGATGGTTCTCCGGGTTGTTCAAAGCGGTGAAGTTGTACCAGTCGGTCTCGATCTCGGGACCATCGGCGACGTCGAAGCCGATCGAGCCGAAGATCTCCTCGATGCGCTGCCAGGTGCGGCTGATCGGGTGCAGGCCGCCGCGGCTGCGGCCGCGCCCCGGCAGCGTGACATCGAGCGCCTCCCCGGAGAGGCGGGATTCGAGTTTCTTTTGTTCCAGATCTTTTCTACGGGAATCGAGCGCCACCTCGATCTGTTGCTTGGCTGTGTTGATGCTTTGCCCGAAGGATTTCTTTTCTTCGGGGGCGAGCGAACCCAACTGCTTCAACAACGCAGTCAGTTCTCCGGACTTGCCGAGGAACTTCGCCTTGGCGTTTTCGAGCGACGCGGGATCGCTCGCGGCCGCGAATTCAGCGGCCGCCCTGGTGACGATGTTCTCGAGGTCTTGCATCCCCATACCCCTCATTTACCACAAGGAGGGGTGGGGGTCAGTGCGCGAGGCTTGCCTTGATCTGGCCAGCGATCTTGGCGAACGCAGGCTTGTCGAGCACCGCCAGGTCGGCGAGCACCTTGCGATCGATCTCGATCTTGGCTTTCTTCATCCCGGCCATGAAGGCGCTGTAGCTCATGCCCAGCTCCCGCACGGCGGCGTTGATGCGAGTGATCCACAGCGCGCGGATGTCGCGCTTGCGGTTGCGGCGGTCGCGGTAGGCGTACTGGCCTGCCTTCATCACCGCTTCCTTGGCGACGCGGAAAACGTTGCCGCGGCGGCCGCGGAATCCCTTGGCCTTCTTGAGGACCTTCTTGTGGCGCGCGCGCGCCGTTACTCCGCGTTTGACTCTTGGCATGGCGCGCTCCTCAACCCGAGTACGGCAGCATCATGCGGACGGCCCGCTTGTCGCTGTCGTGAACGTTGGTGGTGCCGCGCAGCTTGCGCTTCGTCTGCGTCGACTTCTTGGTCAGAATGTGGCGCTTGAACGCCTGCCCGCGCTTGATCGAGCCGCCCGGGCGTACCTTGAACCGCTTCGCGGCCGATTTCTTGGACTTCATCTTGGGCACAGCAATGCTCCTGTTGATTACCCCGCCGCGGCGGGTTTTGTTTCGTCTTTCTTCGCTTCCTTCGGCGCCTTGGGCGCCTTGTCCACGTCCGGCTTCGCCTTGGCGGCCGCTTTTTCACCGGCCGGCTTCTTCGGGCCCTTCACCGGCACCACCTTCTTCTTCGGCGCCAGCACCATCACCATCTGCCGGCCTTCGAGCCGGGGAAACTGTTCGATGATCGCAACCGGCTCCAGGTCCTTCCTCACCCGCTCGAGCAGGCGCACGCCGAATTCCTGGTGCGCCATCTCGCGGCCGCGGAAGCGCAACGTCACTTTCGCCTTGTCGCCTTCTTCGAGGAACTGCACCAGCTTGCCGACCTTGATCTTGTAGTCGCCCTCGTCGGTGCTCGGACGGAACTTGATTTCCTTGACCTGGATCTGCTTCTGCTTGAGCTTGGCCTCGTGGGCCTTCTTCTGTTCGCGGTAGCGGAACTTGCCGTAATCCATCAGCTTGCAGACCGGCGGCACCGCGAGCGGCGCGATTTCGACCAGGTCCACGTTCTGCTCTTCCGCCATCTTCAGGGCATCGCCGACTGCCACGATGCCCAGTTGATCCCCGTTTTCCGCCACCAGCCTGAGCTGCGGCGACGTGATCTCCCCGTTGATGCGTTGCGATCTCTCGAGTGCGATGGGTGAAAACTCCTCTTCTCGTCAAAAAAAGCGGCCGTGCCGCTACGCGCGCGCCTCGTTGCCGAGACGCTCGATGAAAGCCTCGAGGGCCATCGCCCCCAGATCTTCACCGCTGCGCGTGCGCACAGCCACGCTTCCAGCCTGCTTTTCCTTGTCGCCGACCACCAGTTGGTAGGGCAACTTTTGCAGGCTATGTTCCCGAATTTTATAGGAAATTTTCTCGTTTCGCAAATCCGATTTGACCCGAAAACCGGCCTCCCGCAGGCGCGCGGCGACCGATTCCGCGTACTCGGCCTGGTCCCCGGTGATGCACAGGACCACGACCTGCTCCGGGGCGAGCCAGACGGGGAAGGCGCCGCCGAAATGCTCGATCAGGATGCCCATGAAGCGCTCCATCGAGCCGATGGTCGCCCGGTGCAGCATGGCCGGGGTCTTGCGCGAGTTGTCGGCCGCCACGTATTCGGCGCCGAGGCGCGCCGGCAGGTTGAAATCCACCTGCATGGTGCCGCACTGCCAGAGCCGGCCGATGGCGTCCTTGAGCGAATATTCGATCTTCGGGCCGTAGAACGCGCCGTCGCCGGGCGAGATTTCAAAGTCGCAACCCGAGGCCTTCATCGCATCGATGAGCGCCGCTTCGGCGCGGTCCCAGTCCGCGTCCGAGCCGATGCGCTGCTCGGGCCGGGTGGCGACCTTGTAGACGATGTCCTTGAAACCGAAGTGGTCGTAAACCTTCTGCACCAGCGCCGTATAGGCGACGCACTCGGGCAGGATCTGCTCCTCGGTGCAGAAAATGTGGCCGTCGTCCTGTGTGAAGCCGCGGATGCGCATCAGGCCGTGCAGCGCGCCGCTTGGTTCGTTCCGGTGGCAGGAGCCGAACTCGCCGTAGCGCAACGGCAGGTCGCGGTAGCTCCTGATGCCCTTGTTGTAGATGAGGATGTGGCCCGGGCAGTTCATCGGCTTCAGCGCGTAGTCGCGCTTTTCCGACTCCGTCGTGAACATGTTGTCGCGGTAGTTCTGCCAGTGCCCGGTGGTCTCCCACAGGCTTCTCGGCAGCACCATCGGCCCGCGCACCTCGAGGTAGCCGCTGTCCTGGTACACCTTGCGCATGTACTGCTCGACCTGCTGCCACAGGGTCCAGCCTTTCGGATGCCAGAACACCATGCCGGGCGCGTTCTCCTCCATGTGGAAGAGGTCCAGCTGGGTGGCGAGGCGCCGGTGGTCGCGCTTCTCGGCTTCCTCCAGCATCTTCAGGTAGGCGTCCTGGTCTTCCTTGGTGGCCCAGGCGGTGCCGTAGATGCGCTGGAGCATCTCGTTCTTCGAGTCGCCGCGCCAGTAGGCGCCGGCGACGCGCATCAGCTTGAACACCTTCAGCTTGCCGGTCGAGGGCACGTGCGGGCCGCGGCACAGGTCGATCCAGTCACCCTGGCCGTAGAGCGAGATCGGCTCGTTCGAGGGAATCGAGGCGATGATCTCGGCCTTGTATTTCTCGCCGATGGAGGAGAAGAACTTCACCGCCTCGTCGCGCGGCATTTCCTTTCGGTGCACCGGAAGATCGCGCTTTACGATTTCCGTCATCTTTTTTTCTATCAAATTCAAATCTTCAGGAGTAAACGGCCGCTTGTAGGCGAAGTCGTAG
>JANYII010000062.1 GCA_025358705.1 Betaproteobacteria bacterium | reverse complement strand
TGAAACGCGTCAATGAAATCGACAGCACGGGCGCGCGGATCCTGCTGCAGACGCACGATCGCCTCATGAAGGAGGGCAAGACGCTCCTGCTGAGTGCGTTCGGGGAGCAGGCGCGGCTTGCCGGCGTCCTTGAGGACATGGGCGTCCTCGCGGCGCTGACGAAGGAACGGCTGTTCCAGGACACCGACCGCGCGATCGAGTGGGCGGAAGACCAGCTGCTGCGGAGCCAGCCGGGAGATGCCGGCGCGGCCATCGAATATCCGCTCGGACATCTCGACGTGTTCGCGCGCATGGCGCAGAGCGACCTGGCGATCGTGCAATCCATGCTGACGCGACGCACCTACGGCAAGGGCGAAGTGATCTTCCGCGAGGGCGACGATGGCCGCGACCTCTACGTCATCGCGAAAGGCAGCGCCAGCGTGCGCATGCGGCTGCCCGGCAGCAACCGCGAAACGCGGCTCATCACGTTTTCCGCCGGCACGGTGTTCGGCGAATTCGCGCTGCTCGACCTTCAGGCGCGCTCGGCGACCATCGCCGCCGACGAGGACCTGGCCTGCTACCTGCTCTCGCACGAAAGCTTCGAACGCCTGACGCAGCAGCATCCGGCGATCGCGATCAACTTGCTCGTCAATCTCGGGCGCGAACTTTCGGGCCGCCTGCGGCGCGCCAACCGCACCATCTACCAGCTCGAAAGCTGAATCGCGGCTGCCGCTGCATCCCCCCAGGAGCCACCTCTTGACCGACCGCACCCATGTCCTGCTCTGGACCGACTCGACCGCCGCCTATCTTGAAGCGATCAAGGCCGCCGGCCTCGCCGACCGTGTCACGCTCGACACTTTGCAGCGCAAGGAAAAACCCTCCGCCGAGCAGATGACCCGCACTGAAGCCTTGATGGCCTACACCGTTCCGGCGGGCGTGCTGTCGGCCATGCCGAAACTGCGCTGGGCGCAGTGCATGATGGCTGGCGTCGAGGCCTGGATGGCGCTGCCCGACCTGCCGGAGAATCTGGTCCTGACCTGCGCCCGCGGCACCCACGCTGAATCGATGCCGGAGGACATCATCGGCGCGTTGTTCTATGTCGCCAAGCCCTACGCCGCCGCGGTCGAGAACCAGAAGCAGGGCAAGTGGGTCCAGACCGTTGCCCAGCCGCTGACCGGCAAGACGCTCGGCATCCTCGGCCTCGGCGCCATCGGCCAGAATGTCGCGCGCGTCGCAGCCGCGCTCGGCATGCGAGTGATCGGCACCAGGCGCCGGCCGGAACCCATGGTGTATGTTGCCGAGGTCCTGCCCGCCGATCGCACGCCGGAAGTCCTGGCCCAATCCGATTTCGTGCTGCTGCTCCTGCCGGCGACGGCGGAGACCGACAACTTCATCAATGCCGAGCGCCTCGCGATGATGAAACCCGGCGCGTGGCTGCTGAATTTCGGCCGCGGCCACCTCATCAAGGACGACGACCTGGTCGCCGCGGTGAAGGCGAAGAAGATCGCCGGAGCGCTGCTCGACGTATTCCGGCAGGAACCGCTACCCGCCGGCCACCCGTTCTGGAGCACCGAGGGCATCATCGTGCTGCCGCACATCGGCGGCCCGCACCCGCAGCGCGACCGGTTTGTCGCGCGCCTGTTCGTCGAAAACCTGGGCCGCTTCCTCGACGGCAAGCCGCTCAAGGAAATGGTGGACCGCAAAGCGGGATATTGACGCTCGATGTCGTGGTTCCAGGGCGCGCGGGGTAGACTTGAATCATCGGACACAGGCGCGGACGGGAGGTCCCGCCGCGGCGCCGATCATCACACGGGGAGAATGCAACATGCGTAAATTTATTCTGAGTTCCATGGCAGTGAGCGCCGCGGTAATGTTCGGCGCGCAGGCCCAGGCCCAGGCGCCGGCAGCAGCGCCGGTGCCCGACCAGATGCCGTTCGACATTCCGTACGGCCCCTCGATCACCGCCGACAGGGCGGCGGAAATCGTCAAGGCCGTCGTCGCGGAAGCGAAGAAGGGCTCGCGCAACTGGAAGCTCGCGATCTCGGTCGTCGATCCGTCCGGCGACCTGGTCTACTTCTACAAGATGGACCAGACCCAGGTCGGGTCCGTGACCATTTCGCAAGGCAAGGCGCGCACTGCCGCGCGCTACCGGCGTGCGACCCAGCTCTTCTTCAACGTCATGCAGACGCCGGCAGGCGCCTACATCGCCACGCTCGACGGCGTGCCACCGGTCGCATCGCCCGGAGGCATCCCGCTGGTCGAAGGCGGCAAGATCATCGGCGCGGTCGGTTGCAGCGGCGCGACCGGCGACCAGGACGCGGTCGCCTGCAAGGCCGGCGCCGACACGGTCAAGTAAGGCCGGCTGCCGTTTTGTTCCGAATGCTCTGCCGGGGGCCCGTCCCCTGGCAGAGTGCTTTGCTCAGGTATCGATTCCGAACGCCTGCTTCATGCCGGCCATGCCGGCCAGCTGCGCCGACCACTGGCGCCCGCCGACCAGGCCGCCGTCCACCACGAGGTTGTGGCCGTTGATGAAGCTCGACTGATCCGAGGCGAAGAACACCGCCGCGTTGGCGATGTCGTCGGTGATTCCGGCGCGGGGGATCGGCTGCAGCTTGGCCAGGCCTGCTTTCACCGCCTCGGCTGATTTTTCCGCCGCTTCGCTCGGCAAGCCGAACGCCTTGCCGAAGATGCCGGTGGCGATGCCGCCGGGTGAAATGCAATTCACGCGCACGTTCTGCTCGCCTAGCTGCATCGCGACGCAGTTCGACAGGTGCACCACCGCCGCCTTCGCGGCGCTGTAGGTCATCGAAGTCGAGAGCCCCGCGCGCACACCGGCCACGCTGCCGTTGTTGATGATGCTGCCCGAACGCTGCTTGATCATGATCGGCGCGACGTGCTTCATGCCGAGCATCACGCTGCGTACCAGTGTCGCGAGCGCCGCGTCGAATCCCGCGACCGGCGTCGCTTCGATGCCGCCCTGCGGCGCGGGGCCGCCGGCGTTGTTGAACAGGCAGTCGATCCGCCCCCAGGCCTTGACGCATTCCGCGACCACCTTCTCGACGTCGGCTTCCTGCGTGACGTCGGCGCGCACGAAGCGGGCACGCTCCGCGCCGAGCGCCGCCTGCAGCGATGCGCCAAGCTCCGCGCGACGGCCGCAGAACAGCACCTTCGCGCCCTCCTCCACGAAGCGCTCGACCGTGCGACGGCCGATGCCGCTCGTGGCGCCGGTGACAATAGCGACCTTGCCTTCAAGCATTTTCATATAATGATTCCTTTCCTCAGCTTTTTCCCAGGATCCATGATGCACTCCCGCCGTCGCCTTGTCGCATTGCTGTTCGCAGCCGCCGTCGCCGCGCCTGCTGCGGCGCAAAATCTTTCCCCGCATTTTCCCTCCAAGCCGCTGCGCCTCATCGTGCCGTTCACCCCTGCGGGCGCGGTAGACATCGCCTCGCGCGCCATCGCCAATGAAATGTCGAAGACGCTCGGCCAGCCGGTGGCGGTCGAGAACCGCCCCGGCGCCGGCGGCAACCTGGGCGCCGAAGTGGCGGCGCATTCCGCGCCCGACGGCTACACCCTTTTCATGTCGACGAGCGGCATTCAGGCGATCAATCCCGCCCTCTACGCCAAGATGAACATCGACCCGAACAAGGAGCTGGTTTCGGTGGCGCCGCTGGTGTCGCTCAGCAACGTGCTGGTGCTGCACCCGAGCGTCAAGGCAAACTCGGTGAAGGAAGTGATCGCGCTGGCCAAGGCGGAACCGGGCAGGATTCCCTACGCTTCGAGCGGCAACGGCACCAGCATCCATATGTCCGGAGCGATGTTCACGCAGATGACCGGCACCGAAATGATCCATATTCCCTACAAAGGCAGCGGTCCGGCGGTGACCGACCTGCTCGCGGGACAGGTGAGCATGATGTTCGACAACATCCCCTCGGCGCTGCCGCATATCAAGTCGGGAAAATTGCGCGCGCTCGCCACCACCGGCGCGAAGCGCGATCCGGCGCTGCCGGACCTGCCCACCATCGCCGAGGCCGGCGTTCCCGGCTACGAATCGGGCGTGTGGTTCGGCCTCATGGTGCCCGCCGGCACGCCGAAAGACGTCATCGCGCGCCTGAACGCGGAAGCAGTCAAGGGCGCGAGATCGCCCGAGTTCGTGAAGCGCATGACCGACCTCGGCTACAACATCATTCCGGGATCGGCCGATTCCATGACCGACCTGATCAAGCAGGAAATCGCGCGCTGGACGCCGATCGTCAAGGCCTCCGGCGCGAAGGTGGATTGACATGAAAACCGCACGCATCGAAGGCGTCCTCTCGCCGGTCATCACGCCGTTCAAGAAGGATCTTTCACCCGACGCCGGCCGCTTCGTCAAGCACTGCCGCTGGCTGATGAAGAGTGGCTGCGCGGGACTCGCCGTATTCGGCACCAACAGCGAAGCCAACTCCATGTCGGTCGAGGAGAAGCTGGAACTGCTCGACGCGCTGGTGAAAGGCGGGGTGCCGGCCGCATCCCTGATGCCCGGCACCGGCCACTGCGCGCTGAGTGATTCCGTGAAGATGACGCGCGAGGCCGTGCGGATGGGCTGCGGCGGCGTGCTGATGCTGCCGCCGTTCTATTACAAGGGCGTGTCCGACGAGGGCCTGTTCCGCAACTTCTCGGAAATCATCGAGCGCGTCGGCGACGAGCGCCTGCGCCTGTACCTGTACCACATCCCTCCGGTGGCGAATGTCGGCATCACGCTGAAGCTGATCGAGATGCTGCTCGCGCGCTATCCGGGCATCGTCGCGGGCGCGAAGGATTCCTCGGGCGACTGGGCGAACACCAAGGCCATGCTCGACCAGTTCAAGGACGCGGGCTTCGACGTGTTCCCCGGCAGCGAGGTGTTCCTGCTCGACGGCCTGCGCGCCGGCGGCAAGGGTTGCATCACCGCCACCGGCAACGTCAACCCGGGCCCGATCTCCGAGGTCTACAGGAACTGGAACACCGGCAAGGCCGACGCGCTGCAGGCCGGCATCACCGCGACGCGCAAAATCATGCAGAAGGTGCCGATGATCCCGGCGCTCAAGGCCGTGACCGCGCACTTCGGCAACGATCCGCAGTGGAAGACGGTACGCCCGCCGCTCACGGAACTCACGCCGGACCAGGAAAAGCAGGTCATCACCGAACTGCAGGCCGCCGGCTTTTCGATGCCCGGACTCTAGGCCTCGCACGTGAACGACGCGAAACTCCGCGTATGAAGGACGCGAAAACCCGCGTGTACGACGTCCTCGCCAGCGCCTTCCTGCAGGAGGGCGTGGCGGACTGCTTCGCGCTCCTCGGGGACGCGAACATGAACTGGGCTGCGCGGCTGGCGCAGCAGGGATGCCGCATGATGTATGTCCGGCACGAGCATTGCGCACTCGCCGCCGCCATGGCGTACGCGCGAAAGAGCGGCGACGTGGCCGTGGCGACCGTGACCTGCGGGCCCGGCGTGACGCAATTGATCACCGCCCTCCCCGCCGCCGTGCGCGCCCATCTGCCATTGGTGGTGTTCGCCGGCGAAGCGCCGCTCAAGAGCGGCTGGTACAACCAGGAGATCGACCAGGCGCCGCTCATTACCGCGACCGGCGCCGCCTATCACCGTCTGCACATGCCGGAACGCATGCCGGTGGCGGTGCGCGACGCCTTCCTGCAGGCGCGCCGCGAACGCCGGCCGGTGGTGGTCGGCGTGCCGTTCGACCTGCAGGACCGGCCGTGGAACGGGCCTGCGGAGCTTCCCAAGCCCTCGCGCGAGATGCTGCCGCGCCACTCGCCGATTCCGCCGCATCCCGCCGACGTCGCCAGCGCCGCGCAACTGGTTGCCGGCGCCGAACGCGTTGTCGTGCTTGCCGGCCTGGGCGCGGTTGACGCCGGGGCGGGACCCGCTTGCCGCGCGCTGGCCGCTAAAACGGGCGGGTTGCTGTCGACGACGCTGCCCGCGAGGGGACTGTTCCACGACGATCCTTTCTGCATCGGCATCTCGGGCAGCTACACGCCGGAGGTCGGCCTTGAATTGTTGAAGGAAGCCGACCTGGTGATTGCGATCGGCTGCTCGCTCGCCTTCCACGCAGGCGGCGGCGGCCAGCTCTGGCCCAAGGCGAAGACGCTGCAGATCGACATCGATCCGGTGGCGATCAGCCAGGGCCAGGAAGTGGCGCGCCACCACCTGCGCGCCGACGCGCGCCTTGGCGTCGAGGCGATCACGGCAGCATTGCCCGCTCGCAAACAAAGCTGGCGCAACGAAGCGATGGCGGCACGCATTCGCGATACCAAGCCCGACAGCATGGCGTTCGAGATCGCGCCGGGACTGCTCGACCCGCGGGACGTCGTCGAGGCGCTGGAAAAAGCCCTGCCGCGGGAATGGGAGATGGTGAACTCGGGAGGCCACTGCTCCTGGTTCTTCGCGCAGATGCCCTCCCGCCCGCAGGAGAAGTTCTTCACTCTCCGCGAGTTCGGCGCGATCGGCAACGGCATCTCCTTCGCCATGGGCGTGGCGGCGGCGCGCCCGGACCGGACCGTCGTGCTGTTTGACGGCGACGGCAGCCTGATGATGCACGTGCAGGAATTCGAAACCATCAAGCGCCATGGCCTGAACATCCTCATCGTCGTGATGAACGACGGCGCCTACGGGTCGGAGGTGCACAAGCTGCGCTCCGAAGGCATGCCCGACGCAGGGTCGGTGTTCGGCTACAGCGATTTCGCCGGCATCGCGCGCGGCTTCGGGCTCGCGGGCAAAACCGTCAAGAACCTGGCCGACCTGCCTAAGCTCGTGGCCGAGTTCGCCGCCAGCGGCGGCGCGGCAGTGTGGGACTTTCACGTCTCGGACAAGGTCCTCTCCCCGACCATCCGCCGCGCCCATCCGCAGCCGGCCAGGAAGTGACCGCCGGATCGCAGGAAGCCGACGCATGGAATTGCTGACCGATCCGCAGGCGTGGATCGCCTTCGCGACGCTGACGGCGCTCGAGCTCGTCCTCGGCATCGACAACATCATCTTCATCTCGATCCTGGTCGACCGGCTGCCGGCGGCGCAGCAGGACCGCGCGCGCCGGCTCGGCCTGTTCGGCGCCATGTTCATGCGCATCGGGCTGCTGCTGGTGCTGGCCTGGATCATCGGCCTGACCGCGCCGATGTTCGGCCTGCTGTTCGTGCTCTCGTGGATCATCGGCCTGACGGCGCCGCTCTTCACCGT
>JANYII010000135.1 GCA_025358705.1 Betaproteobacteria bacterium | reverse complement strand
CTGCGCGCCGACGGCGAGCAGCTCCATAAGGATGGCAAGCATAACGAATCGATGGCTGCCCTCGGCAAAGCCAAGGGCATTCTCGGCATCAAGTAGCGATCGTCGTCCCTACGGGATCAGCACCACCGATCCCGTAGTCTTGCGCCCTTCCAAGTCGCGGTGCGCCTGCGCCGCGTCGGCGAGCTTGTACTTCGCGGTGGTCTCGATCTTCACCTTGCCGGATTTCACCACCTCGAACAGCGCGTTCGAGCGCTCGACGAGGTCGGCGCGCGCCGCGATGTAGGTGGCGAGCGTCGGCCGCGTCACGAAGAGCGATCCCTTCGAGGCGAGGATGCCGAGGTTGACCGGCGCCACCGGCCCCGAAGCGTTGCCGAAGGTCACCATCAGCCCGCGCGGGCGCAGGCAATCCAGCGATCCTTCCCAGGTCGTCTTGCCGACCGAGTCGTACACCACCGGCACGCCTTTGCCGCCGGTGATCTCCTTCACCCTGTCGACGAACTTCTCGGTGGTGTAGTTGACGAGGTGGTCCGCGCCGTGCGACTTGGCGAGGGCAAGCTTCTCCGCGGAGCCGGCAGTGGCGATGGTGGTCACGCCGAGTGCCTTCAGCCACTGGCAGGCGATCAGGCCGACGCCGCCCGCGGCGGCATGCCAGAGCACCGTCTCGCCCTTCTTCACCGGGTAGGTGGAGAAAATCAGGTAGTGCACGGTGAGGCCCTTGAGCAGCATCGAGGCGGCCTGCTCCTCCGTGATGCCCTGCGGCAGCTTGACCATGCGGTCCGCCGGGGCGAGGCGCACCTCGCAATAGGAGCCCGGCAGGCCGGTGTAGCAGACGCGGTCGCCGGCCTTGAGGTCGGTGACGCCGGCGCCAACCGCATCCACCACGCCCGCCCCCTCGTTGCCCGCGACGGCCGGCAGCTGCATCGGGTAAAGCCCCGAACGCTGGTAGGTGTCGACGAAATTGACGCCGATCGCCGTGTGGCGAACTCGAACCTGCCCCTGCCCCGGGTCGCCGACCTGGACATCGTCGAGCTGCAGCACTTCGGGGCCGCCTTGCTTGTGATACCGGACTGCTTTCGCCATTGCCTTGCCTCCTCGTTACGGTTTTTTGTCCTTGCTGTCCTGGGGCATCGCCATGTTCATCGCCTGCTGCATCGCCGCGTTGATCCCTTCGAGCCCCGCCTTCTGCATTTCGAGGCCCTGGATCGCGGTACGCAACATGTTCAGGTTCATCGACAGCCACATCTCGACCGACTTCAATTCCTGCACGCGCTTGTCGATCTCCTTCGGGTCCAGGGTCGGCATCGTCATGCCGGGCACTGGCACGCCGAGCGGGCCCCACAGGCGCTGGAACATCTCAAATGGGTTCTGCGGGTTCTGCTCGGCCATGGCCTATGCCTCGGTGTCTTCGAAGAATGCCTTCACTTCCTGCTCCCGGCTGACCGTGTCCTGGTAGCCGAGGTCGATCAGGGTACGGCAGAACGAATCCTCGAACAGCAGGTAACTCGCCAGGTTCGAGCCCGAGCGGTTCATCGCGCCGGTCGGCCGCAGCACGAAGCGCACCATCGGCGGCAATTCATGCACGAAGCGCGCCGCGATGCGCTCGAGCGGCTGCGAGGGCGAGATGAACAGCACTTTCACCGGCCGCAGCGGCAGGTTGGCCTCGGCCAGCTTCTCCGCCGGGATCAGCTTGAGCGTGCGGTTGATGCGCTCCAGGCGCTCGAGGTCCACCGACAATCCGTCGAGGAAGATCGAGTTCAGCGCGTGGCCCGCGACCTGGGCGAGCGACGGATAGATGTTCGAGCGCGCGCGCGACTGGTCCGCGGTCTGGCGGCCGGTGCCCACCACCAGCACGCGGTCGGCGCCCAGGTGCAGCGCGGGGCTAATCGGCGCAATCTGGCGCACCGAGCCGTCGCCGAAGTACTCGCGGTGCACCTTGACCGCGGGAAAGATGAACGGCAGCGCGGAGGACGCAAGCAGGTAATCCAGCTTGAGCGACACCGCCGCGCCGATGCGCTGGTTGCGCTCCCAGCCCTCCAGCCCCGAGCCGCCCTGGAAAAACGACACGCTCTGGCCAGTGGTGTAGCCCGACGCGGTGACGCTCACCGCGTACAGCGCCCCTGAATCGATGTGGTCCTGGATGCGGTCGAAGGCGAGCGTGCGCTCGAGCATCTCCTTCAGCGGCGCGTTGTCCAGCAGCGAGATCGGGTTCTGCCGCGAGATCCACGTCATCGCGCCCAGCCAGCGCAGGCCGCGCCGCGAGATGCTCGACACGTCGGTGCGGTAGACGTGGTGGCAGTGCATGTTCTCCCACACCTCGAGCAGGTTGCCCACGCCGCGGCTGAAGTCGTCGGCATATACCGCAAGCGTGGTGGCGTTGATCGCGCCGGCCGAGGTGCCGCACAGGATTGGGAACGGGTTCTTGACCGGGTTGCCGAGGATGTCGCGCACGGCCTTGACCACGCCAACCTGGTAGGCGGCGCGCGCACCGCCTCCGGTGAGTACGAGGCCTGCCCTTGCTTTCATCTTCCGGGCGCTTTCATCAGAAGGGTTCCACTAGAACAGCGACTGTTCCTGGCCGCGCGGCGCATTCGCGTCGGCCACCGCGAGCGCGGTCATGTTGACGATACGGCGCACCGTGGCCGAGGGCGTGAGGATGTGCACCGGCCGCGCCGAGCCGAGCAGGATCGGCCCGATGGTGACGTTCTCGGAAGAGGCAATCTTGAGCAGGTTGAACGAGATGTTGGCCGCGTCCAGCGTCGGCATCACCAGCAGGTTTGCCTCGCCCCGCATGCGCGAACGCGGAAACACCTTCTGGCGGATCTCGTCCGAGAGCGCGGTGTCGCCGTGCATTTCACCTTCGACTTCGAGCCCGGGCTCGCGCTCGCCCAGGATCGCGAGCGCGCGCTGCATCTTGCGCGCCGAAGGCAGGTCGATCGAGCCGAAATTGGACGCCGACAGCAGCGCAATTTTGGGCACGATGCCGAAGCGGCGGATTTCCTCGGCCGCGAGGATCGTCATCTCGGCAATGTGCTCGGCGTCGGGGTCCGCCGTGACGTAAGTGTCGCAGATGAACACCGTCCGGTCCGGCAGGAGCAGCGCATTCATCGCCGCGTAGTGCTTCACGCCGGGGCGCAGCCCGATCACCTGGTCGATGTAGTGCAGATGCAGCGCATGTGTGCCAAAGGTGCCGCACAGCATGGCGTCGGCCTCGCCCTTCCTCATCATCATCGCACCGATCAGCGTGTTGCGCCGGCGCATCTCGACGCGCGCGTACTCGGGCGAGACGCCCTTTCGTTCCGTGAGCTTGTGGTAGGTCTTCCAGTATTCCTTGTAGCGCGGGTCGTTCTCCGGGCTCACGAGCGTGAAATCGCGCCCCGCACGCAGCCGCAGGCCGAGCCGCTCAATGCGCTGCTCGAGCACCGCCGGGCGGCCGATCAGGGTCGGCTTCGCGAGGCCTTCGTCCAGCACCGCCTGCACCGCGCGCAGCACGCGTTCGTCCTCACCCTCGGCGTAGACCACGCGCCGCGGCTTCTCCTTGGCCGCGGCGAACAGCGGCTTCATGATGAGGCCCGAGTGGTAGACGAACTGCGTGAGCGAGGCCCGGTAGGCATCCAGGTCCGCCAGCGGCCGCGTCGCGACGCCCGAATCCATCGCCGCCTTGGCCACCGCGGGCGCCACCTTGGCGATGAGGCGCGGGTCGAAGGGCCGCGGAATCAGGTATTCCGGCCCGAACTTGAGGTCCTGCCCGCCATAGGCCATGGCCACGATGTCAGAGGCCTCCGCCTGCGCGAGCTCGGCGATCGCGCGCACCGCGGCGAGTTCCATTTCGGTGGTGATGGTGGTGGCACCGACATCCAGCGCGCCGCGGAAGATGAACGGAAAGCACAGGACGTTGTTGACCTGGTTCGGATAATCCCCGCGCCCGGTGGCGATGATGCAATCCGGCCGCGCTTGCCGTGCGAGCTCGGGGCGGATTTCCGGCTCCGGGTTGGCCAGCGCCAGGATCAGCGGGCGCTCGGCCATCTTCTTAAGCATTTCGGGCTTGAGCACGCCGCCCGCCGAAAGGCCGAGGAACACGTCGGCGCCGCCGATCACGTCATCCAGCGTGCGCGCCCTGGTCTCGATGGCGAAGCGCTCCTTGTCCGGGTCCATCTCCTCCTTGCGGCCCTTCCACACCACGCCCTTGATGTCGGTGACGATGATGTTGCCGCGCGGAAGGCCCATCTTCACCAGCAGCTCCAGGCAGGCGAGCGCCGCGGCGCCGGCGCCGGACACCACCAGCTTTACCTCGGCGATTTTTTTATCTATGACTTTCAAGCCATTCAAAAACGCGGCCCCCACGATAATCGCGGTGCCGTGCTGGTCGTCGTGGAACACCGGAATCTTGACGCGCTCGCGCAATTTGCGCTCGACGTAAAAACATTCCGGCGCCTTGATGTCTTCGAGAT
>JANYII010000130.1 GCA_025358705.1 Betaproteobacteria bacterium | reverse complement strand
CCACGCTCGACACGATGCGGGACGAGGGCCTGCTCGAGAACGCGGCGAAAGTCGGTGCGGCAATGCTCGGAGGGTTGAAAGCGTCGCTGGGCGGTGCCGCAGGCGTTGTCGAGGTTCGCGGCATGGGCCTGATGATCGGCATCGAACTCGACCGGCCGTGCGGCGAGCTTGTGAAGATGGGCCTGGACGCCGGGCTGGTGTTCAACGTCACCGCCGACAACGTCATCCGCCTGCTGCCGGCTTTGATCATCACCGAGGCGGAGGGGCGCGAAGTGGTCGAGCGCCTGGTGCCGCTGGTAAAAGAGTTCCTCGCGCGCAGCGCGTCCCAGCCAAAGCTCGCCGCGGCGCGCTGAGGCACCGGGGCCTGCCGCCATGGCGAAGCTTCGCCACTACCTGCAATTCAAGGACCTCTCGCGCAAGGAGTACGAGCACGTCTTCGCGCGCACGCGCTGGATCAAGGACAGGTTCAAGCGCTACAAGCGCTACTGGCCGCTTGAAGACCGCACGCTTGCGATGATCTTCGAGAAGCAGAGCACGCGAACCCGGCTCTCGTTCGAGGCCGGCATGCACCAGCTCGGCGGCACCGCGATCTTCCTCAACACCCGCGACTCGCAGCTCGGCCGCGGCGAACCGGTGGAGGACGCGGCGCAGGTCATCTCGCGCATGTGCGACCTGGTGATGATCCGCACCTTCGAGCAGGAAATCCTGGAACGCTTCGCGGGCAGCTCGCGGGTGCCGGTGATCAACGGCCTGACCAACGAGTACCACCCCTGCCAGATCCTGGCCGACGTCTACACCTTCATCGAGCACCGCGGCTCGATCAAGGGCAGGACCGTGGCGTGGATCGGCGACTCAAACAACGTCTGCAACACCTGGTTGCAGGCGGCGGAAGTGTTCGACTTCAACGTCCACGTTTCCACGCCGCCGGGTTACGAGGTCGAGCCCGAGCGCGCCGGCCTGTACGGCACCGACCACTACGAGGAATTCACCGACCCGATGAAGGCGGTGAAGGGCGCGCACCTGGTCACCACCGATGTCTGGACCTCGATGGGCTTCGAGTCGGAGAACAAGGCGCGCAAGAAGGACTTCGCCGACTGGCAAGTGGACGCCGACATGATGAGGGCGGCGCGCAAGGACGCGCTCTTCATGCACTGCCTGCCGGCGCACCGCGGCGAGGAAGTCGCCGCGAAGGTGATCGACGGAAAGCAAAGCGTGGTCTGGGAGGAAGCCGAGAACCGGCTTCATACCCAGAAGGCGCTGATGGAGTTCCTGCTGCTCGGAAAAGTGAAGGACTAGCGCTTCTTTTTGCCTGGCCGAACCCTGGTTGGCCCAAGCAACGGCACGCTGCCGGTTTTTGCATCCCCCAGCAACCCCGCTTCGCCGTAGACCCGCAGTTTGTCGCGCGTGTCGGCGATATCCAGGTTGCGCATCGTGAGCTGGCCGATGCGGTCCCCGGGCGTGAAGAACACGTCCTTGCCCTTCTCCATCGTCAACCGCTCGGGCTTGTAGGTCAGGTTCGGGCTTCTCGTATTCAGGATCGAGTAGTCGTTGCCGCGGCGCAGTTCCAGCGTCACTTCGCCGGACACCGCCTTCGCCACCCAGCGCTGCGCGCTCTCGCGCAGCATCAGCGTCTGCGAATCGAACCAGCGTCCCTGGTACAGCAGCCGCCCGAGCCGCCGGCCGTTGGTCCGGTACTGCTCGATGGTGTCCTCGTTGTGGATGCCGGTGACCAGCCGCTCGTAGGCGACGTGCAGCAGCGCCATGCCCGGCGCCTCGTAGATGCCGCGGCTCTTCGCCTCGATGATGCGATTCTCGATCTGGTCGCACATCCCGAGGCCGTGCCGCCCGCCGATGGCATTGGCTTCCGCGAACAGCGCGACGGCATCCGCGAAACGCTCGCCATTGAGCGCGACCGGGACGCCTTCCTCGAAGCGCACCGCGACCTTCTCCGGCCTCACCGCCACGCCCTCGCGCCAGAAGGCGACGCCCATGATGGGCTTCACGATGGAAAGGCCTTTGTCGAGAAACTCGAGGTCCTTCGCTTCGTGCGTGGCGCCGAGGATGTTCGAATCCGTCGAGTAGGCTTTCTCGGCGCTCATCTTGTACTTGAAGCCCGCTTTCGCCATGTACGCGGACATCTCTCTGCGGCCGCCCAGCTCGTCTATGAAGCGCTGGTCGAGCCAGGGCTTGTAGATCTTCAGCGAGGGATTGGCGAGCAGGCCGTAGCGGTAGAAGCGCTCGATGTCGTTGCCCTTGTAGGTGCTGCCGTCGCTCCAGATGCCGACCGCGTCATCGCGCATGGCGACGACGAGCATCGTCCCGGTGACCGCGCGGCCCAGCGGCGTGGTGTTGAAATACGTGGCGCCGCCGGTGGAGATGTGGAACGCGCCGCACTGGATCGCCGCGATGCCCTCTGCGACGAGCTGGGGGCGGCACTCCACCAGCCGCGCGCGCGCGGCCCCGTACGCGAGCGCCTTCTTCGGGATCTCGGCGTAGTCCGATTCATCCGGCTGGCCGAGGTTCGCCGTGTACGCGTAGGGGATCGCGCCTTTCGCGCGCATCCAGTGCACGGCCGCGCTCGTGTCCAAGCCGCCCGAGAACGCGATGCCGACCTTTTTCCCCTTGGGCAGCGCGCCCAGAATCGTCGCCAAGCTGGTGATCTCCGTAAAACGCAGATGATACGTAGAATGGCGGTTGTGCGCATTGTTGCCCATCTGGTTGCCACCCTCGCCGCCACGATCTCGCTGAGTTGCGCCGCGGCGCCGTTCGCGGTGCGCCTGGGGCTGGAGAAAATCGCCCTGGATGCGCTGCCGGGATTCTCGGACACAACGGATCTTGCGTCACCGCGGCTGCAGGACCTGGCCGCGACGCTGACTTCGCCCTCGAACCGCATCCTGCTGTTCGCGCTCTCCGACGCCGACCTGCGGCGCTTCACGAATGGCGACCCGCTCGACCTGAAGCGGCGCTACATGATGGTGGTCACCCCCAAGAGTCTCGAGCGCGAGCGGGTCGGCGCCGACCTGTTCAACGCCCTGATAGCGGACTCGCTGCGCGACCTGGGCAAGGCCGAACAGGTCGCGGACCTGCCGAAATTCCTCGAGGGCCGGCCGATCGGCCTGGCCAACTATCTCTCCGAACTGAAGAAGTCGCCGACGGCCGTCTCGGTGCTGCAGGCGACGCGCCTGCCGCCGCTGGCGGGCGAGCGCATATTCGACAAGGCCACGCCGCAATACCTGCTGTTCACCACATCCTTCGTCATGGTGCGCGGCAAGGCGCTGGTCCTCTCCGTCTACACCCTGTTCCACGAACCGGCCGACATGGATTGGCTCAAGGTCGCGACCCAGCGCTGGGTGGAGGATCTGCAGCGCCTGAATCGCTAGCAAGGGTCGGCATGCCATCGTTCGACATCGTCTCGCAGGTAGACCGCCAGGAAGTGAAGAACGCCGTCGACCAGGCGAACAAGGAAGTCACCAACCGCTACGACTTCAAGGGCTCCGACGCCCGCATCGAACTGGCCGAGCTCGCGCTCACGGTATTCGCCGACGATGAATTCAAGCTCGGCCAGGTGCTCGACGTGCTGCGCGGCCGCATGGCCAAGCGCAACATCGACGTCCGCTGCATCGAGCTCGGCGCGGTGGAAAAAATTTCCGGTGACAAGCTGAAGCGGCCGGTCACCGTCAAGGTCGGCGTGCCGCAGGAAAAGGGCAAGCAGATCCAGAAGCTGGTGAAAGACGCGAAGCTGAAAGTGGCCGCGTCGATCCAGGGCGATGCGATCCGCATCTCGGGCGCGAAGAAGGACGACCTGCAGGCCGCGATCCAGCTGGTGCGCGGTTCGGTCACCGACCTGCCGCTGCAGTTCACCAATTTCAGGGACTAGCTTTTCACCAGGCCCTCGGTCCAGCGGTCGTAGATCCGGTCGGCGATCTTGTGCAACGCGCCGACCCTCGCTTCGAGGTTCTTCTCTATTTTCGCCGGCGTTTGCACGCCAGGACTCGCCGCCGATTCGCGGATTTCGTCGGCGCCACCCTCGCACCAGGTCCGGATCAGGCCCTCGGTCATCTCGACATGGCACTGCATGCCGAGATGCCTGCCAGTGGCGAACGCCTGGTTGGCGCAGTGTGCGTTGCTGAGGACGCGCGTCGCGCCCGGCGGAATGCTGAAAGTTTCGCCGTGCCAGTGAAAGGACTCGAAGGCAGTGACCGGCGCGAACCACTCCCGCGCGACGTTGTTGTCGGCGACCTCCACCTCGCCCCAGCCGATCTCCTTGACGCGCGTGCGGATCACTTCCCCGCCAAGGGCCTTCGACATCAATTGCCCGCCGAGGCAGTGGCCGAGCGTCGGCACGTCCTTGCGCACCGCATCGCGCACCAGTTCCAGCATCGGCTTGATCCAGGGCAGTTCATCGTTGACGCTCATCGGCCCACCCATGAAGGCCATGCCGGAGAACCTGCGCACGTCCTTGGGCACGGCGCGGCCCTCGTCCAGCGGGAACAGCTTCCAGGGAATCGCCCGGCGCTCAAGGTAAGTGGCAAAATAAGCCGGACCTTCACTGCGCGCGTGCCTGAAGATGGCGACCGGTTTCATGATGCGACATTCTATTGCGGTTGTCATGCTGCTGGCGTGCGCTCCGGCCGCGGCGACCGACGTCGCCCTGATCGGCACTTTCGAATCGAAGGCCGCGATCCTGTCGATCGACGCTGCCGCGCCCAAGACAATCAAGGTCGGCCAGGCATTCAGCGGCGTGACGGTCGTCTCGGTGGAGAAGGATCGCGCCATCGTCGAAATTGACGGCAAGCGCCGGACCCTGGTGCGCGGCCATGCCTACAGCAGCAGCACCAAGGCCGCCGGCCCCCAGAGCGTGACGCTCTCGGCCGGCTCGAGCGGGCACGTCATCGCCGAAGGCATGGTCAATGGCGGCGCGGTTCGCTTCGTCGTCGATACCGGCGCCTCCATGGTCGCGCTGCCGGGCATCGACGCGATTCGCCTGGGCATCGATTACCGCAAGGGAGAGGCCGGCAACGTCCAGACCGCCGGAGGGCCGACGCCGGCCTACCGGGTGAAACTGAACTCGGTGCGCATCGGCGGCATCGAGCTGAACGGCGTGGAGGGCGTCGTCATCGAGAGCGGCCTGCCCGTGGCCTTGCTCGGCATGAGCTTCCTCAGCCGCGTCGAGATGAGGCAGGAAGGCGGCCGGATGACGATGATCCTGCGCTACTGACTGAGCTTGTCGCGCTCAATCAGCGCGTAGGCGGAGTGGTTGTGGATTGACTCGAAATTTTCCGATTCGACCACGTAGGACGTGATGCGCTCGTCCAGGTTCAGGATCGCGGCCACGTCGCGCACCATGTCCTCGACGAACTTCGGGTTGTCGTAGGCGCGCTCCGTGACGAATTTTTCGTCCGGGCGCTTGAGCAGGCCGTACAGCTCGCTCGAAGCCTGCTTCTCCACCAGGTCGACGATCTCCTCGATCCAGACGAATTCGCTGGTCTTCGCGGTCACGGTCACGTGGGAGCGCTGGTTGTGCGCGCCGTATTCCGAAATCTTCTTCGAGCAGGGACAAAGGCTGGTCACCGGCACCAGCACCTTCATGGCGAAGCACTGCACGCCCTTCTTGATCTCCCCGATGAAGGTGACCTCGTAGTCCATCAGGCTCTTCACGCCGGAAACCGGAGCCTGCTTCTCGATGAAGTACGGGAAGTGCATTTCGATGCGGCCTTCCTTGGCCTCCAGGCGCTCGACCATCTCCTTGAGCATCGCCTTGAAGCTATCTACCGTGAGTTCGCGCTCCTGCGCGGAGAGGATCTCGACGAAGCGCGACATGTGCGTGCCCTTGAACTGGTGCGGCAGGCCGACGTACATGTTGAAGGTGGCGATCGTGTGCTGCACGCTAGGGGAGGCGCGCTCCGAAACGGGTCTCTCCATCACGCGGACCGGGTGCCGGATCGCCTTGACGCCGACCTGGTCGATCGCGAGCTTGCGCGAATCTGCGTCGTTCTGGACGTCCGGGATGGCGTGCGGGTCTTTAGCGTTCATGGCACCATTATAACTCCCGAGTGAATTACTCGGGTATTGCAGTGCGAATCGATTTATAGATGCCTTCGGCGTCCAGCCCGACGCTGGAAAGGAGTTTCGCCGAGTCGCCATGGTCGATGAAACGGTCCGGCAAACCGAGCAAAAGCACTTTCTTTTCAAGACCTAAGGCGGCCAGCACCTCGCACACCGCGCTCCCGGCTCCGCCCATGACCTGGTGCTCTTCGATCGTCACGAGCTGCTCGTGGGTTTCGGCGAGTCGCTTCACCAACGCCGTGTCCAGCGGTTTGATGAAGCGCATGTTGGCCACCGTCGCATCCAGCTTTTCGGCCGCTTCCAGCGCCGGCTTGAGCATCGAGCCGAAAGAAAGAATGGCGATTTTCCTGCCTTCTCTTCTGACTTCGCCCTTGCCGATCGGAATCGCAGAAAACTCTTTCTGCAAAGCGACGCCCGGCCCGGAGCCCCGCGGATAACGCACCGCCGCCGGGCCGTTCAGCTGATAGCCGGTAAACAGCATCTGCCGGCATTCATTCTCGTCGGCGGGCGCCATCAGGGTGAGATTGGGCACGGTGCGCAGGAACGCGTAATCGAACGCGCCGTTGTGCGTCTGGCCGTCGCCACCGACCACGCCGCCCCGGTCGAGCGCGAACAGCACCGGCAGGTTCTGGATCGCGACATCGTGGATCAGCTGGTCGTAGCCGCGCTGCAGGAAGGTGGAGTAGATCGCCACCACCGGCTTGAGGCCTTCGCAGGCCATGCCCGCGGCGAAGGTCACCGCGTGCTGCTCCGCGATGGCGACGTCGAAATAGCGGTCCGGGAATTCCTCCGAGAACCGCACCATGCCGGAGCCTTCGCGCATCGCGGGCGTAATCGCCATCAGGCGCTTGTCGGCGCGCGCCATGTCGCACAGCCAGTCGCCGAATACCTGGCTGTAGGTGGGCTTGCCGCCCGCGGCCGACTTCTTGATTCCCTCGGCAGGATCGAACTTGCCGGGCCCGTGGTAGGCGATCGGATCGTCTTCGGCAAGCTTGTAGCCCTGTCCCTTCTTGGTCACGACGTGCAGGAACTGCGGCCCCTTCATCTCCGTGATGTTCTTCAGCGTCGGGATGAGCGAATCGAGGTCGTGGCCGTCGATCGGCCCGACATAGGTGAAGCCGAACTCCTCGAACAGCGTTGATGGCACGACCAGGCCCTTGGCGTGCTCCTCGAAGCGCCTGGCGAATTCATACAGCGGCGGCACCGCGCTCAGCAGTATCTTCCCCGCCTTCCGCGCGGCGACATACGGCCCCGACATCAGCCGCGCAAGGTAGCGGTTCAGCGCGCCAACGGCCGGCGAGATCGACATCTCGTTGTCGTTCAGGATCACCAGCAGGTCGGAATCCATGACGCCGGCATTGTTCATCGCCTCGAACGCCATCCCGGCGGACATGGCGCCGTCGCCGATCACCGCGACCACGCGCCTCGCTTCGCCTTTTCTTTTCGCCGCCACCGCCATGCCGAGCGCGGCCGAAATCGAGGTCGAGGAATGCGCCGTGCCGAAGGCGTCGTACTTCGATTCGCTGCGCCTCGGGAACCCCGATATGCCGTCGATCATGCGCAGCCGCGCCATCTGCTCGCGCCGGCCGGTGAGGATTTTGTGCGGATAGGTCTGGTGCCCGACGTCCCAGACGATGCGGTCCTCGGGCGTGTTGAACACATAGTGCAGCGCAATGGTCAGCTCGACCGTGCCGAGATTCGACGACAGGTGGCCGCCGGTCTTCGATACCGTGTCGAGCACGTAGGCGCGCAGCTCGGCGGCGAGCTGGTGCAACTGCCGACGGTCAAGCTGCCTGAGCGCGGCCGGGTCGTTGACCGTCTTCAGCAACTCGTACATCGCCGGATTGTAGTCCTCCGCCGGGATGTCCTCGGTGATCGTCGTCATTCTGGTTTCTAGAATTTTCTCAGGACGACGAAATCCGCGACCTGGCGCAGGCGCCGCGTGCGCGCGCCGGACCCGAGCGTATCGAGCGCCGCATGCGCGCCAAGGCGCAATTCCTCGGCGAACTGCCTGGCGCGCGCGACGCCCATCGCCGACACGTAAGTCGGCTTGCCCTGCTTCGAATCCTTGCCCGCGGTCTTGCCCAGCGTCGCGGTACTCGCTTCCGTGTCCAGCACGTCGTCCACCACCTGGAACGCGAGGCCGACGCGGTTCGCGTACTGCTCCAGCGCCGCCGGGCAGGGCCCGGCGCACAGTGCGCCCAGCTTCACGGCGGCGCTGATCAGCGCGCCGGTCTTGCGCACGTGCATGAATTCGAGCTCGGTCTGCGACAGCGTCTTGCCCGTGGACTCCAGGTCGATCGCCTGTCCTCCCGCCATGCCGCGCGAACCGGCAGCAACCGCCAGCGTGCGCAGCATGTCCAGTTGCGTGGCGGCATCGCCGGCGGCCGTGTGTTCGGCGAGCAGCTGGAAGGCGAGTGTCTGCAGCGCATCGCCCACCAGCAGAGCGGTCGCCTCGTCGTACTCGACGTGCACCGTGCGCTTGCCCCGGCGCAGGATGTCGTCGTCGATGCACGGCATGTCGTCGTGCACCAGGGAGTACGAGTGGACCATCTCGACCGCGCAGGCCGCGACATCGAGGCGCGCCGGATCCGCGCCGACCAGTTCGCCGGCGGCGAACGTCAGCAGCGGCCGCACGCGCTTGCCGCCTTCGAGCGCGGCATAGCGCATTGCCTGGTGCAGGCGTGCCGGCGCTTGTTGTGCCCCCGGCAGATGGCGCGCGAGGGCGCCTTCCATGCGCGCCTGGATAGAACCCATCCAGGCGGCGAAATCGGCCTCAGTCTCGATCGGCAGCATCCGATGCGCCCGCGGCAAGCGGCTTGAGCACTTCGCCTTCGAGCACGCGCACCTGCTGTTGCGCGGCATCAAGGCGCTCGCGGCACTGCTTCGCGAGCTCAATGCCGCGCTTGTGGGCCGCGAGCGATTGCTCCAGCGACAGGCCGCCGTCTTCCATCTTCGCGACGATGCTTTCGAGCTCCGCCAGGGCCTTCTCGAAACTGGGCTCCGCAGCGCTTTTTGGTGGCTTGGACATAGGGGGCTGCCACCTTAACCGAGTGTCGCGGCAGGGTCAAACCCGGATCATGTAAAATGCTGCGCTTTTAAGCACTTAGCGCCACATAAGCGAATGTCCAAGTCCATCCCCACTCCCCATCTGCGGCCGGTGCAGTGCCAGTTGCCGATGAGCTGGTATTTCGACCCGCAGATCTTCGAACGCGAGAAGAAACTGCTGTTCGATGCCGGCTCCAACTATGTCGGGCATGAACTGATGGTTCCGGAGGTCGGGAACTACCAGACCATCGACTGGATGGGCCACGCCAAGGTGCTGGTACGGAACGCGGGTGGCGCGGAACTGCTCTCCAACATCTGCCGCCACCGCCAATCGATCCTGCTGGAAGGCCGCGGCACGCTGGAAAACATCGTCTGCCCGCTGCACCGCTGGACGTATGACCTCAATGGCACACTGCTGGGCGCGCCGCGCTTTCCCGAAAACCCCTGCGTGAAGCTGCATTCCACGCCGCTCACCAACTGGCAGGGCATGCTGTTCGCCGGGCCGCGCGATCCGCGCAAGGACATGGCGGACTTCGGCTGCAGCGAGGATTTCGATTTCTCCGGCTACGTGCTCGATCGAGTCGAAACCACGGACTACGCCACCAACTGGAAGACCTTCGTCGAGGTCTACCTCGAGTGCTACCACGTCGATTTTCTCCACGCGGGGCTCGGCAACTACGCTGATTGCGACAATTATCAAGTGCGCTACGGCGAGCGCAATTCGGTCCAGGTGATGTCCGCAAAGCAAGGGCTCACCGCGCCGGGCACGCCAGTATACCGCAGGTGGCAGGAGGCCTGCCTCAGGCAACTGCGCGGCAAGACGCCCAAGTACGGCGCGCTCTGGGCCACCTACTTTCCGGGCTTCACGCTCGAGTGGTACCCGAATGTGCTGATCGTTTCCAACCTGATCCCGCGATCGCCCGTACTCACCACCAACGTGGTCGAGTTCTACTACCCGGAGGAAATCGTCCACTTCGAGCGCGATTTCATCGAGGCGCAGAAGGCGGCCTACAACGAGACCGCGCTGGAGGACGACGAAATCTGCCGGCGCCTGGACCGCGGCCGCCGCGCGCTGTGGGAGCAGGGCCTGGACGACGCCGGCCCCTACCAGTCGCCAATGGAAGATACGATGGTGCATTTCCACGAATGGCTCCGACGCGAGCTGGAAGGGAATTGACTTGAACACACTGGTCTCGACCGAGGATCTTGCAGCACACCCCGAGTGGCGGGTGTTCGATTGCCGGCACGACCTGGCCAATCCGGCGCTGGGAGAGCAGCAATACCTCGAGGGACACATTCCCGGGGCGTTGTTCGCGCACCTCGATCGCGATCTCTCCGGCGCCAAGACCGGCGCCAACGGCCGCCATCCCCTGCCCGAGCCAAAAACGTTCGTCAACTGGATCGGCAAGCAGGGTCTGCAACTCACCGACCAGGTGGTGTGCTATGACGGCGGCTCCGGCGCGCATGCGTCGCGCCTGTGGTGGATGCTGCGCTGGGTCGGCCACGAAACGGTCGCCGTGCTCGATGGCGGTTTCGCCAAGTGGCAGCGCGAAGGCCGCGCGGTCACGCCGGACGTCTCCGTCGTCACCGCGGTCGCCTACCCCGGGCGCGCGAAAACGTCGATGGTGGCCTACCTCTCGCACGTCGAGAAGAAACTCAAGAAGGCGGCGCTGCTCGACGCGCGCGCGCCGGCGCGCTATCGCGGCGAGCAGGAACCCATCGATCCGGTTGCCGGGCGCATCCCCGGCGCGAAGAACCGCTTCAACAACGACAACCTTGCCGCCGACGGCACGTTCAAGAAGGCCGAATCCCTGCGCGCGGAATTCGATGCCATCCTCGCCGGCCGCAATCCTGGCGATGTCATCAACTACTGTGGCTCCGGCGTCGCGGCATGCCACAACGCCCTCGCGATGGAGATCGCGGGCCTGGGCGGATCGCGTGTCTACCCGGGTTCCTGGAGCGAATGGTCCACCGATCCGATGCGGCCGATCTCGCGCAGCGCCTAGACCTGCCGCGGGCGTCATGCATATCGTCTGCCTGGATCTTGAAGGCGTCCTGATCCCGGAAATCTGGATTGAAGTCGCGAAGCGCACCGGCATCGAGGCGCTCAAGCGCACCACGCGCGACGAGCCCGACTACGACAAGCTCATGCGGGGACGCCTCGAGATCCTCTCCCAGCACAAGCTGCGCCTCGCCGACATCCAGAAGGTCATCGCCAGCATGGCGCCGATGGCCGGCGCGCGCGAATTCCTCGACCAGCTGCGCGCCACGCGGCAGGTGGTGATCCTCTCCGACACGTTCTACGAATTCGCCGCGCCCATGATGGCGCAGCTCGGCTGGCCGACACTCTTCTGCCATCGTCTCGAAACCGACAAGCAGGGATTCGTGAGTGCGTACCACCTGCGCATGCCCGACCAGAAACGCCACGCGGTGGAGTCGTTCCAGAAGCTCAATTTCAAAG
The DNA here is from genome assembly GCA_025358705.1 of Betaproteobacteria bacterium. Classification (GTDB taxonomy): domain Bacteria; phylum Pseudomonadota; class Gammaproteobacteria; order Burkholderiales; family SG8-39; genus RBG-16-66-20. The sequence continues at coordinate 1,992 of JANYII010000130.1, read as the reverse complement.
TGATTGCTGCGGGCGATTCCTTCAACGACGTTTCGATGCTGAAAGCGGCCCAAGCAGGCATTTTCTTCCGCCCGCCTCCGGAAATCGCTACGAAGTTTCCGCAGTTCCCGGTCACGCAGGATTACGCCGCGCTAGCCAGCGCGCTCGATGCCGCCGCCTCGAGGTTTTGATCCAGCGGCTACGAACTGGGTAGTTCCGCCCACGCAAAGAGCTGCCTAAATACTTCTTCGCGAATCTCCGCGCGCGATAGCACGAGATCATGCAACCCGCCCGGAAACTGGCGCACGCTCACGTTGTTGCCGAGGGTGTGCGACCAGCGCGAAATCTGCTTCCAGTCGAGCACGATGTCAGCCTCGTCCGAGTGCATCGAGAGCACGGGGCATGACAGCGACAAGCCGGCGTGGACTTTGGCTTGCGCCTCGAAGATCGCGTGCAGCCAGCCGAAATACGCCGGAAATCCGAGCAGCGGCTTGAGCGAGAGATCGAAGTCCCACTCGCCGCCCCAGTTTCTGTGCAGGCTCATGACGTAGGCCGGCAGCACGGCCGAAGGGTTGTTCATGAACGGGAAGAGATTTCCCAACATCTTCGCCGTATGCAGTTCCAGCAGACGAGGCCCTGACGCGTTGATCGCGAGAAATGGGCTGTTCAGCCAGAGCGCGCGCACGCGGTCGCGAAGCTCGCCTTGGTGCTTGTACAGGCTGCAGATCAATCCTCCGGTCGAGTGCCCGGCGAGGAGCACGTCCGTGTCGATTTCTGCCAGAGCGCGAGTAATATCGCCGTAGTACTCGGCGATGTCCTTGCAGAAGCAGGGATGCTGGTGCGGCAGCAGCGATCGGCCGTGCTTGCGCAGGTCGAGCGCGTAGAACGCATAGCCCTCGGCGGCGAAGCGCTCGGCCATGTGGCGCTGGAAAAAATAGTCGATGAATCCGTGTACGTACAACACCGCGCCGCGCCGTGCGTCCGGCACCGGCAGGCGCACCAGCGTCGCCATGACGCGGCCGTCGTAGTCGTCGGGCGCCCCGAGTTCGAGCGCCTCGAACCCCGGCAGCAGGCGGTCAGGCCGCCACGCCATGATTGTCAGGACGCCACCCGTGGCGTGCCAATGCCCAGTTCACGTGCTCGCGCACAAGGGCAGACGAATGTTCCGCTTTTTGCATCAGGGATAGAACAATTTCTGACGAGAAAGGCGCATTGCCCAATCCCACCGCAAGATTCCGCAGCCAGCGCTCGTAGCCGATGCGCCGGATCGGAGACCCCTGCAGGCGGCGGTCGAACTCCTCCTCGGTCCAGGCGAACAACTCGAGCAGGCTGGAGGAGTCCAGGCCATGGCGAACCTGGAAGTCCAGTTCCGCTGAAGTTTGCGCGAAACCGTTCCACGGACAGACCAGCTGGCAATCGTCGCAACCGTAGACGCGGTTGCCGATCAGGGGGCGCAGTTCTTCCGGAATCGCGCCTTTCAATTCGATCGTCAGGTAGGAGATGCAGCGCCGCGCGTCGAGCTGGTAGGGCGCGGTGATGGCCTGGGTCGGGCAGATGTCGATGCATTTCTGGCAGGACCCGCAGTGGTTCGCCGCGGGTGTATCCGTTTCCAGGTCCAGGTCGCAATAGATCTCGCCGAGAAAGAACCACGAGCCCTGGCGATCGAGCAACAGCGTGTGCTTGCCGCGCCAGCCGATACCGGCGCGCACGGCGAGTTCCACTTCCATGACCGGCGCCGAATCGGCGAAGGCGCGGTGGCCGAACGGCCCCACTTCGGACTCGATGCGGTCGCAGAGCTTCTGCAGCCGGCTGCGCATGACCTTGTGATAGTCGCGACCGCGCGCAGAGCGGGCGATGTAGGCCTGCGAAGGTTGCCGCAGCTCGTGTTCGACGGTGCCCGGAACATCCGCAAGGTAGTCCATGCGGCAGGAGAGCACGCGCACGGTGCCGGGAACAAGGTCCGCCGGCTGCGCGCGGAGTGCGGCATGGCGCGCCATATAATCCATCTCGCCG
>JANYII010000124.1 GCA_025358705.1 Betaproteobacteria bacterium | reverse complement strand
GGCTGGCGCGCCACCCGGCGAGCTACATCACGCTGTTCGAGGACCCGATCTTCTTCCGCACGATGGTGAACACCGTCGTGTTCCTGATGGTGGCGGTGAACCTCAAGCTCGCCCTGGCGCTCGCGGTCTCCGGCTTCTTCGTGCATGACCGCGTCTGGATCCGCTGGCTGGCGGTGCTGTTCATCCTGCCCTGGGCGGTGCCGTCGATCCCGACCATCTTCTCCTTCCGTTTCATGCTGAACCCGGAATGGGGCGTCATCAACTCGCTCATCTTTCGCCTCACCGCCGAGGACGGCCCGGGCTGGCTCACCGATCCGGATCTCGCGTTCTCGATGTCGATGCTGGTGCACATCTGGCGCAACCTGCCGTTCTGGACCCTCATCCTGCTGGCCGGGCGCCTCGCCATTCCGCTGGAGCTGTACGAGGCGGCAAGCATGGACGGCGCCACGCGCTGGCAGAAATTCCGCTACGTCACCTGGCCCTCGCTGCGCGGCCTGTACCTGAGCTCGACCATCCTGTCGATGATCTTCACCCTGGGCGACTTCAACAGCGTCTACCTGCTGACCGGCGGCGGGCCGGCCGACCTGACCCACGTGCTGGCGACGCTCGGCATCCGCTACATCCGGCTCGACCAGGTCGGCGAGGCGATGGCGACCATCGTCTGCGCCATGCCCTTCGTGCTGCCGATGGTGTGGTTCATGATGAAGCGCCTGTCGAAGGGGCCCGACGAATGAACGGCCGCCGCATCTGGGGCGAGGCGAAACTGTGGCTGGTCGGCATCCCGATCGCGCTGTGGACCCTGATCCCGATCTACCACCTGTTCCTGTTCTCGATCTCGTCGAAGGACTCGGCATTCGGTGGCGCGCTCTGGCCGGATCATCCGACCACGCGCAATTTCGGCATCGTGTTGCGGCAAGACCACTTCTACCTGCACCATTTCTGGCACCAGATCTGGAATTCGCTGCTGATTTCGGTCACCACGGGCGTGCTGACGCTGCTGGTCGCCACCACGGCAGCCTTCGCCATCAGCCGCCTCAAGGTCAGGGGCGGCCGCGTCGTGATGAATGCCGCCCTGTTCACGTACTTCATCCCGGCCGCGTTCCTCGCCGTGCCGATGTACAAGGCGATGAGCGGCTTCGGACTGCTGAACAACCAGTGGTCGCTGATCCTGGCCATGGTGACGCTCGCCTCCCCATACGCCATCTGGGTACTGAAGCAGGCCTCGGACAAGCTTCCTGTCGAGCTGGACGAAGCGGCCATCGTGGACGGGGCGACGCCGCTGCAATTGTTCCGCATGGTCTACCTGCCGCTGATGGCGCCCTCGCTGGTCGCGGTCGGCGTCTACGCCCTGCTGCTTGCATGGAACGAGTACCTGTATGCGTTCCTCCTGCTGTCGAACGACAAGAGCGTCACGCTGTCGGTGGCGCTCGGCCACTTCCTCTCCGCGGACGACTCGCCCTGGGAGCTGCTGATGGCGACCGGCTTTCTCTACGCGCTGCCGCCCGCCGCCATCTACTACGTGTTCCGGCGCTACATGGTGGCCGGCCTCACTTCCGGCGCGGTCAAGAGTTGAGCGCCGCGCCGATGCGCCTGCAAACCGTGGAGACGCGACGCCTTTACCGGCAGATCGCCGACCAGATCCGCAACCTGATCGAGAACGGCGAGGCCGCGCCCGGCAGCCGGCTGCCCGCGGAGCGCGACCTTGCGCGCCAGCTGGGCGTGTCGCGCCCCAGCCTGCGCGAGGCGGTGATCGCTCTGGAAGTGGAGGGCCTGCTAGACGTCCGCGTCGGCTCGGGAATCTACGTCACGGCCGCGAACGAGCGCCACGGCGCCGCGGACCTGGCCGACGCATCGGGCCCCTTCGAGGTGATCCGCGCCCGGCGGCTGATCGAAGGCGAATGCGCCGCCCACGCCGCGCGCCACGCCAGCCCCGCGCAGCTGCGCGCGATCCGCAAGGCGCACGCCGACATGCTGCGCGAATCCAAGCGCCACCACAATCCGCTCGACGCGGACCGCGCCTTCCACGTCAGCATCGCGGAGGCTTCGGGCAACAGCGCGCTGGTACTGGTGGTGCAGACACTCTGGGACCAGCGTGTCGGGCCCCTCTACCGCGCGCTCGAGCGCAAGCTCGAATATCCCGCGATGGCGGTCGAGACCGCGCGCGAGCACGAAGCCGTGCTAAAGGCGATACTCGCGCGCGACCCGGTGGCGGCGCGCGGCGCAATGCGCAGGCACATGGACATGACCAAGGCGCGCTATAGCAAGGACTGGAAAGTGGAGCGATGACATGGCGGCGGTAACCCTGAAGGACGTACGCAAGGCGTTCGGCGCGACCGAGGTGGTGCACGGCGTCGGGATCTCGATCCAGGACGGCGAGTTCTGCGTCCTGGTCGGGCCTTCGGGCTGCGGCAAGAGCACGCTGCTGCGGATGATCGCGGGCCTGGAGGAGATCACGGCCGGCGAGATCGCGATCGGCGGCCGGGTCGTGAACGACATCGCCCCCAAGGAGCGCGACATCGCGATGGTGTTCCAGAACTACGCGCTCTATCCCCACATGACGGTGTTCGACAACATGGGCTTCAGCCTCAAGCTCGCCGGCGTCGCGCGGCAGGAAATGCACAAGCGCGTCAGCGACGCGGCCGGCATCCTCGGCCTGGACGAGCTGCTGCAGCGCTACCCGCGGCAGCTGTCCGGCGGCCAGCGCCAGCGCGTGGCCATGGGACGCGCCATCGTGCGCAAGCCCCAGGTGTTCCTGTTCGACGAGCCGCTGTCGAACCTGGACGCCAAGCTGCGCGTCGCCATGCGCACCGAAATCAAGGAGCTGCACCAGCGCCTGCGCACCACCGCGGTCTACGTCACCCACGACCAGATCGAGGCCATGACCATGGCCGACAAGATCGTGGTCATGAACGCCGGCAACGTCGAGCAGATCGGCACGCCGCTGGATCTCTACGACAACCCGGCGAACCAGTTCGTCGCCGGGTTCATCGGCTCGCCCGCGATGAACTTCGTTCCCGGCCGCGTGAACGGCGACATCATCGACCTGGGCCAGGGCGTGTCGCTGCCCTCGATCCCGGGCCTCAAGCTGCAAAGCGGCGCTGAACTCGTGCTCGGCGTGCGGCCGGAGCACCTCGCGGTGTCCGACGGCGGGCTGCGCGCCGAAGTGGTGGTGGTGGAGCCGACCGGCGCCGACACGCAGATTTTCTGCAAGCTCGCCGGCCACGACATCAACGCGGTGGTGCGCGAGCGGCACGCGTTCCGGCCCGGGGAGGCGGTTCACTTCAAACCGCAGCTCGTCTATGCATTCGATTCCGCGAGCGGCGCCAGGCTCGCCTAAAGAAAGGCTTCAGGAAATGAACCAACTCGATTTCAAGGGCCGGACCGCCGTCGTCACCGGCGGCATGCAGGGCATCGGCGCGGCAATCGTCAAGCGGCTCGAGTCCTCGGGCGCCAAAGTGGCGGTCTGGGACCTCGATGGGCCGGGCAAGGTGGATGTTTCCAGCAATGATTCCATTCAAACTGCGCTGAAAAACACGCTGAATCAACTCGGAAAGATCGATGTCCTGGTAAACAACGCCGGCGTCGCGGGCATGAACGTTCCGACGGTCGACTATCCGATCGAGGAATGGGAGCGCGTCATGCGCATCAACCTCACCAGCCAGTTCCTGTGCTGCCGCGCGGTGGCGCCGCACATGGTCAAGGCGAAGTACGGGCGCATCGTCAACATAGCGTCGGTAGCAGGCAAGGAAGGCAACCCGAACGCGGTCGCCTACTCGGCCTCCAAGGCGGGCGTGATTTCGCTGACCAAGTCGCTCGGCAAGGAACTCGCGCAAAGCGGCGTGCTGGTGAACTGCATCACGCCGGCGGCGGCGAAAACCGCCATCTTCGACCAGATGACCAAGGAACACATCGCCTATATGCTGGCGAAGATTCCGATGAACCGCTTCGTTAACGTGGAGGAGATCGCCGCGCTCGCGGGCTGGCTTGCGTCCGAGGACTGCTCCTTCAGCACGGGCGGGGTATTCGACATTTCCGGTGGCAGGGCAACTTACTAAGGAGGAGTACATCATGAACGCACGCACGTTAACCGTCGCATTGGCAGTCGCATTGGGGCTGGCCAACCCCCTGGCCACGCTGGCGCAGCAAAAGCTGAAATTCGCGCACGTGTACGAAACCACTGAGCCGTACCACACGGAGGCGCTGTGGGCCGCGGAGGAGATCGCCAAGCGCACCAAGAACCGCTACACCATCGACGTATTCCCGGCGTCGCAGCTCGGCAACGAGACGCAGATCAACCAGTCGCTGTCGCTAGCCACCGTTGACCTGATCTACACCGGCCAATCTTTCGCGGCGCGCACCCTGCCGGCGCTCTCCATCGGCGGCGCACCCTACATGTTCCGCGACTTCAATCACTGGAAGAAATACTCGGAAAGCAAAGTCCTGTCCGACCTGCTTGACGGCTATTTCAAGAAAGGCGGCAACAAGCCGATCGCAGCGTTCTACTATGGCGTGCGCCATACCACCGCCAACAAGGCGATCGTCAAGCCGGCGGACATGAAGGGCCTTAAGCTGCGCGTGCCGGATGCGCCGCTGTATGTCATGTATCCGAAGATCTTCGGCGCCAACGCCACGCCAATCGCTTTCGCCGAGGTATATCTCGCCCTGCAAAACAAGACCGTGGATGCGCAGGAGAATCCGCTGCCGACCATCCTTGCGAAGAAGTTCTACGAGGTGCAGACGCACATCAACCTTACCGGCCATATCACCGAGATGCTGCTCGCCATCGTCGGCGGCCACGTCTGGAGCACGCTGTCGGCGGCGGACAAGAAGATTTTCGAGACGGTGTTCAAGGAAGCGGCGGCCAAGTCCAACGCGGAGATCGTCAAGTCCGAGCAGCAGCTGGTAAGCGACTTTGCCACCAAGTACGGCAAGACGGTGGTCAAGTCCGACCGCGAAGCGTTCAAGAATATCGCGGCGCCCTTCCTGGTGGGCTCTGAGGTGCCCTGGGACAAGGCCCTCTACGCCAAAGTGCAAGCGATCAAATAATGGCGAAGAAACCCGGCTGGCGCAGCGTCCAGTGGTTCGGGCGCGAGGACATCTACGGCTTCATCTACCGCAGCTGGACCAAGAACCGCGGCGTGCCGCAGGACCAGTTCGATGGCCGGCCGGTCATCGGCATCTGCAACACGTACTCCGAGCTGGTGCCGTGCAATTCCCACTTCCGCACCATCGCCGAGCATGTCAAGGCGGGGGTGCTGGAAGCGGGCGGCTTTCCGCTGGAGTTCCCGGTGATGTCGCTCGGCGAGACGCTGCTGCGGCCGACCGCGATGCTCTACCGCAACCTCGCCTCAATGGACGTCGAGGAATCGCTGCGCGCCAACCCGATCGATGGGACCGTACTGCTGGTTGGCTGCGACAAGACCACGCCGTCGCTGCTGATGGGTGCATCCTCGGTCGACCTGCCCACGATCGCGGTTTCGGGCGGACCGATGCTTTCGGGCAAGTACCGAGGCACGGACATCGGTTCGGGAACCAACGTCTGGTCCATGTCGGAAGACCTGCGCGCGGGCAAGATCACGCTGGACGAGTTCCACGAGGCGGAGTCCTGCATGCACCGCTCGCACGGGCATTGCATGACGATGGGCACCGCTTCGACCATGGCGTCGATGGTGGAGGCCCTGGGCATCGGCATGCCCGGCAACGCGGCCTACCCGGCGGTGGACGCGCGCCGCAACGTGCTCGCGCGCATGGCGGGGCGTCGCATCGTCGAGATGGTGAAGCAGAAGATCACGATCTCGAAAATCCTCACCAGGCAGGCTTTCGAGAATGCGATCCGCGCCAACGCGGCGATCGGCGGCTCGACCAACGCCGTCATCCACCTGATCGCCATCGCACGGCGCGTCGGCGTCGACCTGACGCTGAACGACTGGGACCGCCTCGGGCGCGGCGTGCACACGCTCGTCAACCTGATGCCCAACGGCAAGTACCTTATGGAAGACTTCTGCTACGCGGGCGGCCTGCCGGTCGTCCTACGCGAGCTCGGGGAGAACAAGTTCCTGCATAGAGACGCCCTGACCGTCAATGGCAGGACGATCTGGGAAAACAACAAGGACGCGCCCTGCCATAACCGCGACGTCATCACTCCGTTCAAAAAACCGTTCAAGAGAAACACCGGCATCGCGGTGCTGCGCGGCAACCTCTGCCCGGGCGGCGCAATCATCAAGCCTTCGGCGGCGACGCCGAAGCTCATGAAGCATCGCGGCCGCGCGGTTGTATTCGAAAACATCGAGGACTTCCACAAGCGCATCGACGACCCGAAGCTCGACATCGACGAAAAGTGCGTCATGGTCCTGAAGAACTGCGGGCCGAAGGGCTTCCCCGGCATGGCCGAGGTCGGCAACATGCCGCTACCGCCCAAGCTCCTGAAGAAAGGCGTTACCGACATGGTGCGCATCTCGGACGCGCGCATGAGCGGCACCGCCTACGGTACGGTGATCCTGCACATGGTCCCCGAGGCCGCCGCCGGAGGCATGCTGGCGCTGGTGAAGAACGGAGACATCGTCGAGCTTGATGTCGCGAAGCGAAAGCTGCAGTTGCTGGTTTCTCCGAAAGAAATTGCGAAGAGGAAAAAAGCCTGGAAAAAACCCGGGCCGCCGCTGGCCCGCGGATACTGGAAGCTCTACTTCGACCACGTGCTGCAGGCCGACCAGGGCGCCGACCTGGATTTCCTCGTCGGCAAGAGCGGCGCCTTCGTGCCGCGCGACAACCACTAGCCGATGAGCGAAGAACAGGCGCACGTCCTTGGCACGGACGGGCAATTCCACGTCGAGGACGAGGCCGTGGACGTGTCGATCTACGGCTTCGAGGACTGGATCACCTTTGTCCTCTTCTGGATCATGGCGACGGTGGTCTTCTACCAGGTATTCACGCGCTACGTGCTGGAGGATTCGGCCGGCTGGACCGAGGAGATCGCGCGCTATTTCCTGGTCGCCGTCGTCTTCATCGGCGCTTCGATGTCGGTGCGCAAGAACAACCACATCCAGGTGGACTACTTTTACCGCCTGATGCCCAAGGCGATGGGGCGCGCAGTATCCACTTGCGTCGACCTGGTGCGCTGTGTATTCCTCGGCTACGCGATCTGGCTCACCTGGCTGCTGCTGCAGAGAATCGGCGGCCAACCGATGGCGGTGATCGAGCTGCCGGTGGGCTGGGTGTTCAGCACCATGCTGTTCGGCTTCGCGCTCATGTTCCTGCGCTCTCTGCAGGTGGCCTGGCGCCACTGGACAAAGGGCTACAGCGTACTCGAGCGGCCTGAATTCGGCACGGAGGCCTGAGCATGGGATCCGGACTTCTCGGGGGCTTCATTGCGCTCATGGTGAGCGGCCTGCCGGTCGCCATGGCGATGGCGGTAGCTTCGCTCGCGTATGTGATCTACTCCGGCTCCATTCCGGAGTTCGTCGTGATTCACCGGATGTACGGCGGCGTGGATTCCTTTCCGCTGCTCGCGGTGCCCTTCTTCATCTGGGCGGGCAACCTCATGAACTCCGCCGGCATCACCAATCGCATCTACAATTTCGCCCTCGCGCTGGTGGGCTGGATGAAAGGCGGGCTGGGCCACGTCAACGTCGTCGGCTCAATGATCTTCGCCGGCATGTCGGGGACCGCGATCGCCGATGCCGCGGGCCTGGGCACCATCGAGATCAAGGCGATGACGGACCACGGCTACTCGAAGGAATTCTCCGTCGGCGTGACCGCAGCCTCCGCCACCGTCGGCCCGATCATCCCACCGTCGCTGCCCTTCGTGATCTACGGCATGATGGCCAGCGTCTCCATAGGCCAGCTTTTCCTGGCCGGCGTCATCCCTGGAATCCTCATGGGCATCACCATGATGCTCACCGTCGCTTACTTCGCGCATACGCGCAATTTCGGCCGCGATGTTCCGTTCTCCGGAAGGAAGCTGGCGAAGGCGACGCTGGAAATTGTCGCCGTGGCCTGCGTGCCTTTCGGCGCATGGGGCATGGTCGAACTCGGCATCCCTGGCGGCTGGGCCGTGATCACCGTTTTTGCCATCCTGCTCCTGCTCGACAAGCTGTTCAATTTCTCCGCTGTCATGGCGCTGCTCACGCCAGTGATGCTGGTCGGCGGCATGACGATGGGCGTGTTCACGCCGACCGAGGGCGCCATCGCGGCTTCGATGTGGGCGCTGTTCCTGGGCCTGGTGTGGTATCGCACCCTCGACTGGCGGCACCTCATCAAACTGACCATGGACACGATCGAGACCACCGCCGCGGTCCTCTTCATCGTGGCCTCGGCCTCCATCTTCGGCTGGCTGCTGACGGTAACGCATGTGACGGACGCGGTAGCCGAATGGGTGCTCGCCTTCACCACCAACCCGAACGTATTCCTGCTGCTGGCTAATATCTTGATGCTGTTCGTCGGCTGTTTCCTCGAACCGACGGCGGCCATCACGCTGCTGGTGCCGATCCTGGCGCCGATCTGCATGAAACTAGGCATCGACCTGGTGCACTTCGGCCTCGTGATGGTCCTCAACCTCATGATCGGCCTGCTCCACCCGCCCATGGGCACGGTCCTGTTCGTGCTTTCGCGCGTCGCGAAGCTATCGTTCGAGCGCACCACCATTGCGATCCTGCCCTGGTTGGTGCCGCTGTTTGTCACGCTCGGGCTGTGCACCTACATCCCCGAGATCGTGCTCTGGCTGCCGCGGCAGTTTTTTTAGGCGCAAACTGCGGGACTTGAGCAAGCTTCCGGTCATCGGCATCACGATGGGCGACGCCGCCGGCGTCGGGCCCGAGGTCGTCATGAAGGCGCTGGCACGCGCGGAGGTCTACGCTCGATGCAGGCCGCTCGTGATCGGCGACAGGAAGCAGCTTGCAAGAGCAGGCAAGCTCCTGAGCCTGAAGCTTGACATCCATCCAATCGAAAAGCCGGCGAGCGCGAAATTCAAATCCGGCACTGTTGATTGCATCGATCTCGGCCTCGTTCCCGCCGACATCCCGTACGGCAAGGTCTCGGCCGCTGCAGGCGAGGCCGCCTACAGGTACATCGAACTCTCGATAAAGCTTGCGCTGGACGGAGCCATCGACGCCATCTGCACCGCGCCGATCAACAAGGAAGCGTTGAATGCGGCGGGACACCACTTCCCCGGGCACACGGAAATTCTCGCGGTTCTGACCGGCACGGCCGAAGTTTCGTTGACGCTTTTTTCGCCCAAGCTGCGCATCATCCACGTCACCGCGCACATGGGGTTGCTGGATGCGATCGAAAGAATCGACACTGCGCTGGTCGAGCGCACTATTGGGCGCGGGCGCGACCTGCTGATTCGAGCCGGCTGGCCGGACCCGAATATCGGCGTATGCGGCATCAACCCGCACGCGGGCGAAGGCGGCCTGTTCGGCCGGGGCGAAGAGGAAAGCAAGATCGTGCCGGCGGTCGAGGCGGCGCGCGCGCGCGGCTGGAGAGTAGAAGGCCCCCTGCCCGCCGATGCTTTGCTCTACCGTGCCGCGCGAGGCGATTTCGACCTGGTGGTGGCGATGTACCACGACCAGGGCCATGGACCGGTCAAGGCGATGGGCCTGGAGCACGGGGTGAACGTCACCGCCGGCCTGCCGATCGTGCGCACATCGGTGGACCACGGCACCGCTTTCGACATTGCCGGTACCGGCAAGGCAGATGAGCAAAGCATGCTTGAGGCCCTGAAGTATGCCGCGGCGCTGGCGCCGCACCCACACGCGCTGGCGCCGCACCCACACGCGCTGGCGCCGCACCCACACGCGCTCGCGCCGCGCTAACATGGAGACAGGAGAAGCCATGCTGCAAGCCGCCGACCTCACTATCCGCCTCAACCCCGCAGACGACGTCGTCATCGCGCGCGTCGAATTGCCTGCGGGAACGACCCTGGTCAAGGAAGGCAACGTCGCAGTCACCGGGCGCGTGCCCGCAGGTCACAAGGTCGCGGTCCGGGATGTGAAGTCCGGGCAACCGGTACGGCGCTACAACCAGATCATCGGTTTCGCCACGCGCGACATCCGTGCCGGCGAGCACGTGCACGTGCAAAACCTGGCGATGGGGGATTTCCAGCGCGACTATGCGTTCTCGTCGGACGTGAAGAACACCGTCGCGATCAACCCCCAAGCAACCTTCCAGGGAATTGTCCGTGCCGACGGGCGCATCGCGACGCGCAACTACATCGGCATCCTGACCAGCGTGAACTGCTCGGCGACCGTTGCGCGGGCGATCGCGCGGCATTTCGAGAACCGGCTGGATGCGTATCCCAATGTAGACGGGGTTATCGCGCTCACCCATAAGTCGGGCTGCGGCATGGCTTCGGACGGCGAAGCGATCGACGTGCTGCGCCGGACCATGGCGGGCTACGCGCGCCATCCGAATTTTTTCGCCGTGCAGGTCGTGGGCCTGGGCTGCGAGGCGAACCAGATCAATAGCCTGCTCTCGACGCAAAGCCTCAAGCGCCACGACAAGCTGCACGCCTACACCATCCAGGAAAAAGGCGGCACCTCGAAGGCGATCCGCGAGGGCATTTCTCGCATCGAAGCGGTGCTTGCGGATGCAAACAAGGTGCAGCGCGAGACGGTTCCGGCGAGCCACCTGACGCTCGGCCTGCAGTGTGGCGGGTCGGACGGCTATTCCGGCATCAGCGCCAATCCGGCGCTCGGTGCGACGGTGGACATGCTGGTAAGGCACGGCGGCACGGCGATCCTTTCGGAAACGCCTGAAATCTACGGCGCCGAGCATCTGCTCACGCGCCGCGCCGTTTCCCGCGAGGTGGGCGAAAAGCTGATTTCGCGCATCAAATGGTGGGAGGATTACACCCGCCGCAACGGCAACGAGATGAACAACAACCCGTCGCCTGGCAACAAGGCGGGCGGCCTGACGACGATCCTGGAGAAATCCCTCGGTGCCGTCGCCAAGGGCGGCACCACGAACCTGGTCCAGGTACTCGAATACGCCGAACCGGCGACGGCAAAGGGCTTCGTCTACATGGACACGCCGGGCTACGACCCGGTCTCGGCCACCGGCCAGGTCGCCGGCGGCGCCAACATGATCTGCTTCACCACCGGCCGCGGCTCGGCCTACGGCTGCAAGCCGGCGCCCTCGCTCAAGCTCGCCACCAACACTGCGCTCTGGGAGCACCAGGAGGAGGACATGGATATCAACTGCGGCACCATCATCGACGGCAAGGAGTCCGTCGAGCAGGCCGGCCGCAGGTTTTTCGACCTCGTGCTCGAGACGGCCTCGGGCAGGAAGTCCAAATCCGAGCTGTTCGGCTACGGCGAAGACGAGTTCGCACCATGGGTTCTCGGCGCCACGATGTAATACGCGCCGGCCTGCTGGTGGCCGCGCTGCTTGCCGCGCAGGTCGCCATCACGCCCGCCGTCGCGCAAACCAAGCCCGGCAAGCGCTCGGCGGAGCCCAATCGCTTCGGCGCGATCGCCTACAACCGGGAATCCCAATCCTGGGGCGTGGGCTTCAATTTCGCGCGTGCACGCGACGCAAACGTCGAGGCACTGAAGGAGTGCGGCAACGGAAAGTGCGAGGTGGTGCACAAATTCAGGAACGGCTGCGCCGCGCTCGCTGTCGGGCCAAAGATCCATGCGGTGACCTCCGGCGCGACGCGCGATGAAGCGGAGACCAAGACCCTGCGGCGTTGCACTGAACTGAACAAGCAGGCGAGCTGCAATCTCGTCGCCTGGGCCTGCACGCGCTGAGGCGATGTTTCAAACGCCGATTTGCAAAATTCCTTTTTGTTTCGCTCCCTTTTGTTTTTCCGAAATCTGATTCGTATATAACTGCATCGCAAGATGCGGTCGTGGATCCTGTTGTTCTCCCTGTTGGCAGTGTTGTTCGCGGAAACGGCTCGCGCGGAAGCGCTCGCCCCTCCGGCTTCCACGGGCCATTGCCTGTCGGCGGACGTCCATGCGCTTGGATCTCTAGACCATGGCCAGGTGCTTTACCGGATCGTATTCCTGAACCGCTGCGAATCACCGCGCAGCTTCTTCTGGTGCGCTGAGCATTCCGCCACGCAGGTACCCGCCACGGTCGCCTGCCGCTCGCAGCGCGGCTTCGGATCGGAGTTGCGGCATGCGATCTTCCACCGCAAGGAATTCCAGTGGAGCCTGCCGCCGGGGGTTCGCATCCGTTTCCAGGACTGCTCCGACCTGGAAATTCCCACTGCCGACTTCCGCTGCGCGCCCCTGGCGACGTCGACGACGCGGCGTTGAGCCGTCGGCCCGGCGTGAGAAAATCTCCGCCATGAAGGATCGTCAAGGCCACGGTCGTCAGTCCCGCACGCCGCGCCTCTACGTAGACGCTGAACTGAGCCCACAGGCCAGGCTCGTACTGCCTGAAGACGCCGCGCATCACGCAGCCCGCGTATTGCGCCTGGGCGAAGGGGATCTCGTGCTGCTGTTCGATGGCCGCGGCGGCGAATACGAGGCGCAGCTGTCCATGCCGGGCCGCGGCCAGGTGGTGGCCGGGATAGGCGCCCGGCGCGATGTGGAGCGCGAATCGCCGCTCGCCATGATCCTGGTGCAGGCGGTTTCCTCGGGTGAAAAAATGGACTTCACCATCCAGAAGGCCATAGAGCTCGGGGTCGCCGCGATACAACCGGTCCTGACCATGAAATCCGTGGTGCGCCTGAGCGCCGAACGCGAGGAGAAAAAACTCGTCCACTGGAAGCGGGTCGCGATCGCCGCTTGCGAGCAGTGCGGCCGCAACCGGGTACCGGTAGTACGCAAGGCAATGCCGCTGGCGGCCTACTGCGGAGCACCGGATACAGCCTCGGTGCGGCTGCTGCTGTCTCCCGACGGAAAACAGGGGTTGAAGGACCTGCGGCAGCAAATCGGGCAGGCCGTCGTGGTTGCGGCAGGTCCTGAAGCAGGCTTCAGCGAAGAGGAAGAGCGGCTGCTGCAGCGCGCCGGCTTCGTGCCGGTTCGCCTCGGCCAGCGGATCCTGCGCACCGAGACCGCGGCGCTGGCCGCGCTGGCTGCGCTCAACGCTCTGGCAGGGGATTTTTAGGCGACGCTGCTGCTGCCAGGCCTTGGGCGGCGATATACAGGTCCACCGCAATCCGGTCGCCACGCTTGGCGGCCTCGACGAACTGCTTCTCGTCCCAGTAGGTCAGGCCCATGGCGTGCAGTTCACGGCGCGCCCGAAGTGCTGATTCAAGCGACAGCTCCCCTGTAACCGGCGCCGGTGCGCGGGCTTGCTCGCGCCGGGCCAGGACCAGCATATCCCTGCCAATCGCCACGAACGCATCGCGCTGCGAAGGGGGTATGTCCTGCATGATCTCTTCCATCACGCCGGACGCAATACGATTGGCCTGCGCATTCTCGCCCCCCAGGATCGCATCGACGCCTTTCTGGGCGGCTTGCGGGTCCGGCGACTGCGCGGCGGCGTGCACGATCTGCTGCACCACTGCGAGGACGCCGCCAATGAGTTTCCAGTCCTCGGCGTCCTCGGACGCGGCGTTAGCCGCTAGCGGCAGCAGGGCAAGGACAGTGAACAGACGGATGGCACGCATGGGACCCCCTCTCGTTCTGCAAATAACGCGGTCCCGGCCGGCTGGTTGACCCAGCGGCTTGGTGCCTTAGAATCCCCAGCCGATCCAATACCTTAAGGAACGCATGAGTGCCCTGCCGCATCCGGAAGCTTTCGTCCGCTGGTTCCGCCAGGTCGCACCCTATGTGCACGCCTTCGGCGGCCGCACTTTTGTCATCGGATTCGGCGGCGAACTGGTCGCCGAGCGCGGCCGCTTCGTGCGTTTCCTGCATGACCTGAACCTGCTCGCCGCGCTCGGCATCCGGCTGGTGCTGGTGCACGGGGCACGACCGCAGATCGAGGCGGAACTGCGCGCCAAGCGGCTGCGTTCGCGCTACGCCAGGGGCCTGCGCATCACCGATGCGCAATCACTGGTCGCGGTGAAGCATGCAGCCGGATTCCTGCGCGTCGAGATCGAGGCGCTGCTGTCGCAGGGCCTGCCCAGTTCGCCGATGGCAGGCGCGCAGATCCGCGTCGCCTCGGGCAACTACATCGCCGCCAAGCCGATCGGCGTGCTGGACGGCGTGGATTTCCAGTTCACGGGCACGGTGCGCAAGGTCGACGGCGTCGCCATCGCCCGGCGCCTCGAAGCAGAGGAAGTTGTACTGGTGCCGCACATCGGCTACTCGCCCACCGGCGAAGTGTTCAACCTTTCGTGGGAAGACGTCGCCGAAAACGTGGCGCGTGTGTTGAAAGCCGACAAGCTGCTCCTCTACGTGGACCAGCTGCCGACTGGACGCCGCGGACAGATCGTTTCCGAACTCACCGCGCGCGAGGCCGAGGCGCTGCTCAAGAAGGATGAGCTGACCGCGCCGACCAAGCGGGCGATCGAGCATGCACTGCGCGCCGTGCGGGCTGGCGTCGGCCGCGCGCACCTGGTCTCGCGCCGCGCCGAAGGCGCGACACTGCTGGAACTCTTCACCCATTCGGGCGTCGGCACCATGATCACCGCCGACCCGGTGGAACGCCTCCGCCCGGCAAAGATAGATGACGTGGGCGGAATCCTCGCGTTGATCGAACCGCTGGAGGCCGACGGCACGCTGGTAAAACGCAACCGCGAGCGGCTGGAGCAGGAGATCGCGAACTTCGAGTTGATCGAGCATGACGGCTCGATCCTCGCGTGCGCTGCGCTCTATCCGTACGCCGCGGACAAGAGCGCCGAGCTTGCCTGCCTCGCGGTAGCGCCGGAGTACCGCGACGCCGGCTACGGCGAGCGACTGCTCGCGGCCTGCGAGGCGCGCGCGAAGGAAATGAAGATACGGCGCGTGTTCGCGCTGACGACGCGCGCCCAGCACTGGTTCCTCGCGCAGGGATTCAAGGAAGCCGGGGTGGCGGTGCTGCCCGAGGAACGCAAGGCACTCTATAATTGGAAGCGCGGCTCGAAGATCTTCCTGAAACGACTCTAGGCTCCAATCCCCCATGGCGAGAATGGTGAAATGCGTGAAGCTCGGCCGCGAGGCCGAAGGCCTCGATCGCCCGACCTATCCCGGCGAACTCGGCAAGCGCATCTACGAGAATGTCTCCAAGGAGGCATGGGCGGGGTGGATCAAGCACCAGACCATGCTGGTGAACGAGAACCGGCTCAACCTGGCCGACGCGAAGGCGCGCAAATACCTGGTCGAGCAGATGGAGAAGCATTTCTTCGGAGATGGCGCGGACGTCGCGCAAGGCTACGTACCGCCGAAGAGCTAGATTTTCCTCTTGTAGGTCTTCACGCCTTCGGGCGACCCCAGCAGCAGCACATCCGCACCGCGGCGTGCGAACAGTCCGTTGGTGACCACGCCGGAGATATTGTTCAGCTCGGCCTCGAGCGCGGGCGGATCCATGATCGTCAGCCCGTGGCAATCGAGGATCAGGTTGCCGTTGTCAGTCTTGAAGCCCTCGCGCAGCACCGGCTGCGCCTTGCGCCTGAGCATCTCGCGCCCGACATGGCCCCGCGCCATCGGGATCACCTCCACCGGTAGCGGAAATTTCCCCAGCACGGGCACCAGCTTGGAGGAATCGCAGATGCAGACGAAGGTTTTCGCCACCGCGGCGACGATTTTCTCGCGCGTCAGCGCGCCGCCGCCGCCCTTGATCATGTGCAGGTGCTCGGTGATCTCGTCGGCGCCGTCCACGTAGACCGGCAGCTCGTTGATGGTGTTCAGGTCGAATACCCGGATGCCGTGCTTCCTGAGCCGCTCAGCGCTGGCCTCGGATGCCGCGACCGCGCCTTCAATTCGGCCCTTCATGGCGGCGAGTGCGTCGATGAACAGGTTAACCGTGGAGCCCGAGCCCACGCCAACGACGGCGTCCTCAACGACGTACTTCAACGCGGATTCCGCGACCTGCTTCTTGAGCTCGTCCTGCGTCATAAAATGGAGCGTAGCACGACCGACTTATCTTCCAGCACGCCCGCCGGGCTGTATAAGCGGGATTGCGATTGGCCCAATCTCGTCCGCGCGCAGGCAGGCGACCGAGTGTCCCTCGCCTGCTGCCTGCAGCGGCGGATCCTCCCGGCGGCAACGCTCGATCGCATGCGGGCAGCGCGTGTGGAAGCGGCATCCCGGCGGCGGCGCAAGCGGGCTCGGAGGATCGCCGCCGAGGGCCACGCGCCGGCCGCGCAGTGCCGGGGTCGCCGCCGGAATCGCCGCCAGCAGCGACTGCGTGTAGGGGTGCCGCGGGGTGGCGTAGAGCGCGCGCTTCGGCGCGAGCTCGACGATGCGGCCGAGGTACATCACGGCGACACGATCGGCGATATGGTGCACCACGCCGAGGTCGTGCGAGATGAAAAGATAGGTGAGCCGGTGCCGCGCCTGCAGGTCCTGCATCAGGTTGATTACCTGCGCGCGGATGGAGACGTCCAACGCCGACACCGGCTCGTCCGCGACTACCAGCTCTGGCTCCAGCGCGAGCGCGCGTGCGATGCCGATGCGCTGGCGCTGGCCTCCCGAAAATTCGTGCGCGTAGCGCTCAGCGTGCTGCGCATCCAGGCCGACCGACTGTAGCAGCGACTCGGCGTGCGCTCGATAGCCGGCCGCCGGCGGTCGCCCCGCAATGCGCAACGGCTCGGTGACGAGATCGGCCACGCGCATGCGCGGATTAAGCGAGCCGTAAGGATCCTGGAAGATCATCTGCGCGCGGCGCCGTACCGCGCGCAGCGCCGCGCCTTCCAGCGTGGCGATGTCGACGCCGCCAAAGCGAATCGCACCGGCGCTCGGGCGTACCAAGCGCAGGATCAGCCGCCCCAGCGTGGATTTTCCGCAGCCTGATTCGCCGACGAGGCCCAGGGTCTCGCCGCGCCGGATTGCGAGATCGACGCCGTCCACGGCGCGCACCGCGAGCTTGCGGCGCGAGAACCAGCCACCACCGGCCACGGCGAAATGCTTTTCCAGCCCGGCGATGTCTACGAGCGTCTCAGCCATGGGCGCCGAGGGGCCGCACGCAGGCGGCCGCGTGGTCGTCAGTGAGGGTGTGGACGGGCGGCGGCGCCACGGTACAGGCGGCATCCGCGTACGGGCAGCGCGGCGCAAAGGCGCAGCCCGGAGGCATTTCGCCCGGGCGCGGCACGATGCCGCGGATCGTCGGGAGACGCTCGCGTTCTTCGCCCATGTCCGGGACGCTTTGCAGCAGTCCCGCGCTGTAGGGATGGGCAGGCGCGCGAAACAGCGTCTCCACCGGCGCGCTCTCCACGATGCGGCCCGCGTACATCACGTTGACGCGATCGGCAATCTCGGCCACCACGCCCAGGTCGTGCGTAATCATGAGAATCGCCATGCCGAGCTCGCGCTGCAGATCGCGCAGCAGCTCCAGGATCTGCGCCTGGATCGTGACATCGAGCGCGCTCGTCGGCTCGTCCGCGATCAGCAGCTTCGGCTCGCAGACGAGCGCGAGCGCGATCATCACGCGCTGGCGCAGGCCGCCGGAGAGCTGGTGCGGATAGTCATTGAAGCGCCGGGCGGCGTCGGCGATGCCCACCCGCGCGAGCATCGCGAGCGCGCGCTCGCGCGCCTCGCGGCGCGTCACGCCGCCGTGCAGCAGCATCGGCTCCATCACCTGCTGGCCCACGGTCCACACCGGATTGAGCGAGGAAAGCGGCTCCTGGAAGATCATCGACATGCGCCGGCCGCGCAGCTTGCGCATCTCGCGTTCATCCAGCGACAGCAGGTCGCGGCCCTCGAAGCGCACGCTTCCGGCCGCGATGCGGCCTGGCGCCTGCACCAGGCGCATGAGCGAAAACGCGGTAACGCTCTTGCCGCTGCCCGACTCGCCGACCAGGCCCAGCACTTCGCCCTCGGACAGCGAGAAGCTGGCGCCTTCGACGGCGCTCACCTCGCCCTCCTGCGACGGAAACACCGTGCGCAAGCCTTCGACTTCGAGGAGCGCCATCAGTACCGCTCCCGCATTGGGCGGCGCACTAGCGCCGCTCCTTTGCTTTCGGATCGAGATGCTCGCGCAGGCCGTTGCCGAGCATGTTGATGCCCCAGACCACGAGGATGATGGCGAGGCCGGCGAAGTTCGCGATCCACGGCGCAACCCACAGGCGGTCGCGGCCTTCGGCGAGCATATTGCCCCAGGTGGCGGTCGGCGGCGGCAGGCCGAGGCCGAGGAAGGACAGCGCGGTTTCCTGCAGGATCATCTGCGCCACCTGCAGCGTGCACACCACGGTGAGCACCGGCACGAGCTGCGGGAAGACGTGGCGCGCGAGGATGTAGGCGTCGCTCGCGCCGTGCGATACCGCAGCCTCGATGAACGGCCGCTCGCGCACCGCCCGCGTCAGGTTGTACATGACGCGCGCGTAAACCATCCAACCGCTCACGCCGAGTACGAGGATGAGGTTGAGCGCACTGCCGCCCACCGCCGCGACGATCAGGATGGCGAGCAGGATCTCCGGGAACGCGAGGTGCGCGTCCGCGAAGCGCATGATCACCTGCTGCAGCCAGCCGCCCTTGTAGCCGGCGAGCATGCCTAGCACAGAGCCCAGCACCGCCGAGAGCAGCGCCGCCGACACGCCGACCATGATGGAGAGGCGCGAGCCGTAGATGAGGCGCGACAGGAGATCGCGGCCATAGTTGTCGGTGCCGAGCGGGTGCTTCCAGGCGCCCTGCTCCGCCCAGACCGGCGGCTGCAGGCGCGCGAGCAGATCCTGGCGGTAGGGATCGTGCGGCGCGAGCAACGGCGCGAGGATCGCCATCAGCACCGCACCCAGCACGATCGCCGCGCCGAGGCCGATCTTGATGCGATGTCCGAAGCGGGGGCCGGAACGACGCGTCGCCACGGTGCTCAATCGAGCCGAATCCGCGGGTCGACCGCGGATTGCAGGAGGTCGACGATCAGGTTCGCGATCACGATCGCGACGGCGACGACGAAGATTGCCGCGATCACGATCGGCACGTCGCGCTGGAAAATGCTCTTCACCATGAGGCTGCCGACGCCCGGCCAGGCGAAGATCGCCTCGGTGATGATGGAGCCGCCCATCAGCCGGCCGGTCTGCAGGCCAAGGAAGCTCAGCACGGGGTTGATCGCGTTCGGCAGCACGTGCCGCAGCACCACGACGGCCTCGCCCGCGCCCTTGGCGCGCGCCGTGGTGACGTAGAGCTCGTTGATGGTCTCCAGCACCGCGGTGCGCGTGATGAGGATGAAGTTCGGCAGCAGGAACGTGGCGAGCGTGACCGTCGGCAGCACCAGGTGCTCCAGGCCGCCGGTACCCGACGTGGGCAGCCATTTGAGGTGCAATGCGAAGAGCTGGATGAGGAGGATGCCCAGCCAGAAGCTCGGCATCGACTGGCCGGCGACCGCGAGACCCGAGATCGCGAAATCGGCGAACCGGTCCTTGCGCAGCGCCGCGACGATGCCGCCGATGACGCCGAGCACGACCGCGAGCGTCAGCGCGGCGGCGACGAGCTGCAGCGTCGCGCCCAGGCGCTCCAGCACCACCGGCATCGCCGGCCCGCCGAATTGCAGCGACTCGCCAAAATCGCCGCGCAGTACCTCGCCGAGGAACAGGCCGAACTGCACCAGCACCGGCTCATCGAGATGCAGCTTCGCCGTGAGGAGCTGGCGCTGCTCCTCGGTGGCGTTGATGTCGAGGTAGATTTCGACCGGGTCGCCGGTGAGGCGCAGGATAACGAAGGCGACCAGCGCGACCAGCAGCAGCGTGATCGGGACGGTAAGCAACCGGCTCAGGATGTGGCGAATCACCGGCGCTCCGCGGCGCTACACGACGAGGATTTCTTCGTTGTCGAACGCGTCCGAAAGCAGGATCGGCGCGCCATCGGTGACAAGGTAGAGGTCTTCCATGTGGTAGCCAGCCTTGCCGACCCAGCGCGCGCGCGTCTCGACGGTGGACACCATGCCGGGCTCGTACACCAGCTCCTCGTGCGGGCTGATGAGCGGGTGCTCGTGCACCGACAGTCCGATGCCGTGGCCGTTGTGCGCGTAGGGGAATGGAATGTCGTACTTCGCGTGCAGTTCCGTGGCGCGCGCAAAGAGCTCCTTGCCAGAGCGGCCGGGACGCAGCATGTCGGCAATGGCGTGGTGGATCTCGCGCAGGCGCTTCCAGAGCTCGATTTCCTCCAGCGAGGGTTTGCCCATCTTCGCGGTACGTCCCACGTTCGAGTAGTAGTCGGAGTAGAAGCCGCCGGAATCGGCCTTGATCATGTCGCCCGCCTTGACACGGTAGTCGGTCGGCGCGGCGTGCGGATAGCCAGTATTCGGGCCGGCGTTGATGTGGTTGAAGGCGATGGTGTGCGCGCCCGACTGCAGGATGCCGTTCGCGAGGCGGCGCGAGAGGCTGGTCTCCTCCTCGCCGATGGTCGCCGTGACGTAGGTCGCGAACATCGCGTTGGCGGTGCCGCGAAAGCCGCGCTGCATCTCGGCCACTTCACGCGGCGTCTTGTGGATCCGCGCTTTGTTGAAGACCGGTTCGGCGGCTGCCAGCCGCAGATTCGGCAGGCGCTGCATGAGGTGCCGCTCGTACTTGGCGCCGAGGTATTCAAGCTCCATCGCCACGTGCCCGCGCTCAAGGCCGAGTTCCGTCAGCACGTCGGCGAGCAGGTCGATCGGCGCAGTGACGAATTCCTTGAAGCCGCGGATGTCCTGGATCCAGGACTGCTGGCGCACGTAGCCTTCCTCGACGCGGCACAGCACGTAGATCGGCTCCCGCTTCTGCGCCCAGACGATGAAGGCGAGGCGGTCGCGGATCGAGCTCTGCGTCGAGATCATCACGTCGCCCACATAGCGCACGTTTTCCGGCGAGCCGGCAATGACGGCGTCGTACGGACCGGAATCGATCGCGCGGCGCAGCCCTGCGATATCCCCCATCGCTTCGTTGGCAGTTTTCATAATGCCCTCAGTTCATCCTCATTTCGCCCTTACTTCGCGGCGAGCTCGGCGCGGTGCAAGCGCAGGAGCTTGTCCGACGGCGGCGAGAAATTCTTCAGGCGCGTGCTGACGCCGTAGATGCTGGGCAAGCCGTAGAGAAAGATCGCCGGGACTTCAGCGTACATGATCTCCATCATGCGGTGGTAGGCCTTCAGGCGCGCCGCCTCGTCCACGGTCGAGCGCGCCGCCTCGAAGAGCTTCTCGAACTCTTCGTTCTTCCAGAACGAGCGCCCGCTCGCCTGCGTGAACCACACCGCCGCGAAGTCCGCGTCGCCGAGGCTGTACCAGCCGACCAGGTGCATCGGGCCCATGTCCATGGCCTTGGCCATCTTCGAGTACACACCCTGCTCGACCACGTTGACGCCGGCCTTCACGCCGACGTCCTGGAGCATGCCGGAGATCGCGTTGCTGATCTCGACGTCCGAAAGATATTTGCCCGAGCGCGTCGTGATCGAGGTCGCAAAGCCGCTGGCATGTCCCGCCTCCGCGAGCAGCGCCTTCGCCTGCTTCGGGTCGTAGGAGAACGCCTTCACGTTCGGGTTGTAGCCGAACGTGTTGGAAGTGAGGATCTGTCCCTGCAGCAGCGTTCCGTTGCCGCGCAGCATCTGGTCGAGGATCAGCTTCTTATTGACCGCCAGATTGAGCGCGCGGCGCACGCGCACGTCGTTGAACGGCGGCTTTCTCGTATCGAAAGTGAGGATCAGGCCGACGGTCGATTCGACCGATTCGATCTTCACGCCCTTCGATTTCTCGAGCTGCGGCAGGAGGTCGATCGGCACCTCCTCGATGATCTGCGTCTCGCCGGCGATCAGCGACGCGGCGCGCGTGGAGGCCTCCGGGATCTGGCGCAGGATGAGCTGCTTCACCTTGGGAGCGCCGCGCCAGTAGTCCGGGTTAGCGGCGAGCTCGTAGCGATCGGCGGGCACCCAGCGCACGAACTTGAACGGGCCCGTGCCCATTGGCTGCTTGATCATGCCGGCGCGCCCCACGGCGGTGACATAGTGCTTGGGCTCGATCGGGATGTCGGATAGGCCGTTGATGAGCGTCGGGAACGGCGCCTTGGTCTTGAGCTCCACGGTGAGCGAGTCGATCACGGTGGTGCTCGCGATCTGGCTGATGCGCCCCTTGGTGCCGTAGGTGGAGTTGGGCGCGAGGATGTAGTCCAGCGTGAACTTCACGTCTTCCGCGGTAAACGGGCGTCCGTCGTGGAATTTCACGCCGGAGCGCAGCTTGAAGCGCCAGGTGAGCGCGTCCATCGCCTTCCAGCTCTCCGCGAGGCCCGGCAACGTATTGCCTGCATCATCGCGCAGCACGAGCGGGTCCATGGTCTGAACCGCGAGATTCAGCGCGGCGAAGCTGCTGAAGCCTGTGTCGAGGTTGTCGGGCAAGCCCTGGACGCCGACTGTGAGCGTTTGCGCGTGGGCGGCGAAAGCGGCCAGGACTGCTGTCGCGGCTGTTGCCGCATGCCGCATCAGGCTCCACGCGCGAGGCGTTGCTTGCGATTGGTTCATAGGATCCCTCCGTCTTATTGCGGTGAAAGCGCTTCCAATTCTAGTCTTCGGAAGAAAATCTCTCGGTCCCAGTGCGAAACAGCACCTGCTCGGCCGGTTACTTCTTCTTCGCCGGCGGCAGGTCGGTGCAGACGCCCTCGAAGAGCTCGGCCGCCATGCCGACCGACTCGCCGAGCGTGGGGTGCGGATGGATGGTCTTGCCGATGTCGGTCGCGTCCGCGCCCATCTCCACCGCGAGCGCGAGCTCGCTGATCAGGTCGCCCGCGCCGGTGCCCACTATGCCGCCACCTACGATGCGGTGGGTTTCGTGATCGAAGATCAGCTTCGTGAATCCCTCGTCACGCGCGTTGGCGATGGCGCGGCCCGAGGCCGCCCAGGGAAACTTGGCGACGCCGACTTTGCGGCCCGCCTTCTTCGCCTCGTCCTCGGTCACGCCGACCCACGCTATCTCTGGGTCCGTATAGGCGACTGAGGGCACGACACGGGCGTCGAAGTGCGACTTCATGCCCGCCGCCGCCTCCGCAGCGACATGCGCTTCATGCACCGCCTTGTGCGCGAGCATCGGATTGCCCGCGACGTCGCCGATGGCGTAGATGTTCGGCACGTTGGTGCGCATCTGCGAATCCACGGGAATGAAGCCGCGTTCATTCACCGCGACTCCCGCCTTCTCGGCGCCAACCTTCCGGCCGTTCGGCGTGCGGCCCACGGAAACGAGGATCATGTCGTAGACG
>JANYII010000069.1 GCA_025358705.1 Betaproteobacteria bacterium | reverse complement strand
GGCCTGATGATGCCGCCGGGGATGTCGTTCACGGCGATCAACGCCAAGGCATGGGACGTCGCGCAGAAGTCGCGCAACCCGCGCCGCTACTGGGATTGGCGTCCGATGGTCGAAAACGGCAGGCAGGTGCGTTTCTGCGGCACGGCGCCGATCCCGTTCTTCTACGGGCTGGAAGCGTCGCTCGACATGATCGAGGAAGAAGGCCTGGAGAACGTGTTCGCTCGCCACCGGCGCTTGGCGCAGGCGGCGCGGGCCTGCGTGCGGGCGTGGTCGCAAGGTGGGGGCCCCGAGATCTATTCGCTGGACGCCGACGCGGCCTGCGATTCGCTCACCGCGGTGCTGTGCCCGGCCGGGCACGACGCCGATAAGGTGCGCGCGATCGCAGGAGAGCGCTACAGCGTGGCGCTGGGCCGCGGCCTGGGCGCGCTGCAGGGCCGCGTGTTCCGCATCGGCCACATGGGTGACCTGAACGAACCGATGCTGCTGGGCGCGCTGGGCGGGATCGAACTCGCGCTGGCGGAAGCCGGCATGCCGCACGCGCGTGGCGGCGTGGTGGCGGCGATGGAGGAGTTGAGGGCGCCGGCTGCGAAGGTGGTAAAGGCGGCATGAAGGTATTTCTTTCCATGGTCCTTTCCCTGGTAGCGTTCATCTCCGTCGGCGGCGAGCGCAAGCCAAAGGCGTAAACTTCTCCGGGGTAACGAGAGGAAGGCCAATGAAAAAATTCATCATGCGGAAGCTGAAACTCGACCGCTGGATCGAGGAAGGCGCGCCGACGTTCTGGGTGCTGGGCATGTCGGCCGTGATCCTCGGCGCAATCCTGGGGGTCCTGGCCGCGCTCTCGGTGACCTTCGAATGGGAATTCCTGAAGGTCGCGATTTCCTGGGTGCTCTGCGCGCTCGTGGCGAGCATCGTGGGACTCATCCTCTGGTTTGTGGTGGATGCCCTGACCGCCAAGGAACGTCCGACCCCCTGGCGCAAGTAGGAAGGGCAGGATGTCCTCCGCCGCCACCGCGGTTTCGACCAAGGTACTGAAGTCGGTGCCGATGTTCGCGGCCTTTCGCGAGGACCAGCTGCGCTCGCTGTTGACGGTGGTGATGCGGCGCAACGCGCCGCGCGGCGCGGTCATCATGGCCGAGGGCGACCGGGTCGATTCGCTTTATGTCGTGATGTCCGGGCGGCTCAAGGTGATGATGGGCGAGGCCGACGGCAAGGAAGTGATCCTCGGCATTCTCGGCCCGGGCGAAATCTTCGGCGAGATGGGGCTGATCGACGATGGCCCGCGCTCGGCGAGCGTGGTGGCGATCGAGCCCTGCGAGCTGCTGGTGGTCACCAAGGCCGACTTCAAGCGCTGCATGGTCGAGAGCTTCGACACGGCGATGACGGTGATGCGCGTGCTGGTGCGGCGCCTGCGCGCGGCCGACCGCAAGATCGGCAGCCTGGCGATGCTGGACGTGTACGGCCGCGTGGCGCGGCTGCTGCTCGACGTGTCCGAGGAAGTGGACGGCCAGAGGATCGTGACCAAGCGTCTGCCGAAGCAGGACATCGCGAAGATGATCGGCGCCTCGCGCGAGATGGTGAGCATGGTGATGCGCGACCTGGAGATGAGCGGCTACTTCGAAGTGAAGGGATCCACCATCGTGCTGCGCGACACGAACGCTTCTCCCGCCGTGCCGGTCCGCCGGCGCTAGGGCCAGCGCGGCCATGGCGACCCCTCCCGCCGATGTGATCGTCAAGGTCGATACGCAGGAGCTCGCGCGGCAGGAGGAGCGCGAGGTCGTTGAACGCGCCTGGCGCGAGCAGGAGGAGTACGCGCGCGGCGTGGCGGCGCTCAAGAAAAAGATCGCCTGGAGCGAATCGCGGCGCGCGCGGGCGATCGTGGTGCTGGTCCTCCTCGGCGCCGTCGCGCTCGGGGTGATCCTGTACAACTACCGGCTCACGCAGGAGCGCGAGACAAAGGCGGAAGCCCTGCGCATCGCGGCCGAATCCATCGCGCGCCAGGAGGAAGAAGCGCGCGCGAATCCGGCGCCGGCCGCGCCTGGACCTTCGCAACCCGAGGAAGATGCCGCGGCCACGGCACGCGCCGCGGTGGCGGCGAAGAAGGCGGCGGACCGGTCTCACGCGCTGGCTTTGAAGATCGAGGCCGAAGCGCGGCGGCTGGCGGAAGTCGCGGCGAAGAAGCAGGCCGAAGCGCAGGCGCAGGCCGACGAGCGGGCCCGGGCGCAGGCGGCGGCGAGCGTGAAGGATGTACCGCGCGCGGCGCCGCGGCCGGGCAGCGTGTTCCAGGACTGCGCCGATTGCCCGCGCATGGTGGTCATCCCGGCGGGCGAGTTCACGATGGGCTCGCCTGCGTCGGAGGCCGGGCGCGGCGTGGACGAGGGGCCGCAGCGCCAGGTATCGGTCGCCCTTCATGCGCTCGGCCGCAGCGAGGTGACGGTCGGCGAGTTCAGGCGCTTCGCGGATGAGTCCGGCTACAAGACCGAAGCCGAGCGCGATCCGCGCGCGCAAGGCTGCTCCGGGTTCATCTACGCCGATCCGTCCGCCGCGAGCCCCGGCGCGCAGGCCGTCACCAGCTGGCGCAGCCCGGGCCTGACGCAGGCGGATTCGCACCCCGTGCTGTGCGTGAGCTGGAACGACGCGCGCGCGTACGCGCAATGGCTGTCGAAAAAAACCGGCAAGCGCTACCGGCTGCCGACGGAAGCGGAATGGGAATACGCGGCGCGCGCCGGCAGCGTCGCCGCGCGCTTCTGGGGCGACGACCCCGTGCAGGCCTGCCGCTTCGCCAACGTCGCCGACCAGAGCCGTTTCCAGACCTGGGGCTTCGGCCAGAAGCACGAATGCACCGACGGCTATTACTTCACCGCGCCGGCGGGCGGCTATGCGCCGAACCGCTTCGGGCTCTACGACATGCTCGGCAACGCCTGGGAGTGGACCGAGGACTGCTGGAACGCGAGCTACGCGGGCGCGCCCGTGGACGGGTCGGCGTGGCTCGCCGGCGATTGCGCGCAGCGTGTCCTGCGCGGCGGCTCCTGGAGCACCGTGCCGCGCTTCGCGCGCTCCGCGACGCGCTACAGGAACACCGCCGACCACGGCGACAACCTCACCGGATTCCGCCTGGCGAGGGTCGTGGATTAGCCGCTTGCGCTAGTGCAGCTCGAGGACCTTGCCGTTCACTTTCCCGCTGTACTCCAGGCCGCCGGCGTGGAAGGAGATTGCGTCGCCGCGCACGCGGCCTTCGACGATGTGGGCCGTGTTTTCGACAATCAGGGTGCCGGTGAGCACCTGGTATCTCTGGATCAGGTGCAGGGAGCCGAGCGCGTGCCGGTAAACGCCGGTGACCTGGGCGGGAACGATCCACAGGAGCGCGGTGCAGTAGGAGCCGCTGCAGCCCTGGGCGGGGGTCAGAGCGACGGTCTCGTCGGCGGCCCAGTCCTCCATCGTGAAGGTGTTGGAGACGATGCGGGTGCCGGGCCTGAGGGCGAGGAGTTTCGGCCGCAGCTTGAGGTTGATCTCCGGCAGCAGGAACATGGTGATCACGGTCGCCTGCGAGAAATTGGTTTCGAAGAGGTCGGCTTTCTCGAAGGCGGCCTTGCCGGCGACGCCTTCCTTCTGCGCATTGCGCTTCGAAAGCTCGACCATGTCCGGGTTGTACTCGATGCCGAGGGCGCGCGCGCCGCGCCTGGCGGCGGTGATCACGGTGCGCCCGTCGCCGGAGCCGAGGTCCATGACGACGTCGTCCTTCGCCACCCCGGCCATGTCGAGCATTTTGTCGACCAGGGCCTGCGGCGTCGGCACCCAGACGACGTCCTTGCCCTCCTGGAACGGCGTGGGTTCGTAGGTGGAGGGTTTTTGCTGCGCCTGCGCGAGCGTGCCGCAGGCGGCGAGGAGGAGGGCGAGGACGAGCGAAGTGGCTGGCATGGCGCATTTTATGGCGCAAAATTGCAAATATGCAGATCCGCGGCCGCAGCGTTGGCGTCGAACTCGCGCACCTGGTCATCATCGTCGCGACGCCGCTCGCGGGGCTGATCGCGTTCCTGCTTTACGACTCGGCGCGCCGCGACGAGCAGAACGCGGCCGGACTGGTGCTGCAGATGGCCGTCACCACCGCGGACCGGGCGGCGCTCTACGTGGAGACGGCGCGCAGCGCGCTGGACGCCGTGGCGAAGCGGCCGCTGGTGCGCGCGATGGACCCGGGCAACTGCGATCCCCACCTCGCCGACCTGCGCGTGGCCTACGGGCGCCCGACCAACATCGTCGTCATCAACCTGGACGGCCGGATCATCTGCGGCGCCACGCCGCCGCCCAAAGGCGTGGTGGTGCGCACCGCGGACTCGGAGCTGATTTCCGCCATGACGGCCAGGCCGCGCTTTCGCCTGTCCCGGCCGATCGTCGGCACGATTTCGAAGCGCTGGACGGTGGCCGCGGCGCAGCCGGTGTTCGGGCCCGGCGGGCAACTGGCCGGGGCGGTGGCGATGGGCATCGACCTGGAGAACTGGGTGTCGTTTTCCCCCATCCTGGGCGAGCCGAAGGGCACCATCCATGACGTGATCACCGCCGACGGCGTGGTGATCGCGCGCTCGGCGGATTCGCGCGCATGGATCGGCCGCGACGCCGGCGGCAGCGACGTGCATCGCCGCATGCTCGGCGAGAAGCAGGGCACGGTGCGCGCCCTGAGCTCGGAAGGCGCCGACCGCCTGTGGGGCTTCACGCCGGTCGCCGGCACCGGCTGGTACGCGCGCTCGAGCGTTTCGGCGGGCCGGGTCTTCGGGCCGGTGCGGGAACGCGTGCTGGAAACCGCCTTCCTGCTGCTGGTCGTGATCGGCATCGCGTTCATCGCCGTGATCGCGTTCGTCGCGCGGCTGGCGCGGCCGATGCAGAGGATCGCGGCCGCGGTGCGATCGCGCACCGCGGGCCACGGCGAGGCCCGCGTGCCGGAGGCGGGGCCGCGCGAGGTCGCCGAGCTGGCGGCCGAGCTCAACCGCATGATCGACACCGGCGAGCGGCGCGACGAGGACCTGCGCCGCTTTCGCGCCGCGATGGACCTCTCCGGGGACGCGATCCTGCTGGTCGACCGCGCCACCTTGCGCTATGTCGACGTCAACCGCACGTTTTGCGAGCTGCTCGGCTACACGCGCGGGTAAATCCTCGGCAAGACGCCGATGGACATCTTCAGCGTGGACCGCGAGACCCTGGAGCGCGACTACGACGCCATGATCGCCGACAAGGACGCGAGCGCCGGCCTGGTCGAGGGCAGCTACCGCCGCAAGGACGGCACCTTCATCGCGGTTGAAGCGCGCCGGCGCGCCGTGCATACCGAGGCCGGCTGGATCATCGCCGGGACGGCGACCGACATCACGCTGCGCAAGCTGGCCGAAGAGGCCCTGCGCGCGAGCGAAGAGCGCTTCCGGCGCATCTTCGAGCTGGCCGGCGCGGGCGTCGCGCTGATCGGGCTGGACCGGCGCTTCACGCGCGTGAACCGGCGGTTGTGCGAAATCCTCGGCTATTCGGAGGCCGAGCTCCTCACGCTCACCGGCAGGCAGATCTCGCATCCGGACGACCTCGACATGATCAACGTGCAGCGCCCGCGCCTGTATGCGGGCGAAATCGACGTGGTGCGCGTCGAGAAGCGCTACCTGCGCAAGGACGGCTCGGCCGTCTGGGCGTCGTTCACCATGACGGTGGAGCGCGACGCCGCCGGCAAGCCGCTGTACGAGATCGCCATCTACGAAGACATCAGCGGCCGCAAGGATGCGGAAGAAGAACTGAAGCGCTCGAACGCGGAGCTGGAGCAGTTCGCCTACGTCGCTTCGCACGACCTGCAGGAGCCGCTGCGCATGGTCGCGAGCTACACGCAGCTGCTCGGCAAGCGCTACGGCGAAAAGCTGGAAGGCGACGCCAAGGAATTCATGGCCTACATCGTCGACGGCGCCGGGCGCATGAAACAGCTGATCGAGGACCTGCTCGCGTACTCGCGCGTCGGCACGCGCGGCAGGGAGTTCAAGCCGGTGAAGCTGGACGCCGTGGTGGCGCGCGCGAGGATCAGCCTGCGCGCCGCGCTGGAGGAAAGCGGCGGCGAGCTGACCAGCGATCCGCTGCCCGAGGTGACGGGCGACGAACTGCAGCTATTCCAGCTCGTGCAGAACCTGGCCGGCAACGCGCTCAAGTTCCGCGGCGAGGCGCCGCCGCGGGTGCACGTTTCGTCGATCGAGAAGGAACACGAATACGAAATCTCGGTGCAGGACAACGGCATCGGCATCGACCCGCAGTACTTCGAGCGCATCTTCATGGTGTTCCAGCGCCTGCACGACAAGGGCCGGTATCCCGGCACCGGCATCGGCCTGGCCATCTGCAAGAAGGTGGTGGACCGGCACGGCGGCCACCTCCGGGTGGAATCGAAGCCCGGCGAGGGCAGCTGCTTCAAGTTCACCCTGCCGAAAAAATAAATCGGGAAAAAATAAATCGGGGTCAGAGCCCGATTTAATTGAACGCGCTAATATCCGCATAATTGGGAGGCGTCATGCGATTCCGTCATTTTCTTGCCGCGTTGCTTGCTGCAGCCGCGTTTCCATCGCATGCGCAGAAGCCTGCCACGTTCTCCGGCACCGTTTCGTCCGTCGAGGAGGGCGCCATGGAAGGCGTGCTCGTCAGCGCGAAGAAGGCGGGCTCCACGATCACCGTCACCGTCGTCAGCGACGCGAAGGGCAACTACAGCTTTCCCGCCGCGCGGCTCGCGCCGGGGAAATATTCGCTGAAAGTGCGCGCAGCCGGATATGAGCTCGAAGGCCCGGCCGTTGCGTATGTCCCTTCAATGAGGAAACTGGTGCTCAAGAAGGCATCCGACCCGGCTTCGCAGCTTTCCAACGGCGAATGGCTGGCGAGTATGCCGGGCACCGACGCGCAGAAGGGGCAGCTGCTCAATTGCGTCGGCTGCCACACGGTCGAGCGCATCGTGCGTTCGCGCCACGACGCGGAAACCTTCATGAAGACGATCCTGCCGCGCATGCAGGGCTACGTGAACCAGAGCATTCCGCAGCATCCCCAGCTGCGCAAGGCCGAGCGCCTGATGGAAGAGCGCGGCGACCAGCGCGTGCAGGTGTACCGCTCGACCGCGGAATACCTCGCCACCATCAACCTGGGCGAGGCGCGCAAGTGGAGCTACGCGCTGACGACGCTGCCGCGCCCGAGCGGCCGCGCGACGCGCGTCATCTACACGGAATACGACCTGCCGCGCGAAACCATTTCGCCGCACGACGTGATCGTCGACGCCGGGGGCATCGCCTGGTATTCGAGCTTCGGCGAGCAGAATCTCGGCCGGCTCGATCCGAAGACGGGGATTGTCAGGGAGTTTCCAATAGAAACATCGAAGCCGGGATTCCCGACGGGACTTCTCGGCCTGCGCGCCGACCGCGACGGCAACCTGTGGCTCGGCAACATGTACCAGGCGAGGATCCTCAAGTTCGACCGCAAGATGCAGAAGTTCGTGGCCTGGAAGCTGCCGGCCGAGCAGGACATCGACGCCGCGCAACTCAACATGGTGAGCCCGCAGGCTTCGCACGTGGATGGCAAGGTGTGGACGCAGAACAACGGCTTCGCCGGCGTGCACCGGCTTGACCTCGCGAGCGGCAGGATCGAGACCTGGGAGCCGTTCAAGAACGCGCCGCAAGGCGAGCCGCACAACATCTACGACGTGATCCCGGATTCGCAGAACAACGCGTACTTCACCGACTTCCGCCAGCGCCACATCGGCCGCATCGACGCGAAGACGGGCGAGGTGAAGCTCTTCACCATCCCGACGCCGGCATCCGCGCCGCGTCGCGGCATGATGGATGCGCAGGACCGCCTGTGGTTCGGCGAGTACCGCGGCGACCGCATCGCCATGTTCGATACCAAAACCGGGCAGTTCAGGGAATGGCCGGTGGCGCCGCGCTGGTCTTCGCCCTACGACGTCACGCTCGACCGGAATGAGGAAGCCTGGACCGGCTCGATGATCACCGACCGGGTGACGCGGCTCGACACGAAGACCGGCGGCATGGTCGACTACCTGCTGCCGCGCACGACCAACATCCGCCGAGTGTTCGTCGACAACTCGACGACCCCGGTGACGTTCTGGGCCGGCAGCAACCACGGCGCGTCCGTCGTCAAGCTCGAGCCGCTGGACTGAAAATTGGGGTCAGAGCCCGATTTCTATTTTGTTTTTTGACATCGGGCTCTGACCCCGATTTTCCAGGAGGAACAACCATGCAGCGCCTGTTACTGGCATTCATTCTCTGTCTTGCCGCCGGCTGCGCAACGCCGCCGCCTACGCCGCCCAAGACGGTAAACCTCATCGTCTTTCCCGGCGGCTTCAACTGGCCGATCTGGGTGGCGCAGGAGAAGGGCCTGTTCGCGAAGAACGGCATCGAAGTGAAGATCACGCCGACGCCCAGTTCCGTGTTCCAGCTCACCAACCTGATCGGCGGCAAGTTCGACATCGCCATGACCGCGATCGACAACCTGATCGCGTATCGCGAGGGGCAAGGCGAGGAGCCGGTTCCCGGTCCCGACCTTTTCGCTTTCATGGGCGCCGACAATGGCTTCCTGCGGCTCGAGGCGGTCCCCGAGGTACGCAGCATTGGCGACCTGAAGAACAAGACGGTATCGGTGGATGCGCGCACGACAGGCTATGCCTTCGTGCTGTTCGAGATGCTGGAGCGCGGCGGGTTGCGGCTCGACCAGGACTACAAGGTCGAGCGCGCGGGCGGAGTGCTGCAGCGCTTCCAGGCGCTGCTCGAGAAGAAGCACGCGGCCACGCTGCTGCTGTCGCCCTTCGAACTGCAGGCGGAGGAGAAGGGTTTCCGGCGCTTGGGCAACGCCACCGACGTGCTCGGCGCCTACCAGGGACTGGTCGGCGGCGCGCGCAAGAGCTGGGCCGATGCGAACCGCGGCGCGGTGGTCGGCTACATCCGCGCCTTCTCCGAGGCGGTGGACTGGCTCTACGATGCGCGCAACAAGGACGAGGCGGTCGCGATCCTGCGCAGGAACATCACGAGCATGCCCGAGCCGGTCGCGCAGGCGACCTACGGCGTGCTGCTATCGCCGACGGACGGTTTCCAGAAGAAGGCGAAAATCGACCTGGAAGGCGTGCGCACGGTGCTGAAGCTGCGCTCGAAGTATGCCGAGCCGAAGAAGGCGCTGGCCGATCCTTTGAAATACTACGACGACAGCTTCTACCGCGAAGCGATGCGCTAGCGGATAAATCGGACTCTGACCCCGATTTATTTGAGCTCGAGCGTCTTGCCGTTCATCCTGCCTTGGAAGGTCTTGCCGCCGGCGGTGACGATGACATCCTCGCCGCGCACCCGGCCTTCGATGGCGAAGGTCTTGCCTTCGGCGGTCAGGGTGCCGGAGAGCATCTGGAACGCCTGCTTAAGCGCGAGCTCGCCCTGCGCAAGCTTGTAGGTGCCGGCGACCTTGGCCGGAACGATCCAGAAATACGCGGTGCAGAACGAGGTGCAGCCGGTCTCGGATCCGAGCGTGGAGGTTTCCTCCGCCTGCCAGTCGTCCATCGTGAAGCTGTTCGAGACGATGCGCGTGCCGGGCTTGAGGTTCAGGATTTTCGGGCGCAGCTTCAGGTTGATCGCCGGCAGCAGGAACATGGTGATCACGCTGGCCTGGGAAAAGTCGGTCTCGAAGAGGTCGGCTTTGGTGAAGCTGGCCCTGCGCGTGACGCCTTCCTTCTCGGCGTTGCGCCGGGAAAGTTCGACCATGTCCGGGTTGTACTCGATGCCGTAGGCGCGCGCGCCGCGCCTGGCGGCGGTGATGACGGTGCGGCCGTCGCCGGAGCCGAGGTCCATGACGACGTCGCTCGCCGTCACCTGGGCCATGTCGAGCATCTTGTCGACCACGACCTGCGGCGTCGGCACCCAGACGACGTCTTTTCCCGCCTGGCCCGACACGGGTTCGTAGGGAGACGCCTTCTGCGCTTGCGCGAACGTGCTGGCGGCGAGGAGGGCGGCGAGGAGGGCGGCGAGGCCGAAACGGCCGATCAACGAGGCAGGCATTTCCATGGCTCCATTAGGTTGGAGCGCATATCCTACCTAGGACGCCCGTGCGACTACAGGATTGTTTCGTAGTCCTTCATCAGCCGCTTGTGC
Organism: Betaproteobacteria bacterium; assembly: GCA_025358705.1. Classification (GTDB taxonomy): domain Bacteria; phylum Pseudomonadota; class Gammaproteobacteria; order Burkholderiales; family SG8-39; genus RBG-16-66-20. The sequence continues at coordinate 5,724 of JANYII010000069.1, read as the reverse complement.
GTGGCGTAGAAAGGCCGCGGCTTCACGCCATTCAGCTGGTCTTCCAGGATGCCGGTGTGCACGACCCAGCCGGCCGAGACGCCGATCTTGAGCCCGCGCTCGTCCGGCAGCTTGTGGTGGATGGTGAGAAGGACGTCCTTGCCCTTGGGCGTGAGTTCGTAGAGCACCTCGGAGTCCTTGCCTTCCCAATCCCAGCTGTGCGCCAGGATGCGCGGCGGCTCGAGGCGCGTGATCCTGCCCGTGAAGGAACGCATGGCGGCGTCAGCGGGCGCGACATCGTCGGAAAGTTTCGAGTTTTCGAAGCGCAGCTCGATCTTGCCGCCCACGCGCAAGTCGAACTCGCCCGCGGCGAGCCAGGTGGCGCGCTTCTTCGATTCGGTCAGGTAGGCCCAGACGCGCTCGATGGGCCCGGGCAGCAGGCGCTCGAAGCGCACGGTGGAAGGGGGAATCAGCGTGGAGCGTTCCTGGCTCATGTCTTTCTCCTTGATTTTGCTTTTTCAATCGCATCTTCCGCGCGCAGCGCGGCTTCAAGCCTGTCGAGGCGCGCGGTCCAGGCTGCGCGCTCGCGCTGCAGCCACGCGGCGGCCGAATCGAGCGGCGCGGCGTCGAGCGAAAGGAAGTGGTCGCGTCCCTCGACGCGGCGGCGCACCAGGCCCGCGCGCTCCAGGATGCGGATATGCTTGGAAACGGAATTGAGCGAGATGTCGAACGGCGCCGCGATTTCGGTGACGCGCGCGTCACCGCCCGCGAGGCGTTTCAATATGCTGCGGCGGGTCTCGTCCGCGAGCGCAACCAGGGTGTCGTCAAGCTCCATGACCGAAACATTAACCCAAAAGGGTGAACGATGCAAGACCCTATACTACGGCCATGAAAACCAAAGTCACCGAATTGCTCGGCATCCAGTACCCGATCATCCAGGGCGGGATGCAGTGGGTGGGTTACGCGGAGCTCGCCTCCGCCGTGTCGAACGCGGGTGGCCTCGGCATCCTCACCGCGCTGACGCAGCCGACGCCGGAGGACCTGCGCAAGGAGATCGAGCGCTGCCGGTCGATGACGAAGAAGCCTTTCGGCGTGAACCTGACGATCCTGCCGTCGATCAAGCCGCCGCCGTACGCGGAATACATCAAGGTGATCATCGAGTCGGGCATCAGGATCGTCGAGACCGCCGGCAACAACCCGCGCGACGTGACGCCGAAGTTCAAGGAGCACGGCATCACCGTGGTCCACAAGTGCACCTCGGTGCGGCATGCGCTCTCGGCCGAGAGGAGCGGCGTGGACTGCATCTCCATCGACGGCTTCGAATGCGCCGGCCACCCCGGCGAGGACGACGTGACCAACCTCATCCTGATCCCGGCGGCGGTGCGCGCCTGCAAGATCCCGGTGCTGGCCTCGGGCGGCATCGCGGATGGCTACCAGATGGCGGCCTGCCTGGCGTTAGGAGCACAAGGCATCAACATGGGCACGCGCTTCATGTGCACGAAGGAAGCGCCGATCCACGACAACGTGAAGCTCGCGCTGGTGAAGGCGGGCGAGCGCGACACCAACCTGATTTTCCGGACGATGAAAAACACCTCCCGCGTGCTGAAAAACGCGGTCTCGGATGAAGTGGTGGCGATGGAGAAGAAGGGCGCGGCTTTCGAGGACGTGCGCCACCTGGTGGCGGGCGCGAAGGGGCGCAACGCGATGCAGACGGGCGAAGTGGACGCGGGCATCGTCAGCGCCGGCATGGTGGTCGGCCTCATCAAGGACATCCCGAGCTGCAAGGAGCTGATCGAGCGCATCGTGCGCGAGTGCCGCGAGGCGCTCGCCGCAGCGGGTAAGATGGCCGCATGAGCACCCGGGACGCTGTTTCCCTCACCAGGGACCTGCTGCGCTTTGACACCATTAATCCGCCGGGCCTGGAGCGCGACTGCGCGCACATGGCGGCGCGCGTGCTGCAGGAGGCGGGTTTTTCCGTCGAATTCTCCGAATACGAAAAAGACCGGACCAGCGTCGTTGCTCGTATAGGCGGAAAGGCCGGGAAAGATCCCTTGTGCCTGACGGGGCACCTGGACGTGGTGCCGCTCGGCACGCGCAAGTGGTCGAAGGACCCGTTTTCCGGCGAAGCGGACGGCGATAGGCTCTACGGACGCGGTTCTTCGGATATGAAAGCCGGCGTGGCGGCAATGATTGCCGCTGCCGTTACTTTTTCAAAAAAATTGAATAACACGCCGGGCCTGGTGCTCGTACTTACGGCGGCGGAAGAGAACGGCTGCATCGGTTCACGGCACCTCGCGGGGCTGCCGAAGCTCATGGGCAAGGCGGGCGCCATCGTGGTGGGCGAGCCGACCTCGAACTACCCGATGGTCGGGCACAAGGGCTCGATCAAGTTCCACGCGACGTTCAACGGCGTGTCGGCGCACGGTTCCATGCCGCAGCTCGGCGTGAACGCCATCTACAAGGCGGCGAAGGCGATCGCGAAGCTGGAGGAATTCCAGTTCGGCGTGCCGGAGCACCCGGTGATGGGCCTGCCGACCATGAACGTGGGCACGGTGGAAGGCGGCAGCGGCGTCAACCTGGTGCCGGACCTGGCGAAGATCGGCGTGGATATCCGTACCGTCCCCGGCACCGATCATGCGGCCCTGCTCTCGCGCCTGAAGAATCTCCTGTCGGAAGGGGAACTCAACATCTATGCCGACACCCCGGCAGTGTGGACCGAACCGCAGGAAGCCTGGGTGCAGCGCGTGTTCGAAATCTGCAAGCCGATCCTGAAGGAAGCACCCGCGGCGCGCACCATGCCCTACATGACGGATGCCGCGAACCTGCGCAAGGTCTACAACGGCGCGCCCACGCTGATCCTCGGGCCGGGCGAAGCGGCGATGGCGCACCAGACCGACGAATACTGCAACATGGAGCGCATCCGGCAATCGGTCGCGATCTACGAGGCGATCATCGAGGATTGGGCGAAAAATTGACATGAAGAGAATTTCATTTTTTATTTCCATTATTTTCCTGGCGACGGCAACCAGCGTCTTCGCGCAAGCCTGGCCCGCGAAGCCGGTCACCTTCATCGTGCCCTTCGCGCCGGGCGGCGGCACGGACATTTCGGCGCGCACGCTGGCGGCGCGGCTGACGCAGAAGTGGGGCCAGTCTGTGATCGTGGAGAACCGCGGCGGCGCGGGCGGGCTGCTCGGCGCCGACGCGGTGGCGAAGGCGAAGCCGGACGGCTACACGCTGCTGATCGCCAACGTCGGCATCACCTCGATCAACCCGGCGCTCTACGCGAAGATGCCGTACAACGCGGATACCGCGTTCACGCCGATCTCGCTCGTCTGCGAGCTGCCGTTCGTGCTGATGGCGAGCCCCGCATTCGCGCCGAATTCGGTCAAGGAGCTGATCGCCTACTCGAAAGCCAAGCCAGGCCTCGTGACCTTCGCGAGCTCGGGCAACGGCGGCTCGCCGCACCTGACCGCGGAAATCTTCCAGGCCGCCACGGGCACCAAGTGGACGCACATCCCGTACAAGGGCGGCGGGCCGGCGATGGTCGACCTGATGTCGGGCCAGGTGAACCTGCTGTTCGCCTCGGTGCTGGAAGGATCCGGCCATATCAAGACGGGAAAATTGAAGGGCCTCGCGGTGTCGCACGCGAAGCGCAATCCGGCGATTCCCGACGTGCCGACGCTCGCCGAGGCCGGCGTCAAGGACGCGGAGTCGGGCTCGTGGATCGCGCTGCTCGCGCCGACCGGCACGCAGACCGCGATCGTCGACAAGGCCGCCGCCGACGTGAAGGAAGCGGTGGCCCTCCCCGACGTGCGCGACAAGCTGATCGCGCAGGGCGCGGTGCCGCAGGCAAGCACGCCGAAGGAGCTGCAGGCGCTGATCGATGCGGACCTGAAGCGCTACGGCCGCATCATCCGCGAGCAGAACCTCAAGGCGGAGTAGCGCAGGGATGAACTCGTGGATCCGCCCACGCGGGCATGACATTGCCGTTGTCTTCAGCGAGCGCAGCCGCAAGGCCTACGCCGCGGAGGCGCACGCCAAAGGGCAGACCTATACGTTCACCGACGCCTGGGGCCGGCCGCGCACCTGGCTGAAGGGCGAGCACGCCTATCTGGCGCCCAATGCGGCCAGCCTCCTTCTCGCGCGCTGCAACCTGAAGCACGACGTCATCGAAGAGGACGACCTGGACGAGGCGCGCCTCTCCGGCATGCGCGCGCTCCTCGTGCCGAACGCCGCGCATCTTTCGCCGGCCACGATCGGTCGCCTCGGGCGCTGGCTCGGCGGCGGCGAGGGCCGGCGCCTCATCGTCACCGGCAGGACCAACCTGCCGCCCGCATTGCTGGGTCTCGTCTCGCGCGAGCCGTTGCCGGTGCGCGGCTACACCGGCTGGCAATGGCTGCCCGGCTCGCCGTTCGCGAATGAGGCCTGGGAGCAGTCCTATGTCAGCGGCTATTCAGGCCACGAGGCGCAGCGTGTCGTGCCGGCGCCCGGCAGCCGGGTGCTGGCCGGACTGGTGGAATTCACCGGCGATCTCACGGATGCGTCCACGGCGACCACGACGCCGCTCGGGCCGGGCATCGTGGTCACGGAACGCACCGCCTACGTCGCGAACCAGGTGTTCGAGATGATCGGCGGCATGCTGCAGGCACACCTGAATGTCGAAGCGGTGCGCCACTGGTCGAATCCGACGCACTGGGGCGACACGCTGCTGTTTTTCCTGCGCCGCGTGCTGCTCGACCTGGGCCTCGCGCCGCTGTGGCAGACTCGGCTGCGATCCTTCGGCACCTACCAGGGCGTGCTCTCGTTCCGCCATGACGTGCACGGCATGCGGGATTTCACCATGCTCGACTACCAGGTCCAGAACCTGATCCCGGCCAGCTACGACATCGAGGATCCCGCGTTCTCGACCAACATCACCAGGCCGATGGCCAGCGCCTGGGTGAAGCGCGCCACGAAGAACAATTTCATCGAGCCGGCGCTGCACAACGACAGCTCGATCGGCGATCCGCCCACGGGCGTGTACGGCAAGGGGCTGTTCGAGCACATCGCCAACGCCGGGAAGAACCTCGGCTTCATGGTCTGCACCTGCGGCCGGCACGCGGGCGGGCACATGCACCCGGAAACCATCGACGCGATGGACTACCTCTACGCGCACGACCAGAACGTGGTCGGCCTGTGCACCTTCAGCTACTACCACATGATCGAATACGGCGTGCGCGATCCGCAGGTGATGGTCGGCGGCGAGATCGGCGGCAAGCCGCTCACCTACATCACCGACGTGCGCCGCACGATTTCCACCCAGGGCGTGTGGTTCCCGTTCCACCCGGTGGTCACCACGGATGCAGAGTGGCGCCCACTGCGCGGCTGGGACCGCACGCACGAGTACGACGCGGCCTTCGAGCTGGTCGAGGCGATCTACGGCGCGCACGGCGCGCGCCTGCCCGGCGTCGACGACCGGCTGGAGAACGGCGTCTACAGCTTCCAGTACCACCCGGAACTCTCGCGCGACCCGTCGCTCAACGACGGCAGGGGCACGCTCGACTACGTGCGCTACGCGATCAACCTCGCCGAGCGCAACGATTTCTGGATCGCGAGCCAGCGCGAGCTGTACCAGCGCATGGCGGACTACGAAGACCTGGTGCTGCGCCTGGAGGACGGCGGCAGTGAAGTCACGGTGTCGAATCCCAGCGCGCGGCGCATCGCCGGGCTGATGCTCGAGCAGCGGCTGCCCTTCGGCAGCGTGTG
>JANYII010000065.1 GCA_025358705.1 Betaproteobacteria bacterium | reverse complement strand
CCGGGTTGGTCTTGCCCATCACGATGTAGATCTTGCAGCGCGGGTCGCCGGCGCCCGAGGACCACCAGTTGCGGCCGTTAATGATGTGGTCATCGCCTTTGCGCTGGATCTGCATCTGGATGTTGGTGGCATCCGAGGAGGCGACCGCAGGTTCGGTCATGAGAAAGGCCGAGCGGATCCTTCCATCGAGCAACGGGTCCAGCCACTGCTTCTTCTGCTCTTCCGTCCCGTAGCGCTCGATGGTCTCCATGTTGCCGGTATCCGGCGCCGAGCAGTTGAACACCTCGGGCGACCAGGACACGCGGCCCATGATCTCGCACAGCGGCGCGTAGTCGAGGTTCGACAGGCCGCCGCCCTGCACGCGCTTGGAGTGCGGCAGGAAAAGGTTCCACAGGCCGGCCGCTTTCGCCTTGGGCTTCAATTCCTCGATGATCGGCACCGGTTCCCAGCGCTTGTCGCCGCGCACATGCGCGTAGTACTTCGGTTCGTTCGGGTAGATGTGCTCGTCCATGAAGGCGAGCAGTTTCTTCTGCAGGTCCTTGGTCTTCGCGCTGTATTCAAAATCCATTGCTCTAGCTCCTCTTCAGAATTTTTTCGACCTGCGCCCAGCCCAGTTCACCCAGCGGCCTGGCGCGGGCGCCCGCCTCGCGGGCATGCTCGCTCGAGGCGGTACCGTCCACGATGCGCTTGGCGATCCCCTGGCAGATCGCCGCCAGGCGGAACATGTTGTAGGCCATGTAGTAGTCCCACACCGACGGCTCGACGCGCTTGCGGCCGGTGCGCTTGAAATAGCGCTCGACGTACTCGCCCTCGGTGGGGATGCCAAGCTCGGCATGCGGCAGGCCGCCCAGGCCGCGGAACATCGTCGAGGGGATGTGCCAGCTCATGCAGTGATAGGAAAAATCCGCGAGCGGATCACCGAGCGTGGAGAGCTCCCAGTCGAGCACCGCCAGCAGTCGCGGTTCCGTCGGGTGGAACACGGTGTTGTCGAGCCGGTAATCGCCGTGCACCACGGTGGTTTCGTCCGTCGCCGGGATATTTTTCGGCAGCCAGGCAATCAGGTTATCCATTGCTTCGATCTTCTCCGTCTCGGAAGCGACGTACTGCTTTGTCCAGCGCCCGACCTGGCGCTCGATGTAGCTGCCGGCCTTGCCGAAATCCTGCAGGCCGACGGATTTGTAGTCGATGCTGTGCAGCAACGCGATGACGCGATTGAGTTCATCCCAGATCGCGCTGCGCTCCTGCTTCGGCAGGCCCGGCAGCGCCGGGTCCCAGAGCACGCGCCCTTCGATGCAATCCATCAGGTAGAACGACGTGCCGATCACCGCGTCGTCTTCGCAAAGCACGTACGGCTTGGCGACCGGAAATCCGGTCTGGTGCAGCGCCCTGATCACCTTGAATTCGCGGTCCACCGCATGGGCGGAGGGCAGCAGCTTGCCCGGCGGCTTCTTGCGCAGCGCGTAGCGCTTGCCGCCTGCGGTCACGCGGTACGTCGGATTCGACTGGCCGCCCTTGAACTGCTCCACCAGCAGCGGACCGCGAAAGCCCTCGACCCGGCTCTTGAGAAAATCCTCCAGGCGCCCCGCGTCGATGCGATGGCGTTCTTCAACGGGTTTGACGCCGATAAACAGGTCGGACATGGGGAGCGCAAGGATAATCCGAAAATGCGTAATTCTGTAGAATTTGGCGCATGAATTCGAAATTCATGGTCCAGCATTTCAAGGCCTCGCAATTCAGGCGGCGCGGCCTGCGGGCCTATTTCGAATATCGCGACCTCGGCATCAAGCGGGCGACCCGCGGCAAGGTCGTGGCGCACGTCATCCGGGCGCGGCCCGGCAAGGCACCGCACGGCCAATGGCACCGGCACGACTGCAAGGTGCAGTTCGTCTACGTGCTCAGGGGCACCGCCGTATTCGAGTACGAAGGCGTAGGCAAGGTGAAGATGAAGCCGGGAACCTGCTTCTACCAGCCGCCCGGCATCCGGCACCGCGAAATCAGCCACTCGAAGGACCTGCAACTGCTCGAGATCGTCGCGCCCGCGAATTTCAGGACGAAAAGTGTCATGGATCCCTGCCTGCGCGGGGACAGGCCTGCAGCCAGAAAGTCACGGGCCCGTCGTTGACCAGGCTTACTTTCATGTCAGCGCCGAAGCGGCCGGTTTTGATTTTTTGAGGAATTTTTCCACCTGAAATTTCCACGAAGCGATCAAAAAGCCGCAGCCCGTCCTCGGGCGAGGCGGCTGTCGAGAATCCCGCCCGCGTCCCGCTCTTCGTGTCCGCCGCCAGCGTGAATTGCGGCACGGCCAGCAGTTCGCCCTTAATGTCCAGCAGTGAGAGATTCATCTTGCCGGCGTCGTCCGGAAATATGCGGTAGCCGAGCACTTTTTCCACCAGCCGTTCGGCCTGCGCTTCGGCATCACCACGCTCGACGCCGACCAGGGCGAGAATGCCACGCCCGATTTCTCCAACGATGTTTCCATCGACCTCGACGCGCGCTTCGCTCACGCGCTGTATCAATGCAATCAAGCAGGAATGTCCGGCACCAGCAAAATTTTCAGCCGGGAAATGGAATCCTTGAGGACGAGCTTGCGCTTCTTGAAGCGCCGCAGCTGCAACTGGTCCTGGTCCGGCTGCTCCGACAGCCGGTCGATCACGTCGTCCAGGTCGTGGTGCTCGATCTCGAGGGCGGCGATGCGCGCTTCGATCTGCACCCGTTCCTCTTCGGTCAGCGACTGGCTTGTCAATGCCTCTCCCCCTCAGCCCTGCCCCGCCGCGCGCATTACTTCCGCTTCCTGATCATTTATGCCGGTTATTCGGATCGCCGGGCCCGGCATGGACACGCCTGCAGCGTGAAAAACTTCATCGCCGGCCGAGCGATCTAGTCGCATCCTATAATACTTGCAAGGGGGAAGGGAACGGCGCCATGCGTCGCAGCGATCACGACGTTTCGAACACGATCCGCACGACCGACCTGCAGCAGGTGGCCGGCGAGGTGATGCGCGTGTTTCACGGCCTCTACGACGGCAAGGCCTCCGGCGGCAGGAAAGGAACGCCCCAGGGCGCTGGCACGCCGGCGGACGCGATCGCGCGCGCGTTCGAGGACATCGGCCTGCTCTACTGCGGCGAGCATCCGGACTACCTGCCCTGCGACACCGAGTATCACGACATCCAGCACGTGCTCGACGTCACGCTCGCCATGACGCGGCTGATGGACGGTTACGAGCGCAGCCGCAAGGTAACGCGCTCGCGCGTCAGCGACTCGGCGCCGCTGCCCGCGGCCTGCTTCTCGCTCGGCGTGGTCACCGCGCTGTTCCACGATTTCGGCTACCTGCGCAAGCGCCGCGACCGGCGCCACCGCTACGGCGCGGAGTACACCCTGACGCACGTGACGCGCGGCTCCAGGCACCTGCATCGCTACCTGCCGCGCATCGGGCTCAAGCGCTATGCGAGTGCCGGCGCGACCATCGTGCACTACACGGGCTACGAACGCCGCGCGGAAACGATCCCGCTGAGCAACACGCTGCTGCGCCGCGTCGGGCACATGCTCGGCACCGCGGACATCATCGCGCAGATGGCCGACCGCTGTTACCTCGAGAAATGCCGCGACCGGCTCTATCCGGAGTTCGTGCTGGGCGGCCTGACGAAGAAAAAGCTGCCGGGCGGCCGCACCCAGATCCTGTTCACCTCGGGCAATGACCTGGTGCGCAAGACGCCCGGCTTCTACATTAACGCGGCCAAGCGGCTCGACCTGCAGCTCGCGCGCGCCTACGAGTACGCGGAACGCCACTTCAAGGGGCAGAACCTGTACCTGGAAGAAATGCAGAAGAACGTGCGTTATGCGCAGGCGGTGGGCGACGCGCCGATCAGCGACGACATGCTGCGCCGCACGCCGCCCTCGACGCTGACCGAAGGCGTCGAACCTTATCCGAAGGACATCGTGATTAGATAGTCGTTAGTAGCTCGGCCGGGCGCGGAAGTAGTCCACGCGGTCGATCGAGCGCACCGTCACGTCCCTGACCTGCACTCCCTGCAACACGCGCAGCGGCACATCGACGCCGGCCGCGCCCAGCGCCCAGACCCTGCGGTAGAACTCAGCCAGCGATGAAACCTCGTTGCTGCCGACGCCGATCAGGATGTCGCCGCCCTTCAACCCCGCCTTGTCCGCCGGTCCGTCTGGCGACACGCGCGTCACGAACAGCCGGCCGCGCACTTCTTCGGTGTTGATGCCCATCCAGGGGCGCACCGGGCCCGCCGCCCTGCCGCGCGCGATCAGGTCCTCGAGCACGGATTTGAGCAGGCTCGCCGGCACGAACATGTTGCCGGGCGATTCGGTGCCGGTGCCCGCCGAGTCGGCCACGATCAGCGATCCCAGGCCGAGCAGTTCGCCCTTCGCACTGATGAGCGACGCGCCCGACCAGTTCATCACCGCCGGATAGGTGAAAATCGCCGCATCCAGCATGTATTCCCAGCTACCGGAAAACGGACGACGCGACACGACGTGCACTACGTTGACGCCATCGGCGCCGAAGGCCGCCACCAGCGCCGGCTCGCGCTCCGCGATGGCGTTCGAATCGCCGATCGGCAGCGGCCTGCCGGCGAGCGGTGCAAGCAGCTTGAGCAGGCCGAAGCCGGTGCCATGGTCGTAGGCGGCGAGCGCGGCCGGCACGGACTTGCCGTCGACGCCGGTCACTTCGATTGCCTCGGACTCGATCACCAGGTAGCCGATGGTCGCCACGTAGCCGTCGCGCACCAGCACGCCCGAGCCTTCGCGCTGCGGTCCCAGCGTCGCGGTGCTGCGCGCGTTGGGCAGGATCTTCGCCCGGACGAGCACCACTGCCGAAAGTGTTTCCTCGGCGCTTGCCTCGGCGCCGGGCATGGCCTTCTGCTGCGCGAGCGCGCACGGGGTGAAAGTCAGGAACAACAGCAGTATCGGCAGTCGAAACGTAGCGGGCATCGGCACGTATTGTGTCCTTCCCCGCAACGGAATTCCAGTAGGATTGGGCGGGGAGGAATACCGGGTGTCGGCAATCAGCCTGCGCGGCGTGAGCAAGTCCTGGGACTCGGCGCGCGCCGTAAACGATGTCAGCTTCGAAGCGGCCGCAGGACGTTTCGTCGTGCTGCTCGGCCCGTCGGGCTGCGGCAAATCCACCACGCTGCGCCTGATTGCGGGGCTGGACGACGTGAGCTCCGGACAGGTGCTCATCGGCGGAAGCGACGTCACCGGCTTGCCTCCCGCGCAACGCGGCATCTCCATGGTGTTCCAGTCCTACGCCCTGTTCCCGCACCTTTCGGTCGCCGAGAACATCGTTTTCGGATTGAAGGTTCGAAAAATCGACGCCGCGGACCGCGCCCGCCGCCTCGCGCGGGTCGCCGATCTGCTTGGCCTGGAAAAACTGCTCGAACGCAAGCCTTCCCAGCTCTCGGGCGGCCAGCAGCAGCGCGTCGCGCTCGGCCGCGCGATCATCGCCGAAGCGCCGGTGTGCTTGATGGACGAGCCGCTGTCCAACCTCGACGCCCAGCTGCGCCAGGAAATGCGGCGCGAGATCCGCGCCTTGCAGCGCAAGCTCGGCATCACCATGGTCTACGTCACGCACGACCAGACCGAGGCGATGACGATGGCCGACCAGGTGATCCTGCTGCGCGACGGGCGCATCGAGCAGGACGGCACTCCGGAAGAGTTGTACAACCGCCCCGCCACCGCGTTCACCGCGCGCTTCGTCGGTACGCCGCCCATGAACGTCGTTTCACTTCCCGGTCATACAAAGGCCGGACAATTGCTGGGTGTGCGCCCTGAGGATATTCACATAGGCGCCGAGGGTCTCGCCGCGGAGGTCGAAAGCATCGAATATCTGGGTGCCGATTCAATCGTCGCCTGCCGCGCGGGAGCCGAAACGCTTACGGTGCGCGTGGCGCGCGCGGCGAGCTATGCCGCGGGCACTGCCGTCAAGCTTTCCTGGAACCCGGACGCGACGCATGCTTTCGACGCCGCGACGGGCCTGCGCTGTTCATGACTACGCTGTTCGTTACCCTATCTGTCAACGGAGGAACCATGCTGAAACGTCTCGCCCTTGCAATGCTCGCCGCCGGATCCCTGTTCGCCGTCCAGGCGGGCGCGCAGACCGAAATCTCGTTCTACTACCCGGTCGCGGTCGGCGGCCCGATCACCAAGATCATCGACGGCTACGCGGCCGCGTTCGAGAAGGAGAATCCCGGCGTCAAGGTGAAGCCGATCTACTCCGGTACGTACCAGGAATCCATCGTCAAGGCGCTCACCGCGAATAAAGCGGGCGACCCGCCGGTGCTCTCGGTGCTGCTCTCCACCGACATGTACAGCCTGATCGACGAGGACGCGATCGTGGCGTGGGACGAACTCCTCAAGACGGACAGCGACAAGGCCTGGCACAAGAGCTTTTTCCCCGGCTTCATGGAAAACAGCCAGACGGGCGGCAAGACCTGGGGCATCCCGTTCCAGCGCTCGACCATCGTGGCCTACTGGAACAAGGAAGCGTTCAAGGAGGCGGGGCTCGACCCGAACAAGGCGCCGGCCAGCTGGAACGAGATGGTGGAATTCGGCAAGAAGCTGACCAAAAAGGACGCTTCCGGCAATGTCGCGCAATGGGGCGTGCAGGTACCTTCGTCTGGTTTTCCGTACTGGCTGTTCCAGGCCTTCACGACGCAGAATAACGTCGTGCTGATGAACAAGGACGGCACGCAGACCTACTACGACAACCCGGCCGTGATCGAAGCCCTGCAGTACTGGGTCGACCTTTCGAAGAAGCACAACATCATGAAGCCGGGAATCATCGAGTGGGGCACGACGCCGAAGGATTTCTTCGAGCGCAAGGTGGCGATCATGTGGACCACCACCGGCAATCTCACCAACGTCCGGTCCAATGCCAAGTTCGACTTCGGCGTGGCGATGCTGCCCTCCGGCAAGCGCCCCGGCACGCCCACCGGCGGGGGCAACTTCTACCTGTTCAAGAAATCCACGCCGCAGCAGCGCGAGGCCGCGATGCGCTTCGCCAAGTGGATGACCTCGCCCGAGCGCGCGGCGCAGTGGGGCATCGACACCGGCTATGTCGCGGCGCGCGCCGATGCGTGGGATACGCCCGAGATGAAGAAATACGTGCAGGGCTTCCCGCAGGCGGCGGTGGCACGCGACCAGCTGCAGTACGCGGTCGCCGAACTGTCGACGCACGACAACCAGCGCGTGACCAAGGCCCTGAACGACGGGCTGCAGGCCGCGCTCACCGGCAGCAAGACGCCGGAAGCCGCGATGAAGGACGCGCAACGCGAGGCGGAGCGGATCCTCAAGCCGTACAGAAAGTAATTTGAACCGCACGTGAATCGAACTGCGGCGCAGGTCCACGGCTGGCTGCTGCTGCTGCCGACCGCGGTCCTGCTCGCGGCGTTCACGCACTACCCGGCGGGCGCGACGCTCTGGCATAGCTTCTTCTCCACGCCGAAGCCGAACCGCCCGGCCGTCTTCTCCGGCCTGGACAACTACCGGGCGATGGCCGAAGACCCGGTGTTCTGGCAGTCGCTCGCCAACAACCTGTGGTTCGCGCTCGGCACCATCCCGGTGTCGATCGCGCTCGCGCTGCTGATGGCGATCTGGATAAACGGCCGGCTTCGCGGGCGCGCCTTCCTGCGGCTCGCGTTCTTCACGCCCACCGTGCTGCCGATGATCGCGGTGGCCAACATCTGGCTGTTCTTCTATACGCCGCAGTACGGGCTGCTCGAGCAGCTGACGGGATTGTTCGGCCTGCCGAACCACAACTGGCTCGGCAGCAACGAGACCGCGCTCGGCTGCCTGATCGTGGTCACGGTGTGGAAGGAAGCCGGCTTCTTCATGATCTTCTACCTCGCCGCGCTGCAGGCCGTTTCGCCCAACCTCTACGAAGCGGCGCGTATCGAGGGCGCGGGTCCGTGGACCATTTTTCGGCGCATCACCTTTCCGCTGCTCATGCCGACGACGCTGTTCGTGCTGGTGAACGCGGTGATCAATTCCTTCCGCCTGGTCGACCACATCGTGGTGATGACCCGCGGCGGCCCGGACAATGCGACTTCGCTGCTGCTGTACTACATCTACGACGTCGGCTTCAAGTTCTGGGATTCCGCCTACGCCGCGGCGCTGACGATGGTGCTGCTCGTGATCCTCGGCGCCACCGCGGTGCTGCAGTTCGGTTTCCTCGAGAAGCGCATCCACTACCGGTGACACGCACTCTCGAAACCGCGGGAGCGTGGCTGCTGGCGGTGCTGTGGATCCTGCCGCTCGCCTACGCGCTGTGGGCGGCGTTCCATCCGGCGGAATTTTCGGCGCGCTTCGTGCTGACCGCGCCGCTGACCTTCGCCAATTTCGAGACCGCCTGGAACGCGGCGCCGTTCGCGCGCTACTTTCTCAACACCATCATGCTGGTGACGCTGATCCTCGCCGCGCAGCTGGTGCTGTGCACGCTCGCCGCCTACGCCTTCGCGCGCTACGAGTTCCCGGGGCGCGACATTGCTTTCGCACTGGTGCTGGTCCAGCTGATGGTGATGCCCGACGTGCTGATCGTTGAGAACTACCGCACCATGTCCCAGCTCGGCATCCTCGATTCAACGCTCGCCATCGGCCTGCCGTACATGGCCTCGGCGTTCGGCGTGTTCCTGCTGCGCCAGACCTTCAAATCCGTGCCGAAGGAGCTGGACGACGCGGCGCGCGTCGAAGGCGCGGGACCCTTGCAGGTGCTGTGGAAGGTCTACGTGCCTCTGGCGAAGCCCGTGTACATCGCCTACGCACTCGTGTCCGTGAGCTACCACTGGAACAATTTCCTCTGGCCGATCATCGTCACCAACACGGTGAATTCGCGCCCGCTGACGGTCGGGCTGCAGGTATTCGCCTCCACCGACCAGGGCATCGACTGGTCGATCATCTGCGCCGCGACCCTGATGACGAGTGCGCCGCTGCTGGTCGCGTTCCTGCTGTTCCAGCGCCAGTTCGTGCAGTCGTTCATGCGCGCGGGAATACGCTAGATGAAGCTGTTGCAGTGGAACATCCAGTGGTGCCGCGGCATGGACGGCAAAGTCGATCCCGCGCGCATCGCGCGCGAATCGAAAGAGCTGTGCGACCCGGACGTATGCTGCTTCCAGGAAGTCGCGATCAACTACGACACGCTGGCGGGCAGTTCGGGCGAAGACCAGCCCTCCCTGCTGGCAAGGCATTTCCCCGGCTATAGCGCGCACTTCGCCCCTGTCGTCGACGTACCCGACGGCAAAGGCGGCCGGCGACAATTCGGCAACATGATCCTGTCGCGCCTGCCGGTACGCCAGGTTTTCCGCCACACGCTGCCCTGGCCGCCGCAGGACGAGGTGCCCAGCATGCCGCGCATCGCCATCGAAGCGGTGGTCGAGGCATCCTGGGGGCTGGTCAGCGTGCTCGGCACGCACCTCGAATTCTTCTCCGCAACGCAGCGCGCCGCCCAGGTCGCACGCCTGGTCGAACTGCAAAACGAGCGCGCCGCGCACGCCGTATCGAAGCCGGGCTACAAGTCGGGCCCGTTCGAGCCGATGCAACGGCCCGCCGCGTCGATCCTCTGCGGCGACTTCAACATGCGCGCGGAAAATCCATCAGCCGCGAAGCTGCGCGAAACCTGGAGCGATGGCTGGAGCGTCGCGCATCCGGGCCGGCCGCATCCGCCGACGTTCTGCCTGTTCGACGACACGTACGAGAAAGTGCCTTACTGCTGCGATTTCGTCTTTGTCACGCCGGACCTTGCGCCTCGAGTGTCCTCCGTCGCGGTCGATCTGGAGACCAAGGCGTCGGATCACCAGCCGGTAATCGTCAGCTTTACCTGATGCGCGCGCGGAAGGCTTCGATGCGCGCGCGGTTGACGCCCATGTCGCGCCGGCCGAGGCGCGAGGCAGAACGCACGTGGATCAGGCCCGCCTTGTCATCGTAGAAGAATTCGACGTCATCCACGAAACGCATCAGCTTGCTGCGGTATTCGGCATAGAGGTAGCTGCCGTCCTGGCGGATTACCATCGCGTCGGTCATGCCCTCGACCGCATTGCGCACCGCCGCCATCGCCGCGGGTACGCCGCCCTTGAACGGGATCGGCGCGATGTAGTGCTCGGCGTCGGCGGCATCGGCCTGGCTGGAAACGCAGTTCGGCGTCGACTTCGGCAGCGCCAGCCTGCCGTCCTTCACTCCGAGATTGTCCGGGCGCTTCCAGGAAAACACAGTGTCTCCAGTTGCCGTGGCGACATGCAGCGCAAGACCCGCGATGACCAGGAAAAACAACAGCGCAATCGCGAGGAGCGCGCGTTTCAACATGTGCGGCGGATGTTACCATCGCGCAGCGTCAATGCATTCTCTCGACAGGGGGCCTCATGCTGCAAATCTCCGCACTCCAGCTTGCTGAACTTCTCGCCGGCATCGGCCGCGCCCAGGCCGCGATAGTCCAGG
>JANYII010000028.1 GCA_025358705.1 Betaproteobacteria bacterium | reverse complement strand
GATGCTGTTCTTCATCGCGGTGTTGACCTCGCCGTCGACGAGGCCGAAGGCGTAGTGGCGCAGGCTGAAGGACAGCATCGTGCTCGCGCTGTGGACGGCGACCGCGGGAACCGCCGTGGTGTTCGCCGGCGCGTACCTGATGGAAAAGACGCGCGGCGCGAACTGGCTGCGCGGCCCGGTGCAGCTGCTGGCGCTGATCCCCATGGCGGTACCGGGCCTGGTGCTCGGCCTCGCCTACATTTTCTTCTTCAACGCGGCGGGCAACCCGCTGCATTTCGTCTATCACACGATGGCGATCCTCGTGCTCTGCACCATCGTCCATTTCTACACCACCGGCCACCTCACCGCGGTCACCGCGCTGAAGGCGCTGGACGCGGAGTTCGAGTCGGTGTCGGCCTCGCTCAAGGTGCCGTTCTGGAAAACCTTCTGGCGCGTCACGCTGCCGATCTGCTCGCCCGCGCTGATCGACATCAGCCGCTACTTTTTCATCAACGCCATGACCACCATCTCGGCGGTGGTGTTCCTCTACTCGCCGGACACCCGCCTGGTGTCGGTGGCGATCCTGAACCTGGACGAGGCAGGCGAACCCGGTGCCGCCGCCGCGATGGCGGTGCTGATCGCCCTGACCTCGCTTTCTGTCTGTATCCTTTATCTTGGCATCGGTCGATTTGCAGAGCGCCACACGCAACGCTGGAGGAAACCATCATGACCAAAGACCCGATACTGCTCACGCCGGGCCCGCTCACCACCTCGCGCAAGACCAAGGAAGCGATGCTGCGCGACTGGGGCTCGTGGGACGCGGATTTCAACCGCATCACGGCCCGCGTGCGCGAAAGCCTCGTGAAGATCATCCACGCTCAAAACACGCACACCTGCGTGCCGCTCCAGGGCAGCGGAACCTTCGCCGTCGAAGCGGCGCTCGGCAGCGTGGTGCCGAGGGCCGGCCACGTGCTGGTGCCGGTGAACGGCGCCTACTGCCAGCGCATCGCGAAGATCTGCAAGACCATCGGCCGGCGCCACAGCACGCTGGACTACGCCGAGAGCGCGCAGGTCCGCGCCGAGGACGTCGACCGCCGGCTGGCGGAGGATCCGTCCATCACGCATGTCGCGCTGGTGCATTGCGAGACCGGCACCGGCATCCTGAACCCGCTCGACGATGTCGCGCGCGTCGCGGCGAAGCACGGCAAGGGCCTGATCATCGACGCCATGAGTTCCTTCGGCGCGATCGACATCGACGTGCGCAAGCAGCCGATCGACGCGATCATCGGCGCCTCGGGCAAATGCCTCGAGGGCGTGCCCGGCATGGGCTTCATCCTGCTGCGCCGCGCAGTGCTGGAAAATTGCGCGGGCAACTCGCATTCGCTCGCGATGGACCTGCACGACCAGTGGCAATACATGGAAAAGACGACCCAGTGGCGCTTCACGCCGCCCACCCACGTGGTGGCGGCGCTGGACGAGGCGATCCGCCAGTTCGAGGAAGAAGGCGGACAGCCGGCGCGCGGCGCGCGCTACACGAGGAACTGCGAACAGCTGATCTCCGGCATGCAGGCGCTCGGCTTCCAGAGCTTCCTGCCGCGCGCGCTGCAGGCGCCGATCATCGTCACCTTCCACGCGCCCGCCGACCCGGCCTACGAATTCAAGCGCTTCTACAACGAAGTGAAGCAGCGCGGCTACATCCTCTACCCTGGCAAGCTGACGCAGGTGGAGACCTTCCGCGTCGGCTGCATGGGGCACTTCGGGCCCGACGGCATGACAGGTGCCGTCGCAGCCATCGCGGACGCCGTGAAAGCGATGGGCATCAAGCGCATCGCCGCCGCGGCTTGACTCGCCTAGCGCTGTTCGACCTCGACAATACCCTGTTGACGGGGGACAGCGACGACGAGTGGTTCAACTTCCTCGCCGCCGAAGGCGCCCTCGACAGGGCCGCTGGCGAGGCGGCGAAAGACGACATGGTGCGCCGCTACCGCGAGGGCAGCGCCGGCACCCTGGAATTCTGCGAGTATTTCCTGCAGCTCTTCGTGCCGTACGACATGCCCACGCTGCTCGCCTGGCGGGAAAAATATGTCCGCGAATGGATCGTCCCGCGCATCCCGGATTCGGCGCGCCGGCTGCTCGACAGCCACCGCGACGGCCTGGTGGTGATCGCGACGGCCACCAACCGCTTCATCACCGAGCCGATCGCGCGGGAACTCGGGGTCGAGCACCTGATCGCCACCGAGCCCGAGATGCGCGACAGCCGCTTCACCGGCAAAGTCACCGGCACGCCCAGCTTCCGCGAGGGCAAGGCCTTGCGCACCCGTGAGTGGTTGGCCGCGCGCGGCCAGCCGCTGGACGGATTCTCGGACAGCTGGTTCTACTCGGATTCGATCAACGACCGGCCCCTGCTGGAACTCGTGACGCACCCGGTGGCGGTGGATCCCGACCCGCAGCTCGAGCGCCTGGCGCGCGCGCAGGGCTGGCGGATCCTCGCGCTGCGGCGCTGAGTACGGTCAGCGCGGCGCAGAACGGTTACTCGATCCTCGCGTTGGCGTCGCGGGCGGTCTTGCCCCACTTCGCCAGCTCGTCCGCGATGAAGGCCGCGAACTGCTCCGGCTGGTTCGCGATCGGCGAGGCGCCTTCGGAAGCGAGACGCTCCTTCACGTCCGCCGAATGCAGGACCTTCGCGAATTCATTGCGCAGCCGCTCGACGATCGGCCGCGGCAGGCCGGCCGGTCCGACCACGCCGGCCCAGGAGCTGACATCGTATCCGGGCAGGCCCGCTTCGCCGACGGTCGGAATTTCCGGCGCCGCAGGCGAGCGCTGCGCGGTGGTCACGGCGATGCCAAGCAGCTTGCCCGCCTTCACGTGCGGCAGAACCGCCGGCATGGTCTGGAAGCTGACCTGCGTTTCGCCCGCCAGCACCGCAGTGGTCGACGGCGCGCCTCCCTTGTAGGGGACGTGGACCATGTTCACGCCGCCCATGCCGCGAAATAGCTCCCCTGCCAGGTGTCCCGGCGAACCGTTGCCGGACGAAGAGAAGAACACCGCGCCCGGCTTCGCCTTCGCCAGCTGCAGCAGCGCGGCGACCGAGCCGGCCCCGGAATTGGGATGCGCCACCAGCAGCAGCGGATAAGATGCAGCCAGGGTCACCGGGGTGAAGTCCTTGATCGTGTCGTAGGGCATCTTGCTATAGAGGTGCGGGTTGATGGCGTGGCTCGCCACCGTGGTCATGAACAGCGTGTAGCCGTCCGGCGCCGACTTCGCCGTCGCCTCGCCCGCGATATTGCCGCCGGCGCCCGGCCGGTTCTCCACCACTACCGGCTGCCCGAGCGCCTGCGACAGCCCTGGCACCAGCGTGCGCGCGAGCAGGTCGGTGCTGCCGCCCGCCGGGAAGCCAACCAGCAGCCGCAGCGGCTTGGACGGATAGGCCTGCGCGCGCGCCGCCGCCGGTAGCGCGACAAGCACGACCAAGGCGACCGCGACCCCGAGACTGCGTCCGAATCCGAACGGCATTTTTTGCTCCCGATCGAGTTTGAAACGACAGCGCAGATGCTACTCCCCTGGTGTGACAGCCTTGCTAGAATTGCGCATCCCCTGAGGAGGAGATTTCCCGCAATGAGCGACGCGGCTTCCTATACCGTTGTCGACGGCATCGCCGTCATCACCATGAACAATCCGCCGGTCAACAGCATGTCGGCGGCCAATCGTGTCCATGTCGGCGGCGCGCTGACGAAAGCGGACGCCGATCCTGCGGTCAAGGCGATCGTGCTGATCGGCTCGGAGAAGGCGTTCTCCGGCGGCGCCGAAATCCGCGAATTCAACACCGAGAAATCGCGCGTCTCGCCGGTGCTGCCGGAACTGAACGACATCCAGGACGGGCTTAAAAAACCGCTGGTCGGGGCGATCGGCGGTTTTGCGCTGGGCGGCGGCCTCGAGCTCGCGCTCGGCTGCCACTATCGCGTGGCGATGCCGAAGGCGCAACTGGGACTCCCCGAAGTGAAGCTCGGCCTGCTGCCCGGCTCGGGCGGCACGCAACGCCTGCCGCGCGTGGTGCCGATGGCCGAAGCGGTGAAGATGATGACCACCGGCAGCGCAGTTTCCGGCGACAAGGCGAAGAGTCTTGGACTGGTGGACGATGTAGTGCAGGGAGATCTTCTGCAGGGAGCCCTGGAATTCACAAGAAAATTGCTGGCGGACAAGAAAGGCCCGAAAAGAATCCGCGACCTGCCC
The DNA here is from genome assembly GCA_025358705.1 of Betaproteobacteria bacterium. GTDB lineage: Bacteria > Pseudomonadota > Gammaproteobacteria > Burkholderiales > SG8-39 > RBG-16-66-20. Next base: position 10,611 of record JANYII010000028.1, on the reverse strand, counting down.
GCCAAGATGGAAGGCGACCCGAAGGCGTTCTTCGACGCGGTGCGCGCGGAAGTGAAGAAAACATCGCGCGGCTACCCCGCCCCGCTCGAGATCGTCGCCTGCTGCGAAGCCGCGGCGACCAGGCCCTTCGACGAAGGCCGCAAGTTCGAGCGCGAGCGTTTCATGGTGCTGGTCGAAGGCAACGAATCGAAGGCGATGCGCCACATGTTCTTCGCCGAGCGCCAGACCTCGAAGATTCCCGACGTGCCGGAAGATACGCCGCTGCGCCCGGTGAAGAGCGCGGCGGTGATCGGCGCCGGCACCATGGGCGGCGGAATCACGATGAATTTCGTCAACGTCGGCATCCCGGTGACGATCATGGAGATGAAGCAGGACGCGCTCGACCGCGGCATGGCGACGATCAAAAAGAACTACGCCGCCACCGTCTCCAAGGGCCGGCTGAAGCAGGACGAGATGGACAAGCGCATGGCGCTGATCACCCCGGCACTTGACCTCGCCGCCGGCAAGAACGCGGACATCGTCATCGAGGCGGTGTTCGAGCGCATGGACGTGAAGCAGGACATCTTCAGGAAGCTGGACGCGGTGATGAAGCCGGGCGCCATCCTCGCCACCAATACCTCGACGCTGGACGTCAATGCCATCGCCGATGTCACCAAGCGGCCGCAGGACGTGATCGGCACGCATTTCTTTTCGCCGGCGAACGTGATGCGCCTGCTTGAAGTGGTGCGCGGCGCGAAGACCGCGAAAGACGTGCTGGCCACCACCATGAAGCTGGGCAAGGCCATCAAGAAGGTGCCGGTGGTGTCCGGCGTCTGCGACGGCTTCATCGGCAACCGCATGATCGAGAAGTACGGCCAGCAGTCGCTGTTCCTGCTGGACGAAGGCTGCAGCCCGCAGCAGGTGGACGCGGCCGCGTACAAGTGGGGCATGGCGATGGGACCGCTCGCGATGGGCGACATGGCGGGCCTCGACATCGGCTGGGAGATCCGCAAGCGCCGCTATGTCGAGCGGCCGAATTTCATCTATTCGAAGATCGGCGACAAGGTCGCCGAGCTCGGGCGCTTCGGCCAGAAGACCGGCAAGGGCTGGTACCGCTACGAATTGCCCAACCGCTCGCCGATCCCCGATGCCGAGGTCGAGAAAATCATCGAGCAATACAGGAAAGACAACAACATCAAGACGCGCCAGATTTCCGACGAGGAAATCGTCGAGCGCCTGATCTACGCGCTCGTCAACGAAGCGGCCTACATCCTCGAGGAAGGCATCGCGCTCAGGGCTTCCGACATCGACATGGTCTACCTGACCGGCTACGGCTTCCCGCCCTATCGCGGCGGACCGATGTTCTATGCGGATACGGTTGGTTTGAAGAATGTTTTGAATTCAATTCTCAAGTTCCAAGCTGGATACCAGGGCGAAGTATGGAAACCGGCCCCATTACTCGTGAAACTCGCAAACGAAGGAAGGAAATTCAATGACTGATGCCGTGATCGTTTCCACCGCAAGAACCCCCCTGTGCAAGAGCTGGCGCGGGGCGCTCAACATGACCCATGGCGCGACCATGGGCGGCCATGTCGTGAAGGCGGCGCTGGAGCGCGCCAAGCTCGCGCCCGCCGAGGTCGAGGACGTGATCATGGGCTGCGCCACGCCCGAGGGCGCGACCGGCGGCAACATCGCGCGCCAGATCGCGCTGCGCGCCGGCATGCCGGCGACGGTGTCGGGCATGACCGTGAACCGCTTCTGCTCTTCCGGCCTGCAGACCGTGGCGCTCGCCGCGCAGCGCATCATCGCCGGCGAGGCGGACATTTTCGTCGCCGGTGGCGTGGAGTCGATCTCGCTGGTGCAGAACGAGGCCAACAAGCACCACGGCAAGGATGAATGGCTGGTCAAGAACAAGCCGGAGATCTACTGGAACATGCTGCAGACCGCCGAGTACGTCTCGAAGAAATATGGCATCGCGCGCGAAGCCCAGGACCGCTACGGCGTCGAGAGCCAGAATCGCGCCGCGAAGTCTCGCGCCGAGGGCAAGTTCAAGGACGAGATCGCGCCGATCACCACCATGATGAAGGTGGTGGACAAGGTCACCAGCACCGAGACGATGAAGGAAGTCACCGCCGAGCACGACGAGGGCATCCGCGCCGACACCACCTACGAGGGCGTATCGCAGATCAAGCCGGCGATCGAGGGCGGCGTGATCGCGGCGGGCAACGCCAGCCAGTTCTCCGACGGCGCGGCGGCGCAGGTGCTGATGAGCGACAAGCAGGCGGCGAAGCGCGGCCTGAAGCCGCTGGGCATCTACCGCGGTTTCGCGGTCGCCGGCTGCGAACCGAACGAAATGGGCATCGGCCCGGTATTCGCGATCCCGAAGCTGCTCGCGCGCACGGGACTGAAGGTTTCCGACATCGGCCTGTGGGAACTGAACGAAGCGTTCGCGGTGCAGGTGATCTACTGCCGCGACAAGCTCGGCATCCCGAACGACCGGCTGAACGTCGACGGCGGCGCGATCGCGGTCGGCCACCCGTACGGCGTCACCGGCTCGCGCCTGGTCGGCCACGCACTGATCGAAGGCAAGCGCCGCGGCGTGAAGTACGTCGTGGTGACGATGTGCGTCGGCGGCGGCATGGGAGCGGCCGGGCTGTTCGAAGTGGTTTGATATGAAATTTCTTTTCTTCCTGTTCTCGCTTGCCCTGAGCTTCGCTGCCGGCGCGCAGCAGTATCCCAACCGTCCGATCAAGGTCATCATCCCCTGGCCGCCAGGCCAGGCGACCGACATCGCCGCGCGCATCGTCGGCGAGAAGCTTTCGCAGCAGCTCGGCCAGCCGTTCATCATGGAGAACAAGCCGGGCGCCGGCGGATCGATCGGCACCGACATGGTCGCCAAGTCGGCGCCGGACGGCTACACGCTGCTCGCGGCCTCGAGCGGGCCGATCTCGATCATGCCGAACCTGCAGAAGATCCCCTACGACCCGCTCAAGGACCTGGCGCCGATCAGCCTGATCGCGGCCGCGCCCTTCGCGCTAGTGGTGCCGGCGAATTTCCCGGCGTCGAACGCGAAGGAGTTTCTCGCGCTGGTGCGGGCGAATCCGGGCAAATACACGTTTGCATCGTCTGGCACGGGCGCGACGGCGCACATGTTCGCGGAGCTGTTCAATTCGATGGCGCAGTTGAAGGTGGTGCACATCCCCTACAAGGGCAGCGTGCCGGCGCTCACCGACGTGATCGGCGGGCAGGTCGCCTACGCCGTCGAGACGGTTGCCGCGACCGGCGGCTTCATCAAGTCCGGCAAGCTGAAGACCTTCGGCGTCACCAGCGCCAGGCCCAGCGCCGCGCTGCCCGGCGTGCCCTCGCTCGCCGAGTCGGCGGACCTGCCGGGCTACGACTGCGCGGCCTGGGTAGGCTACGCGGCGCCGGCGGGCACCCCGCGCGACATCCTCGTCAAACTCGCCGCGGAGATCGCGAAGGCGGTGCAAGGGGCCGACCTGAAGGACCGCTACATCGCGGTCGGCATGGACACGGCTTCGAACACGCCCGACGAGATGATGGCCTACATGAGACGCGAGCAGGACCGCTACGCGACCATCATCAAAAACGCCAACATCAAGATCGAAAACTAGAAAACAATCACCCCGCGGGCATTCTTGCCGGATTCGAGATCGGCAAAGGCCTGCGGCGCTTCGTCGATCTTGTAGCGCTTCGTGATCAGTTCATCCAGCTTGAGCTTTCCCGCCATGTAGAGCTGCAGCATGCGCGGGAAGTCGATGCGCGGCACGCAGGAACCGAAGTAGCTGCCCTGCAGGGTCTTTTCCTCGAACACCATGCCCATCGGCCGGATCGAGGCCGCGTCGGTGGCGCGCGCCACGCCGACGATCACCGCCTTGCCGCCGCGCCGGATCACCTTGTAGGCGAGTTCCGCCAGCGCGCCCGAGCCGACGCATTCGAACGCGTAGTCCGGCCCGCCGCCGGTGAGCTTCTTGATCTCCTTGGCCGGATCCTCGCCGGGCTTCGTCAGCAGGGCGTGGGTGGCGCCGAATTTCCTCGCCATGTCGAGCTTCGACTGCATGGTGTCGATGGCAAGGATGATCTCCGCCCCCGCGATCGCCGCGCCCTGGATGGCGTTCAGGCCCACGCCGCCGCAGCCGAACACCGCCACGCTGGAACCCGGCTCCACCTTTGCCGTGTTGAACACCGCGCCCACGCCCGTGGTCACGGCGCAGCCCACCAGCGCCGCGCGGTCGAGCGGAATCTTCGGATCGATCTTCACGACGTTGTCCACCGACATCGTCGCGTACTCCGCCATCACGCCGCAGCCGGAAAATATGTTGAGCGGCTTGCCGTCCTTGTCCTTGATGCGCGGCGTGCCTTCGGGAGGCGTCACCAGCGCCTTGCCCTGCTCCACGCACAGCACCGGGCGCCCACCCGCGCAGAAGCTGCACTTGCCGCACATGTAGATGAAAGAGGTGACGACGTGGTCGCCGATAGCCAAGCCAGTGACGCCCTCGCCCACTTCGACCACTTCACCCGCACCCTCGTGGCCGAGCACCAACGGCGGCGGCAGCGCGATCGTGCCGTTAGTAGCCGACAGGTCCGAGTGGCAGACGCCGCAGGCGGCGAGCTTGACCATCACCTCGCCACGCTTGGGGCTGTCCACGGAAATCGTCTCGACGACGACCGGTTTATTCAGTTCGCGGCAGACCGCCGCCTTGCCACTGCGCGCCATCGGGAGCTCCGTATCGGTTGAAGCCGAAGTATAGCTAGCGCCAGTCGCCGCGCATGGCTAGCACGCTCGCCTGCAGCGCTTCCGGCGTCGCCGCCGCCGGAGCCACCGGAGTAGCCACCACGAGGCCGATGCGGCGGAACGGCACGAAGCGCGCCGGCTTGCTCATCGCCGCGCCGTCCTTGCGCGAGAAGAACGAACCCCACAGACCGCGCAATGCCATCGGCACCACCGGGACCGGTGTCGCCGCCAAGATGCGCGTGATGCCCGGCCGGAACGGGTAGAGCTCGCCGGTGTCGGTGATGCGCCCCTCGGGGAAGAGCGCCACCAGGTCGCCCTCCTGCAGCGCCCGCGCGACCTCCGCGAAGGCGCGCTCCATCATTGCCGGATCTTCCTTCGCGGGCGCGATCGGGATCGCTCGGCTGGTGCGGAACACGAACGACAGCACCGGGATCCCGAAAATGCGGTGGTCCATCACGAAGCGGATCGGCCGCGGGCAGGCGGCGGCGATCACCAGCGCGTCGACGAAGCTCACGTGGTTGCAGACGATCACCGCCGCGCCTTCGTCCGGAATCATTTCCAGTCCCGATTTTTCCAGCCGGTACACCGTGTGGATCAGCATCCAGACGATGAAGCGCATCAGGAACTCAGGCACCAGCGTGTAGATGTAGAGCGCCACCGCTGCATTCAGCAGGGCGACCACGAGGTATAGCTGCGGCAGGCTGAGCCCCGCGTGCAGCAGCGCCGCCGACATGACCGAGGCAACGACCATGAACAGCGCGTTCAGGATGTTGTTGGCGGCGATGATGCGCGCGCGGTGCGTAGGCTCGCAGCGGCTCTGGATCAGCGCGTACAGCGGCACGCTGTAGAAACCGGAGAACATGGCGAGCAGGAACAGGTCCGCCATCACGCGCCAGTGGGCGCGGTCGGCGAGGAACGCGGACAGCCCCGACAATTCCGCCGCCGGCGCCATGGCGCTGCTTGCCAGCCACAGGTCGACCGCGAACACCGTCATGCCGATGGATCCGAAAGGCACCAGGCCGATCTCCACCTTGTGGCCCGAGAGCCGCTCGCACAACAGCGAACCGATGCCGATGCCGATGGAGAAGATCGCCAGCAGCAGCGTGACCACGTTCTGGTCGCCGCCCAGCGTCTCCTTGGCGAAGCCGGTGAAGGTGGTGAGGAAGATTGAGCCGAAGAACCACAGCCACGAGATGCCCAGCAGCGACAGGAACACCGAGCGGTTGCCGCGTGCGTGGCCGAGGTTCTTCCAGGTCTCGGTGAATGGATTCCAGTTGATCGTCATGCCCGGCTCCGGCGCGGGCGACGCGGGTACGAATCCCGCGACGACGCGCCCGACGATCGCCAGCAGGATCGACACGCCCGCCACCCAGTTGGGACCGACCTCCGGGATGCCGACCAGCACGCCGCCCAGGATCGTGCCGAGCAGGATGGCGACGAAGGTGCCCATCTCCACCATGCCGTTGCCGCCAGTGAGCTCGCCATCGTCCAGATGCTGCGGCAGGTAGGCGTATTTCACCGGGCCGAACAGCGTCGAATGCAATCCCATCAGGAACACGCCGGCGAAAAGCAGCGCCACGACCTTGAAGACGAAGCCCGCGGCGATTACCAGCATGATGCCGATCTCAAGGTCTTTGACGAAGCGGATCATCGCCGCCTTGTCGTACTTGTCGGCGAGCTGGCCGGAGGTGGCCGAGAACAGCACGAACGGCAGGATGAACAGGCCGCCGATGACCGCGCCCGCCGACTTCGGCTCCAGCCCGCCCCACTCGGCCGCGCTGTAGGTCGCGAGCACGGTGAAGGCGAACTTGAAGACGTTGTCATTGCCCGCGCCGAAGAACTGCGTCAGGAAGAACGGCAGGAAACGCCGCTCGGTCAACAATGAAAACTGGCTTTCCCCGGCCATGGCTGGACGGTATAGTAGCGCTCCGCATTGCTTTCCCGAGGATCTTTCCATGATTCTGCGCGACAAGTTCTTCATCAACGGCCAGTGGGTTGCGCCTTCCTCGAAGGAAACCATCGACGTGCACAACGCCGGCACGGGCGCGGTGATGGGCAAGGTTCCGGCCGGGATCGACAAAGATGTCGACGCGGCGGTGGCCGCGGCGCGCGCGGCATTCGAGGGATGGAGCGCCACGCCCGCCGCGGATCGCGCGGCGTACCTGCAGAAGATTTCCGACGGTCTGAAGGCGCGCGCGGCGGAACTTGGCTCGACCATCGCGCAGGAAGTCGGCATGCCGATCAAGCTTGCGGGACGCATCCAGGCCGGGCTGCCGATCGCCAATTTCGCGAATTATTCGAAGATTGCCTCGTCCTTTTCTTTTGAGTCGAAGAACGGAAATTCCCTTGTGGTACGGGAGCCCGTGGGAGTCGTCGGGGCCATCACGCCCTGGAACTATCCACTGCACCAGATCGCGCTCAAGGTGGCGCCGGCGCTCGCCGCGGGCTGCACTGTCGTGCTCAAGCCTTCCGAGGTCGCGCCGTTCAACGCCTTCATCCTCGCCGAAGTGATCGAGGCCGCAGGCCTGCCCAAAGGCGTCTTCAACCTGGTGACCGGCTTCGGGCCCGCCGCCGGCGAGGCGCTGGTGAAGCATCCGCAAGTAGACATGATTTCCTTCACCGGCTCGACGCGCGCCGGAAAACGGATCTCTGAAGTCGCCGCACAGACCGTCAAGCGGGTCGCGCTGGAACTCGGCGGCAAGTCCGCCTCGGTGATCCTGGAAGATGCCGACCTCGCCGCCGCGGTGAAGGGAACCGTGACCGGCTGCTACCTGAACTCGGGCCAGACCTGCACCGCCCTCACGCGCATGCTGGTGCCGGCGTCGAAATACGATGAAGCGGCGAAGCTGGCGGTGGAAGCCGCCAAGGGCTTCACCCTGGGCGACCCGATGTCGGAGGCGACGCGCCTCGGCCCGCTCTCTTCACAAATGCAGCTCGAGCGCGTGCGGGACTACATCAAGAAGGGCGTCGCCGAAGGCGCGGAACTCCTCACGGGCGGCGCGGACCAGCCCGACGGCCTGCCAGGCGGTTACTTCGTCAAGCCGACCATTTTCGGCAAGGTGAAGAACTCGATGACCATCGCGCAGGAAGAGATTTTCGGGCCGGTGCTCTCCATCATCGCGTACCAGGACGAGGAAGAAGCGGTGCGCATCGCGAATGACACGCCTTATGGCCTGGCAGGCGCGGTGTGGTCCACGGATGACGCGCGCGCGCAGAAGGTCGCGCGCCGCATACGCGCCGGGCAGGTGGACGTGAACGGCGGCGCCTTCAACATGAACGCGCCCTTCGGCGGCTTCAAGCAATCCGGCCACGGCCGCGAGGCCGGCGTCTACGGACTGGAGGAATTCCTCGAGTACAAATCGCTGCAGCTCAAGGGCTGAAACCTGGACGGCTAGCGGCCCCGGGCCGCTTTCACGTAGTCGAGCGAGGCCTGGAACAGCGCGAGATCCTTGTCGTACTCGAGCGCGTCGGCGCGATCGATCTGGATCCATTCGCGGGAACTCGGCATGCCGCTGGGCTGGAACGGGACCACGTTGTCCCTCGAGAACTGGAGCTCGGTCGCCGTGGCGGCGGGCAGGCGCAGGCCGATGCCCTTGCCGCTGATGCAGGCAAACATCCTGTCGTTCACGAAGTAGGCGTCCAGGCTGTTTATTTTTTTTGCGATGACGCCCGGCAGCTTGAGCAGCACGGCATCGATCTGCGCCTTGCGGATGGACTCGGGGGTCTCGGCGTTCATGGGCATTCAGGCCGCCAGCCAGCGACGCAGGGCCTGGTTCACCTGGCCGGGCTTTTCCATCGTCGACATGTGGCCGCATTCTTCGAGCACTTCGAGCCTTGCGCCCTGGATGCCGGCGGCCATTTCCTCATGACGATCGAGCGGCGTGAGCTGGTCCTGGCGGCCGCACAGCACCAGCGTCGGGCATTTGATGGTGGCGAGCAACGGCCGGCCTTCGGCGCGGCTCATGATCGCCCGCTGCTGCCGCACGAAGGCATCCTTGCCGACATTCTTGGCCATGAGCTTGATGGCGTCGGTGAGCGGACGCTCCGCGAGGCGGGAAGGATGGACAAGCAGCGGCATCAGCGTCTCGGTGACGCCGAGGAACTTGCCGCGCTCCGCCAGTTCGATGAAGGCGTTGCGCCGCTCGGATTGCTCCGGCGATTCGCCGCGCGCCGCGGTGTCGAGCAGCGCCAGCTTCTGCACGCGCCCGGGCGCCTGGCGCATGATCTCGAGCGAGATGTAGCCGCCCATCGACAGGCCGGCGAGGGCGAAGCTCTCGAACGGCGCGTCGCCCAGGACATCGCGCGCCACCCCGGCCATGGTGGCCGAGCGGGTATGGTCGGCGACCCATAGGTCGGCAACGTCCGACAGGTCGTCGATCTGCGCGCGCCACAGCGCTGCGTCGCACAGCAGGCCGGGGATCAGTACCAACTTGGTTTTTGCCATGGGAGCCCTACTCGTCGCGCGGCACGATCAGCGCATCCAGTGCGATGGCGCCATCGGGACGCGCGAGCAGCGGATTGACGTCGATTTCCTCGACTTCGTCTGCAAAATCCGCGGCGAACTCGGATATCCGCGCAATCGCCTCGCAGACCGCGTCCAGGTCTGCCGCCGGCGCACCGCGATAGCCCTGCAGCAGCTTGTAGCCCTTCAGGCTCTCGAGCATGCGCCGCGCATCTGCCTTTCCTACCGGCGCCAGCGCGAGCGCAGTGTCGCGCAGCACTTCCACCAGCACGCCGCCCAGGCCCACCAGCAGCACCGGACCGCATTGCGAGTCTCGCTTGATCCCGACCACCAGCTCGACGCCACCCTTCACCATGGCCTGCACGAGGAAACCGTTTTTCGCGGCGGTCATGGCCGCGCAGGCGGCGCGCAGCGCGGCCTCGTCGCGAAGGTCCAGCCTGACCGCGCCCGCCTCGGTCTTGTGCTCGATGTCGCCGTCGGCCTTGAGCACCACCGGGTAGCCCAGCGTCGCCGCTGCTTTTGCGGCCTCGTCTGCGTCCTTCGCCTGGCGCTCGGGCGCGGACTTGATGCCGTATTTTGCGAGCACTGCCTTTGCTTTCCTTTCTCCAAGAACCTTCTTGGACCCAAGCAGGCCGGGAATTTTCTCCGAAAGCCTTCCTTCAGGAATTCGTTTCTCGTGCCAGCGCTGCCAGGCGGCGATGGCGGCGTAGCAACGGTCCAGCGAACGGAAGAATCCGACCCTGTCGTCGGCCTCGTAGGCTTCGGAGGCCGGTCCCTGCAGCCACTCCGAAACCCAGACCACGGCGATCGGTTTCGGCTGCGAACGCGCGAGAGCGGCGATGTCGGAAGAGCGTTTCGCGCCGGTTTCGCGCGACGAAACGCTCATCGCGCACAGCAGAACGCCGTATTGCGCATCGTCCAGCAGCGCCCGGCAGCACTTGTTGTAGGACTCCGGCACGCTGAGCACCTGTCCAGTGGGATCGCAGGGATTGCGCGCCGCGCCGAACTCCGGCACCACCGTGCGCAACTCGGCCACGGTTTTCGCGGAGGGTTGCGGCATCGGCACGCCGTGGCGCGCCGCCATGTCAGCGGCGATGATGCCGGCGCCGCCCGAACCCGATACCACCGCCACGCCCGGCGCGAGAGGCTTGCCGGCGGCGGCGAAGAATTTCGCGTATTCGACCAGCGCCTCGTAGTTGTCCACCGTGGCAAAGCCCGCGCGGTCGAATAGCGCCTTGAACGCCGCCCCGGAGCCGGCCAGCGATCCGGTATGCGACCGCGCGGCCGCAGCGCCGTCCTCGCTGACGCCGAGCTTGTAGACGATCACCGGCTTGCCGGCGCGGCGGGCTTTTTCGCCCGCCTCGAGCAGCCGCTGTGCGCTCGGAACGCCCTCGAACAGGCAGGCGATGGCGCGTAT
>JANYII010000027.1 GCA_025358705.1 Betaproteobacteria bacterium | reverse complement strand
CGCGCGCAATTTCGCGCGCGGCCGCGCGCGCCGCCTTGCCGAGTTCGAGCATGTACGCCGCGACGTCTATGGACTCGCTATGCAGCCGCGCGCGTGGCTTTGCCTTTACTTTCATTCAGCAATTCTAACCCCAGGCTGATGAACTCATCCCACGGCTCGCCCGGGCCCGCGCCCTTGCTTGCGCGATCGATGCGGGCCGCGTGCACGAGCGCGCGTTCGAGCGCGGGACGCGCGTGCCGCTTCAGCGCCGCCTTCATCGACGCCTGGCGTTCGCCCCAGACGCGGTTCTCGCGCAGCAGCTGGTCGATCGACCGTCCGGCCTCCACGCCCTGCTGGATGCGCGCGAGCGCGCGCAACTCTTCGGCCAGCGCCCACAGGATGAATACCGGCGACTCGCCTTCGCCACGCAGGCCGTCCAGCACGCGCACGTAGCGGGCCATGTTTCCGGCAAGCAGCGCCGCGGAACAATCATAGGCGTCATAGCGCGCCACGTTGGCGACCGCGTCGCTCACCTGTTCGGCGGAGAGCTCGCCCTTGGGCAGCAGCAGTCCCAGCTTCTGCACTTCCTGGTACGCGGCGAGCAGGTTGCCTTCCACGCGATCGGCGAGGAATCCGAGCGCTTCCTGCGATGCGCGCTGGCCCTGGCGCGCGAGGCGCGCGCCGATCCAGTCCGGCAGCCGCGCGCGCTCCACCGGGTAGATATCGACGACCACGCCGGCGCCGGCGAGCGCGAGGAACCAGCGCGCGTTCTGGTCGTCCTTGCGCAGGCGCGGCACGCTGACCAGCGTGACGTTCTCCTTGCCGAGGCGTTCGCAGTAGGCGGCGATCGCCGCGGAGCCCTGGGTGCCGGGCTTGCCCGTGGGAATGCGCAGCTCGATGATTTTCCGGCCGCCGAACAGTGACTGGCTCGCGCCCGCCTGCGTCAGTTCGCTCCAGTCGAAGCCGCGCTCGACGCTAAGCACCTCGCGTTCGTCGCAGCCCTGCTTTCGCGCCGCGGCGCGGATCGCATCGGCCGCCTCCAGTGCGAGCAGCGGCTCGTCGCCGTGGATGACGTAAACGCTGGCGACGGATCTTGAAAGCTGGGCTTCGAGCTGCTCGGCGCGAATTTGCATTTACTGCGGCATCCGCCGCGTCATCTACTGTACTGCGGGCTTTGGCGGAGTCGCCCCGGAGAGGCGCCGCATCACCAGCTGCACCATGTCGAACTGCATGTCGCGGTAGAGCAGCTGTTCCTCTGTTTCCTTCGCGAGCACGTCGGTGTCATTGAAGCTGATGTCCCGCGTCAGCTGGATCGTGTTCGCGGGAAGGAATTCGCCGCCCTTGCCGTCGTGCACCCGGAACGAGACGCGATAGCGCAGCTGGTATTCGCGCACCCGTCCGGTCGCGGCGAGCGAAAGGATATGCTTCTCGCGCGCTTCCTGGGTGAACTCGAGCACCGCCTCGGCCTTTTCCGGGTCATCGACCACCGAGGTGCGCGTGCCCGACAGGATATTGCGCTTCAGGTCCAGCGCGACGCCGCCGGTCGCGCCCGGTATGTAGAGCGTGTCGAACGGCAGCGCGGCGGTGCCGCGCAGCTGGAAGCCGCAGCCGGCGAGCGTGAGGGCAAACAGAAAAGCGAGGGCGACGAGTTTTGCGATTTTCATCAGACGACGATGTTGATCAGGCGGCCGGGAACGATGATGATTTTGCGTATGGCTTTGCCGTCAATGTACTTCTTTACAGCCTCCGCCGCCATCGTCTCGGTGGCCTTGCGGTCGGCGGCTTTCGGCACCTTCACGTTGCCGCGGGTCTTGCCGCCCACCTGCACCACGTAGTCGATCTCGTCCAGCTCGAGGGCCGCCGGGTCCGGCTCGGGCCAGGGCGCCGTCATCACGTCCTCGCCGAAGCCGAGGTCCCGCCACAACGTATGGCAGATATGCGGCGTGATCGGCGAGAGCAGGCGGATGAGAATGGACAAGCCTTCCTCGGCGACTGCGTTGCGGCCCGGGGTTTTTTCAATTGCATTGAGAATCTTCATGCAGGCGGAGGCCACGGTGTTGAACTGGTGCTTCTGCAGGTCGTAGTTGGCCTGCTTCAGCACCGCATGGATCTCGTGCCTCTCGTTCTTGAATTCGTTCCTGTCGGGTTCCGATTTGAGGAACTTGAAGGCATAAGACCAGACCCGTTTCAGGAACCGGTAGGAGCCCTCCACGCCTTCATCGCTCCATTCGAGCGTGCTGGTCGGCGGCGAGGCGAAGATGATGAAGAAGCGCGCGGTGTCGGCGCCGTATTTCTCGATCAGCAGCTGCGGGTCAACGCCGTTGTTGCGAGACTTCGACATGGTGCCGATGCCGTCGAACACCACTTCGACGCCGTCCGCGACCCGTTTTGCCGAAACGATCTTGCCCTTCGCGTCGCGCTGGACATCGACCTCGGAAGGATTGATCCATTCGCGGCGGCCTGCCTGCGTGTCGCGGTAATAGGTTTCCGCAAGCACCATGCCTTGCGTGAGCAGGTTCGTGAAAGGCTCGGAAACATCGTGCAGCAGGCCTTCATCGCGCATGGCGCGCGTGAAAAAGCGCGAGTAGAGCAGGTGCAGGATGGCGTGCTCGATGCCGCCGATGTACTGGTCGACCGCCATCCAGTACCCGGCGCGCTGGTCCACCATCGCGTTCGCCTGGTCCGGGCAGGCGTAGCGCGCGAAGTACCAGGACGAATCGACGAATGTGTCCATGGTGTCGGTCTCGCGCTTGGCCGGCTTGCCGCAGGACGGGCATTTGGTCTCGTAAAACGCCGGCATTTTCGCCAGCGGATTGCCGGTGCCGTCCGGAACCAGGTCCTCGGGCAGCACCACCGGCAGCTGGTCGTCGGGTACCGGCACGTCGCCGCAGGAGGCGCAATGCACGATCGGGATCGGGCAGCCCCAGTAGCGCTGGCGCGAAATGCCCCAGTCGCGCAGGCGCCACTGGACCTGCTTTTCTCCGAGATCCTTCTCGGAAAGCAACTTCGCGACTTTCTCGACCGCTTCCTTGTACTTGAGGCCATCGAGCGGCCCGCTGAGAACGCAACGACCATATTCAGCGTGATCAGGTCGCCAAGATGCCCAGTGAATAGTTCTGTGTTTGTTT
>JANYII010000007.1 GCA_025358705.1 Betaproteobacteria bacterium | reverse complement strand
AATTGCGCGTGCCGGTACCGAGGTGAAGGACAAGGCGCTGCGGGCGATGGCCGTGGAAATCCGCGCGCGCGCTTCGGAGCTGCTCGAAGCGAACCGTAGCGATGTGGAGGGCGCGAAGAAGCGGGGCCACGACGGCGCGTTCGTCGACCGCCTCACGCTGACGCCCGCAAGCATCGAGCAGATGGCCGAAGGCCTCGAAGACGTCGCCGCGCTGGCAGACCCGGTCGGCAAAATCACCGGCCTGGCGCGCCGCCCGACCGGCATCGAAGTCGGGCGCATGCGTGTGCCGCTCGGCGTCATCGGCATCATCTATGAATCGCGGCCGAACGTGACGGCGGATGCCGCGGCCCTGTGCCTGAAGGCCGGCAATGCCTGCATCCTGCGCGGCGGCTCCGAAGCGCTGCGCTCCAACCAGGCGATCGCGGCCTGCGTGCGCGCCGGCCTGAAGAGCGCAGGCCTGCCCGAAGCGGCGGTGCAGGTCGTGGCGACGGCCGATCGCGCGGCGGTGGGCCACCTGATCACCATGAACGAGCACGTGGACATCATCGTGCCGCGCGGCGGCAAGGAACTCATCGAGCGCCTGATGCGCGAATCGAAGATCCCGATGATCAAGCACCTGGACGGCGTGTGCCACCTGTACGTGGACGACCGCGCCGACCCGGAGATGGCCGTGCGCCTGGCCGACAACGCCAAGACGCAGCGCTACGGCACCTGCAACACCATGGAGACGCTGCTGGTGGCAGAGGGAATTGCGGCAAAGGTTTTGCCTTTGATCGCCTCCATCTACAAAGACAAGAATGTCGAAATCCGCGGCGACGATGCGACACGCAAGCTCATCAAGAGCGCAAAGCCCGCCACCGAGAAGGACTACTACACCGAATGGCTCGCGCCCATCGTTTCGATCCGCGTGGTGAAGGGACTGGACGAGGCGATCGCGCACATCGCCAAGTACGGCTCGCAGCACACCGACGCCATCGTCACCGGCGACCAGGCGCGTGCCGAGCGTTTCCTGCGGGAGGTGGATTCCAGTTCGGTGATCGTGAACGCTTCCACGCGCTTCGCCGACGGCTACGAATTCGGCCTGGGCGCGGAGATCGGCATCTCGACCGACAAGCTGCACGCGCGCGGCCCGGTCGGGCTCGAGGGGCTGACGACGCAGAAGTTCGTCGTCCTCGGGCACGGCGAAGTGCGCAGTTAGTGGCCCTGCATTGACACTCCGGATTGGCATCCTCGGCGGTACGTTCGACCCTGTCCACAACGCGCACCTTGCGATCGCCGTCGCCGCGCTGCGCGCAATTGATCTACAGCAGATTTTCTGGATACCGACGGGCACGCCCCCGTACCGGCCTGCACCGGTCGCCACGTCGGCGCACCGCCTGGCCATGCTCAAGCTCGCGATCGCGGGAGAACCGCGCTACGCGGTGGACGAGCGCGAACTCCAGCCAGGCACAAGCGGATTCACTTTCGACAGCATTGAAGCATTGAAAGATGAAAATCCGGATGCAACATTCGTGCTTCTCATGGGTGCGGACCAGTACGCCAAGCGCGAAACCTGGCATCGCTGGCCGGAGATCGAGCAACGCTGCCAGATCGCCGTATTCGCAAGACCAGGAACAAAACTTGAGGCAAAAACAATTTCCATGACTCCGCTACCCATTTCCGCCAGCGATATCCGGGCCCGTATCGCCCGTGGTGAAGACGCCTCGGCAATGCTGCCGCCGCCGGTGCTTGCCTACATCAAACAGAAAGGCCTTTACTCCTGATGGACATCCGCGTGAAACAACGCGCCGTGGTCGAGGCGCTCGAAGACGTCAAGGGACGCGACATCGTGGTGTTCAACGTCGCCGCGCAGACCGCCTATTTCGAGCGCGTGGTGATCGCCAGCGGCGACTCCAACCGGCAGGTAAACGCGCTCGCCACGCACGTGCAGGAAAAGCTCAAGTCGCTGGGCGCGAGGGTGGTCGGCGTGGAAGGCCGGCGCAACGGCGAATGGGTGCTGGTGGACCTGGGCGACATCGTCGTGCACGTGATGCACCCGGCGGTGCGCAGCCATTACAACCTGGAAGAGCTCTGGGGCGGCAAGGAAGTGAAGCTGGCGAAAGAAGAAAAGCCGAAGAAGGCGAAGAAGGCAAAGAAAAAGCCGGCAGCGAAACCGAAACGCAGCGTCGCGAAGAAAAAGCCCGCCCGTGGCAAGACTGCACGTCGTCGCAGTCGCAAATAAGCTGCCGGCCTGGGCCGAGGCGGCGCGCGACGAATACCTCAAGCGCATGCCGCGCGGCTACGAAGTGCGGCTGGTGCAGCTCAAGCCCTCCGCCGCGGGAAAAGTCCGCAAGGAAATCCCGCCCAACACGCGTCTCGTCGCGCTCGATGAGCGCGGTAAGGACCTCACGACAAAACAGTTCGCCGCCCTGCTCGGCGAACCCACGGCATTCGTCATCGGCGGCGCCGACGGCCTCGACCCCGCGATTAGGAAGGAAGCATCGCTCCTCCTGCGCCTCTCCGCCCTCACCCTGCCGCACGCGCTCGCGCAGGTCGTCCTCTGCGAACAGCTCTACCGCGCCGCCACCCTCCTCACGGGCCATCCCTACCATCGGGACTAGCGCCGCAGCTATCCCGCAGTTGCCGCGGGTATAACCAGTGTTATACTCGTGACGTGAAAACCGCAATCTCCGTTCCCGATCGCGTCTTTCGTTCGGCCGAGCAACTCGCATCACGCTTGGGGGTTTCTCGAAGCGAGCTTTACTCCAAGGCGCTAGCGGCACTTGTGGATAAGCACCAGGACGACTTGATTACGTCCCGGCTCAACGAGATCTACGGCGCCGGTCGGGAAAACTCATCGCTCGATGCTGCGCTCGGCTTGCTCCAGCATCGCACGCTCGCGCAAAGCAAGCGCTAGTGCGCCGCGGCGAGATTTGGTGGGCTTCGCTGCCTGAGCCCGCCGGGTCCGGCCCTGGATTCCGGCGGCCATTGCTTATCGTTTCGGCGAATAGTTTCAATGAGAGTCGCATCAGCACGGTTGTCGCAGCGGTGATCACATCGAACCTGCGCCTGGCCGATGCTCCAGGAAATGTTCGCCTGCCGATCAAGGGAACCGGGCTTACGAAAACGTCCGTAGTGAATGTTTCGCAGATCATCACCGTGGACAAGGCGTTTCTTGCGCAGCGAATCGGAAGACTCAACCCTCGCTTGCTCGCCGAGGTTGACGATGGGATTCGTCTCGTCCTTACGATCTAGATCGGGGTCAAATTCAGGGTCAATGAGATGAACAGGCGTGACACCGTACTGGCACTCATTGCACTTGGCACCTCGCCGTTTGCCGCCGAAGCGCAGCAGGCAGGCAAGGTCTGGCGCATCGGCTGGCTCTCGTCAGCGTCCGGCCCGAACGAGAATGTCACAGCCTTCCTGGAGGAGATTCGCGGTCTTGGATACGTCGAAGGGCGGAACCTTGCAATCGAGTATCGCTGGGCGGCCGGTAAGGAAGAGCGGCTTCCGGAGTTGGCCGCGGAGCTGGCAGCTCTCCGTATCGATATCATCGTGACGGTGGCCACGCTGCCCGTAATAGCTGCGAAGCGCGCGACGAGCACCATCCCCATTATCATGACGGCGCCCTCCGATGCTGTCGCATCAGGCCTGGTTGCCAGCCTTGCTCGCCCCGGCGGCAACGTCACGGGAATGACTTTCCTCTCTACCGATCTTGCCGGCAAGCGACTCCAGTTGCTGCGTGAGGTCCTCCCCAAGGCCACTCGGGTCGCGGTGCTCGCCTTCAAAGGGACCAGCGGCGGGACAGAACTTTTTCTCGAGCAACTCCAGGCGTCGGCGCGGCAAATGGGCATCACGCTCGTTGTCCGGAAGGAGAACGAGGCCGCAGCGCTCGCGGGCGCATTCGCGGCCATGCAGCGCGAGCGCGCCCAGGCGCTATTCGTCCAAGTCACACCGTTCACCTTTGAGAGCCGCGAGCGGATCGTGGAACTGGCGACGCAGCATCGGCTACCCACGGTAATCGAATCGCGTGCGTTCGTGGATGTGGGCGGGCTCATGTCCTACGGACCCAACCTTCCGGAGATGTACCGGCGCTCCGCGCACTATGTGGACCGGATCTTCAAAGGCGCCAAACCCGCCGATTTGCCAGTGGAACAGCCAAACAAATTCGAGATGGTTATCAATCTCAAGACTGCCAAAGCGCTCGGCCTGACGATCCCGCAAGCAGTTCTGGCAAGGGCGGACGAGGTGATTCGGTAATCCGTCTGGGCCTCGCAAGGGCAGCTGCTTGCGAGATGCATATGATGTATATATCATGCTGGCATGCGGTTCCAGCACGACCCTGTGAAGGCCGCGGCAAATTTAAGAAAGCATGGAGTTTCGTTTGCCGATGCTGAAGGCGTGTTTGAGGATCCGCTCGCGGTCACTGTTGAAGATCCGGATGCCGACGGCGAATCAAGGTTCGTTACGGTCGGGCTGGGAAGCGCCGGTGAGTTGCTGGTGGCCGTTTGGACGCAACGTGACGACGAGTGCCGCTTGATCTCAGCGCGCCGCCCGACGCGAAAGGAGCGAAAACAATATGAGAGCTGAATACGACTTCTCGAAGGGCAAGCGCGGCGCGGTTATTCCGCAAAAGGGCAAAACGCGCATCTCCATCTTCATCGACAACGTAGTGCTTGATGGGTTTCGAGCGCGCGCGGAAAAGTCAGGTTCCGGGTACCAGACCATGATGAACGAAGCCCTGCGGAAGTATTTAGCGGAGTCAGACCAGCCCGTTACCGAACGGGCACTGCGCCAGATCCTGCGTCAGGAAATGCCCGAATACTTGCGAGGTCTAACCACCCGCCCCGCGGCGGCCGCAAAGGTCCCCCGTAAGCGGACGGCACGCTAGTCAAGACGTTGTAGGAAAGCTATGAGCTTTCCGACTGATCGGGCCTGATAGACTTCGCCGCTCCCCGGGGGCGAGGCAATGCCTGTGCAAGCTGAGCGGTCGATCTATCTGGCATCGCGCAGCCCAAGGCGGCGGGAATTGCTCGCGCAGATCGGCGTCAAATTCGAAGTGGTGGAAGCCGATGTGGATGAATCGGTCGCGAAAGGCGAATCGCCGCGCGCTTATGTGGAACGCCTGGCGCGCGCGAAAGCCGAAGTAGGTTGGGGACAGGTCGAGAGAACCAATCGTCCGCATGCGCCAGTGCTCGGCGCGGACACCACAGTCGCCGTCGACGGACGCATCCTCGGCAAGCCTTCAGATGACAGGGAAGCTGCCGAGATGCTCGCATCGCTCTCCGGACGCATGCATGAAGTTCTGACTGCAGTCGCCCTGAAATTCGGCCCGCGCATGGAAAGCGCGGTCTCTGTGTCGGATGTCAGGTTCAAGACACTCACCAGCGACGAAATCGCCCGCTACGTCGCGACGGGCGAATGCGAGGACAAGGCCGGTGCCTACGGTATCCAGGGGCAGGCCGCGCGATTCGTCGCCGAATTGCGCGGCAGCTTCTCGGGGGTGGTCGGCCTGCCGCTGTACGAGACGGCGCAGATCCTGGAGCGGATAGGGCATCCCGCGTGGCCGGAGCGGATCGGGGAATCAGGATGAACGAGGAAATCCTCATCAATGTCACGCCGCAGGAAACGCGCGTCGCGGTCCTTGCCGCGGGCCAGGTGCAGGAGTTGGTGGTCGAGCGCGAGGCGAATCGCGGCCTGGTCGGCAACATCTATGTAGGGCGCGTGGCGCGCGTGCTGCCCGGCATGCAGTCGGCATTCGTCGAGATCGGCCTGGAGCGTTCGGCTTTCCTGCACGTTGCGGACATGTGGGAGCATCGGCGCGGCGGTGCCGATGCTGACGGCAGGGAGCACCGCAAGGCGAACGGCGAGCCCGGCAGGCCCATCGAGAAAATCCTCGCCGAGGGCCAGCCCGTGACGGTGCAGGTGATGAAGGACCCGATCGGCACCAAGGGCGCGAGGCTTTCGACGCAACTCTCGGTCGCGGGCCGGCTGCTGGTTTACCTGCCGCAGGATCCGCACATCGGCGTTTCGCAGCGCATCGAAGACGAAACCGGGCGCGCGGCGCTGCGCGAGAAGCTGAAGCAGCTGGTTCCGGGTGATGAAAAGGGCGGCTTCATCCTGCGCACGCTCGCCGAGGGTGCGAGCGACGAGGAATTGCGCGCCGACATCGAGTACCTGCGCAACCTCTGGCGCGACGTGCAGCAGCGTTCCCTGGGGGCGCAGCCGCCGAAGCTGGCCTACCAGGGCCTGTCGCTCGCGCAACACGTGCTGCGCGACATGGTGTCTGACGGCACCTCCGCGGTGCACATAGACTCGCGCGAAAACCACCAGAAGCTGGCCGCCTTCGCCAAGGCGTACATGCCGGGACTCGCCGGCAAGCTGCAGCACTACACGGGCGAGCGGCCGCTGTTCGAGCTCCACAACGTCGAGCAGGAAATCGAGAAGGCGCTGTCGCGCCGCGTCGACCTGAAGTCGGGCGGCACGCTGGTGATCGACCAGACCGAGGCCATGACCACGGTGGACGTGAACACCGGAGGTTTCGTCGGCCAGCGCAATTTCGACGACACCGTGTTCAAGACCAACCTCGAGGCGGCGCAGGCGATCGCGCGCCAGCTGCGCCTGCGCAACCTGGGCGGCATCATCGTTGTCGATTTCATCGACATGGAATCCGCTGAGCACCGCACTGCGGTGCTGGAGGAATTCAAGCGCGCCCTCGCGCGCGACCGCACGCGCATGACGGTGAGCGGCTTCACCGCGCTCGGATTGGTGGAGATGACGAGGAAGAGGACCCGCGAGTCGCTCGCCCATGTGCTGTGCGAGCCCTGCCAGAGCTGCGGCGGCCGCGGCGAAGTGAAGACCGCCCGCACCGTGTGCTACGAAGTATTGCGGGAGGTCCTGCGCGAGGCGCGCGCCTTCAATGCCCGTGAATTCCGCGTGCTCGCCTCGCAGCCAGTGTGCGACCTGTTCCACGAGGAGGAATCCGGCGCGCTAGCGATGCTCTCGGATTTCATCGGCAAGCCGGTTTCGGTGCAGGTAGAAACCAACTATTCGCAGGAACAATACGATATCGTTCTGCTATGACTGACATCTGCTTCACCTCCGCAAGGAAGCTGGCCCAGCTCATCCGCAGCCGCAAGCTCTCGGCGACCGAGGTCATGAAGGCGTTCATCGCGCAGGTCGAGCGCGTGAACCCGAAAGTGAACGCGATCGTGACTTTCATTCCCGAATTGGCTTTAAAGAAAGCAAAGGAACTGGACAGAAAAAAAGCGCCTGTCGGCCCCCTCGCCGGCCTGCCGATCGCCTACAAGGACAACGTGCCGACGAAGGGCATCCGCACCACTTCCGGCTCGCCCATCTACAAGGACAACGTGCCGACGCAGGATCACGTCATCGTGGAACGGCTGACGGCGGCGGGTGCGATCACCCTCGGCAAGACCAACCTGCCGGAATTCGCCGCCGGCAGCCACACCTTCAACCTGGTATTCGGCGCCACGCTGAACCCCTACGACCTCGGCAAGAGCGCCGGCGGCTCTTCGGGCGGGGCTGCTGCCGCGGTGGCGGCCGGCATGCTGCCCTTCGCCGACGGCGGCGACCTCGCCGCCTCGCTGCGCAATCCGGGAAATTTCTGCAACGTCGTGGGATTCCGGCCGTCGCCCGGTCGCGTGCCGACCTGGCCGGCGCCAAACGCGTGGAACACGCTCGGCGTCCTGGGGCCCATCGCCCGCAGCGTCGAGGACGCCGCGTTCCTGCTTTCGGCCATGGCCGGGCCGGATTCAAGGGCTCCGACGTCGATTGCCGAATCAGGAAAGATTTTTTCTTCTTCCCTTTCCCGTTCCTTCAAGAAGACAAGAATTGCCTGGAGCAAGAATCTGGGCGGATTGCCCATGGATCCCCGTGTCACGGCCGTGCTGGAAAAACAGCGCAAGGCATTCACCGACCTCGGCTGCATCGTCGAGGAGGCCGAGCCGGATTTCTCCGGCGCGACCGAAGCCTTCGAGACCCTGCGCGCGGTCGCGTTCCTGCAGAACTACGGCGAGCTGGTGAAGACGCGCCGCAGGGAGGTCAAGGATTCGATCATCTGGAACGTCGAGCAGGGAATGAAGCTCACGCCGGAACGGATCGCGCGCGCCGAAGGCCTGCGCACCGCGCTTTTCCACCGCATGCGCGTGTTCCTCGAGCGCTACGAATTCCTTCTCTGCCCGGTGAACCAGCTGCCGCCCTTCCCGGCGGCGCAGGAGTATCCGACCCTGATCGCCGGCGAATTGATGACCAATTACCTCGACTGGATGAAGAGCTGCTACTACATCACCATCACCAGCCATCCGGCCATCTCGGTGCCGGCGGGCTTCACCGGCGACGCGCCGCCGCTGCCGGTCGGCCTGCAGATTGTCGGCCGCTATCGCGATGATTTCGGCGTACTGCAACTTGCGCACGCTTTCGAGCAGCAGACGAAGACATGGCAGCAGCGGCCTCCTATCGCGACCGCCTAGGCCTGGAGCTCACCGCCGCCAACGGCGACGCGGCGCGCGCGTTCGACGACACGGTCTGGGCCTACGTTGGCTTCTCGCGGGAGCCCGGGGTTCCCCTGAAGCGCGCGCTGCAGGCCGATCCGGCGATGCCGATGGCGCTCTGCCTGCAGGGCTACTTCATGCACCTCATGGGACTACCGGCGCTGGTACCGAAGGCGCGCTCGGCCCTCGCTTCCTTGCAGAAAATTTCCGGGAAAAATTCCAGGGAAAAAGCACATGAAGCAGCCCTCGGCGCCTGGTGCGATGGCGAGCTGGAGCGCACCTGCGGAATTCTCGACGACATCCGGCGCGAATACCCGCGCGATTTCCTCGCGCTCAAGCTCGCGAACTACCTCTACTTCTACATGGGCGACGCGGCCAACGTGCGCGACGGCCCGGCGCGCGCCCTGCCCCACTGGGACGAAGGCACGCCGGGCTACGGCCACCTGCTCGCGCTGCACGCCTTCGGCCTGGAGGAATCGGGCGACTACGCCGCGGCCGAGCGCGCCGGACGCCGCGCCACCGAAATCAATCCCGCGGACCCCTGGGCGGTGCATTCGGTGGCGCACGTGATGGAAATGCAGGACCGCGCGGCCGAGGGCGCGACATGGATCGAGACCCTCGCCGCCCACTGGGACACGGCGAATTTCTTCCGCTTCCACCTGTGGTGGCATCTCGCGCTGATGCACTGGGGCGCGGGCCGCCCCGACGAGGCCCTGAAACTCTACGACGCGCGCGTCTGGGCGGACGGCTCGAGCGAGAACCTGTCCCTGTCCAACGATATCTCGCTGCTGGCACGCCTCGAACTTGCGGGCGTGGACGTGGGCGACCGCTGGGACAAAGCCGCGCAGGTGGTGCGCGACCAGGCCGGCGGTTCAGTGATGGCGTTCGTTGATGCGCACTACGCCCTGGCGCTGGGCGCGGTGCCGC
>JANYII010000329.1 GCA_025358705.1 Betaproteobacteria bacterium | reverse complement strand
CTGCGCTTGAACTGGCTGGTCTGGAAGAAGCGCCGGAGGAACACCTCCAGCCAGCGGCGGATTTCGCCGAGTTCGTACTTTCCCTTCCACGCATGCCACGCAAGGAACGCGACCTTGGAGGGTGCGTAGCCGAAGCGCAGCGTGTAGTAGAGGTGGAAGTCCTGCAGCTCGTAGGGGCCGACGGTGTCCTCGGTCTTCTGGCTGCCGGGGATGAGCTCAGGCGAGATTTCGGTCGCCAGCACGCGCTCCAAAGCCTTCTTCACGCTCGCGTCGAACTGCCCGGACTGCGCGACCCAGCCGATGAGGTACTGGATCAGGGTCTTGGGCACGCTGACGTTCACGTTGTAGTGCGACATATGGTCTCCCACGCCATATGTGGCCCAGCCCAGCGCCAGCTCAGAGAGGTCGCCCGTGCCCACCACCAGGCCGCCGTGGTGGTTGGCCAGGCGGAACAGGTGGCTGGTGCGCTCGCCGGCCTGCACGTTTTCGAAGGCGATGTCGTACTGCTTGCGTCCCTTGGCGTAGGGATGCCCCATGTCCTTGAACATCTGCATGCAGGAGGGGCGGATGTCGATTTCCTCCGGCGTCGCGCCCACGGCGCGCATCAGCTGCCAGGCGCTGGAGCGGGTGCGCGTGGAAGTGGCGAAACCGGGCATGGTGTAGGCGAGGATGTTGCCCCTCGGCAGGCCCAGTTCGTCCATGACGCGCCCGCAGACGAGCAGCGCCTGGGTCGAGTCGAGGCCGCCCGAGACGCCGATGACGAGCTTTTTCGTTCCTGTAGCGCGCAGGCGCGTGGCGAGTCCCGCGACCTGGATGCGGTAGACCTCCTCGCAGCGCGCGTCGCGCGTGGCCGGGTCGGAGGGCACGTAGGGGAACTGTTCTATTTTTCTTTCCAGTTTTAAGGAACCCTTGAAAAGAGGCAATGAAAACTCGACAGTCCTGAACCTCGCAATCTCCGCCGCGTGCCGGCGCGCCGACTCGCCGAAGGAGTTCTGGCGCATGCGGTCGGCCTCCAGGCGCTCGAGGTCGAGGTCGGCGTAGGTCAGCTGCGCGCGGCTGGCGAAGCGCTCCGACTCGGCCAGCAGCGAGCCGTTCTCGAAGGCCATGGCATGGCCGTCCCAGGCGAGATCGGTGGTTGACTCGCCCGCGCCCGCCGCGCTGTAGAGGTAGGCGGCGATGCAGCGCGCCGACTGGTTGGCGGCGAGCTCCCTGCGGTACTGGTGTTTGCCGATGACGACGTTCGAGGCCGACAGGTTGGCGATCACGGTCGCCCCCGCGAGTGCAGCAATGGAGGAGGGCGGCGCCGGCACCCACAGGTCCTCGCAGATCTCGGCAAAGAGGCGCAGCCGGGGGTCTTCCTTCAGCTTGAAGATCAATTTCCCAAAATGGGTCCTTTGACCTGCAACCTCGATCTCCCGTGTGTCGTCGGGCGCGGGAGTGAAATGCCGCAATTCGTAGAACTCGCGGTAGTTCGGCAGGTAGGTCTTGGGCGTGAGGCCCAGAAGCCGGCCCTGGCAGATGAGCGCCGCGCAATTGTAGAGCAGGCCGTCGACGACGAGCGGCAGGCCGACGAAGGCGGCGATGGGCAGGTTCTTCGTGCGCGCGAGCAGCCAGGCAAGCGCTTCCCCGGAAGCACGCAGCAGCGCCTGCTGGTGGAACAGGTCCTCGCAGCTGTAGGCCGAGAGTCCCAGTTCCGGGAACACGGCGACGATCGCTTTTCGCTTTGCAGCCTCGCGCATCAGCGCCAGCGTCGCCGCGGCGTTCGCCATCGGATCGCCGATGCGCACCAGTGGCGTGGCGAGCGCGACGCGCGCGAAGCCATGCCGGTAGAGGCTGAAGAATTCGTCTTTTGAGGCCATGGAGAGGCATTTTACGCCTGTTCTACTATGGTGTATAAAGCCATATGTTCGAAGAGCGATTGCTGCTGCCGGACGACGTGGTTCTGGAAGCGAGGATTTTTGACGGCATGAATTTTGTTCTTTCGCTCAGGAAGGGCAAGACCATCCTGGTCGAATACAGCAATGCGAGCGGCTATGAATTCAAATCGGTGGAAAAGCTCAGGTACGACTTCGAACGTGATGTCGAAGACGCTCTACGTAAGGGTTAATTCGCGCGAGGACGCGCTGGATCGCTTCGAGGCGGCCTGGCATCTCGCCTCAGGCCGCGCGGCGCCCGCGCCGCTGGCGCTGCTGTCCTTCGCCGACCTGCCCTTGTTGATGAAAAGCCTCTCGCCCGCCCGTTGGGACCTGCTGAGGCGATTGAAAACGGCGGGGCCAATGACGATATTTGCGCTGGCGAAGCTGCTGGAGCGGGACTACAAGAACGTGCACACCGATGTGGGGCAGCTTACTGCTTTGGGTTTAATACAGAAAACCGAAGACAACCTGGTGCGCGTCGCCTGGGAGGCCATCCACGCGCAACTCAGGTTATAGCCAACCCGCCTTGCGGAAGCGCCAGAACAGGACCACGTCGATCACCACCATCAGGCCCACCGCGAAAGGGTAGCCCCAGAGCCATTTCAGCTCGGGCATGTGCTCGAAGTTCATGCCGTAGACGCCCGCGACCATGGTGGGCACCGCCACAAGGGCGGCGTAGGCCGCGAGGCGCTTGGTGACCTCGCTCTCGCTGATGGTGATCATGGCGAGGTTCACCTGCAGCGCCGTGTTGATGGTGTCG
>JANYII010000275.1 GCA_025358705.1 Betaproteobacteria bacterium | reverse complement strand
GTCTCAGCCTGGCGCTGGCTCCGGGCTTCACGCTGGCCCAGGCCAACTACCCCGACAAACCCGTCAAGCTGATCGTCGGCTTCGCCCCCGGCGGCTCGACCGACATCGTCGGGCGCATCGTTGCGCAGCGGCTCACCGAGCGGCTCGGTCAGACCGTGAACGTCGACAACAAGGCAGGCGCCGGCGGCACGCTCGGCGCCGACGCCACCGCCAAAGCAGCACCCGACGGCTACACGCTGACGCTGGGGACGACGAGCACCCACGCGATTGCGGCCGGTGCGTATGCGAAGCTGCCCTACGACCCGGTGGCCGACTTCACGCAGATTTCGCTCGTCGCGATCACGCCGTACCTGCTTGTCGTCAATCCGCAAGTCAAGGCGAACAACCTGGCCGAGTTCGTGGCACTCGCCAAGGCTCAGCCGGGCAAGCTGAACTACGCTTCGGCGGGCAACGGCACGGCGACGCACCTGGCGATGGAAATGCTCAAGGACGCGGCCAAGTTGGATGTCGTGCACATCCCCTACAAGGGCAACGCGCCGGCCGATCTGGCGATCGTCGGCGGCGAAGTCCAGGCCGTGTTCGGCTCGATGCCGGCGCTGCTGCAGAACACGAAGGCAGGCAAGGTGCGCCCGCTGGCCGTGGGCACGGCCCTGCGTTCGCCCGCCCTGCCCGACGTTCCCACGGTGGCCGAACAGGGCTACCCCGGCTTCGAGGCGGCGCTCTGGCTCGGCGTCATGGGCCCGGCGAACCTGCCCAAGGCAGTCGTCGACAGGCTGCACAAGGAAATCTCGGCGATCGTCGCTACGGCGGAGTTCAGAGTCGCGATGGACGCCAACGGCGCCGAGCCGATCGCCAGCAAGTCGCCGGAAGAGTTTCGCGAGATGCTGCGCGGCCAGGTCGCGAAGTACGTGAAGATCACCAAAGCCGTCGGCATCAAGCTCGACTGATTTAACCACGCAATCACCCACGGAAGCCAGCATGAGCAACTACGTCATCGAAATCGGAAGCCAGCCCTCCTTGCCCGTCGCGGGAAGCGACAAACGTTTTCCGGTCGGCCGCATCTACTGCGTCGGCCGCAACTACGCGGACCACGCCCGCGAAATGGGCCACGACCCCGACCGCGAGCCGCCGTTCTTCTTCATGAAACCCGCGAACTCGATCGTGCAGAACCACGCGACGCTTGGCTACCCGGTGGGAACCAAAGACGTACACCACGAGATCGAAATGGTCGTGGCCATCGGCAAGGGCGGCAAGAACATCGCGGTGGAGAAGGCACTGAGCCACGTCTGGGGCTACGGCGTCGGCCTGGACATGACGCGCCGCGACATTCAGGGCGAAGCGAAGAAACAAGGCCGCCCCTGGGAGATGGGCAAGGCTTTCGACGAGTCGGCACCCGTCACCGCGCTACGCCCGGCGAGCGAGATCGGCCACCCCGCCAAGGGCGCGATCACGCTCAAGGTGAACGGCCAGGTCAAGCAGACCGGCGACCTGGCGATGCAGATCTGGAGCGTGCCCGAGCAGATTTCCCACCTCTCGCATCTGATCACGCTGCAGGCCGGCGACCTGATCTTTTCCGGCACGCCCGCCGGTGTGGGGCCCGTCAAGGCGGGCGACAAGTTAGAGGGCCATGTCGACGGTGTAGGCGATCTGATCATCAGCTACAGGAGCTAGCCCTGCGGGGCGGATTCGCCTCAGCCAAACAGCAGGCGCGTTCCGGTCGACGAGCGCAGCACCTTCGCCGGCATCTCCTGCATCGCGATGGCGATGAAGGCCTCGCCCGAGCAATGCATCGGGATCAGATGGTCGGGGTTGATTTCCTTCAGCGCAGCGACGGTCTCGCGCAGGTACTCCGGCGGATGCGGCGCGAGGTGGAAGCCGCCCACCACTGCATGCACCTTGTTTACGCCGGACACGGCAATCGCCCGGCGCACCGAGTTGACGACGCCGCGGTGCCCGCACGACGTCATCACGACCAGCCCCTTGCCCTTCACGTTGAAGCAGGTGGCCTGTTCGTGCTCGAAGTCGTCGGGCACCAGCGTCAGGTTGCGCTTCGCTTCGGCAAGCGCTTCGGGCTTGCAGCCCACGTTGTTCGCAAAGCCGGGTTTCATGCGCGTCGGTGCCAGCACTTTCTCGAAGGTTGCGCGCGCAATCATTCCCGTGGAAAAGGCGTGCCCTGCGATCACTGAGGGTTGATCGGCATACAACACGCGCAGGCCGGCGTCGGCGA
>JANYII010000260.1 GCA_025358705.1 Betaproteobacteria bacterium | reverse complement strand
TCAGTTCGCGCCGCCGGGCGACGTTGCCGCGGGCGCCCATCTCGCGCTGGAATATCGCCGAGAAGGTGTGCTGGTTGGTGACGTTGAACATGCCCAGTGCCGCGATCATCATGTGCACGTCCACCGGGTCGACGCCGGCGCGGAAAACCCCTTCGCGCCCGCCCCGCTCGATGACCTGGCCGAGCGTGTCGATAATTGGCCGGTTGAGCGAGCGCATCGCCGCCGATTTCTTCAAGTGGCGGCCCTTGGCCTGGTTCTCCGCCACCACCAGGCGCACGAAACCCTCGTGGGCGAGGTAGTAGTCGAAAGTGAACCGTACGATGCGGCGGATCGCCGCCTCCGGCTCCAAGTGGTCGAGGTCGAGCAGGCCCTCGGCCTCGCGGATCTCGGCGTAGACCTGCTCGAGCACCGCCAGGTAGAGCTTTTCCTTGCTGCCGAAGTAGTAGTTGATGAGCGCGCGCGTCGTCTGGGTGCGCGCCGCGATGGCATCCATGCTCGCGCCCTTGAAGCCGCGCGAGGCGAACTCGTCGATCGCCGCCTTGACGATGCGGGCGCGATTCGCCTCGGGCGCCTTGGGCTTGCGCATGGCGGCGGTCCAGCGGACCGCCGTCTCGCTTCTTGGAATTAACGACATTGCAAGTTCAATTTAACAGCTTCGCCAATTCCGGACAACGGCCGCCGGAAATGAAACGCCCCGGGCGCTTTCACGGCCGGGGCGTTGGTAAAGCTAAGGCATTTCCGGCGTACTAGCCGGCATAGCTCCTGGCGTTACGAGTTGATCCCGAGCTATTCCCGCCGGTGTTGCCTTGGTGGTCTCTCACTGGATCACCTCCTTTCGTGGTTGTGGACCTCCAGTGTAGCAAAAGCTGGAGGAACCAAAACCGCAGCGCCGCCCGGCTTTATTTCTTCTCGGGCGCCGGCGCGGCCTTGCCCTTGGACGCATCCGCCTGCCCGGTCGTGTAGTACCAGAGCAGGACGATCAGCACGATGATCGGCAGCACGCCGACAAGGCCGCCGGCCGGCAACGCGTCGACCCGGCCGGCAATGTCCACGACCTCGGCATTGGTGAGCGCCGCGACGCGCGCTGCGGCCTCCTGCGGCGAAAGCCCGAGCGCCTGCAATTGCACCGCCAGTTCGCCGCGGCTGGCGGCTCCCGCGGACGTGGCGGCGGCGACTTCGCCGGTGCCGATCAGGCCGGCCTGCGCCTGCCACGGCAGGACGATCATGCTGGCAACCAGGATGCGGCAGATAGTGCGGGCGAACGTCGATTTCATCTGGATCTCCCCTTGGGTTACGCCAATTTAGTCTCCCGCGTGCGCGCGCGTCAAGCCGCGATTAGACTTGCGCTTGCGGCACTGTGTCTTTCACCGGAGAGGAATCCATGAATATCCGCCTGCTTCGACTCGCATCTCTCCTGGCTGTCGCCGCGCTGACAGCCGCTTCCGGCGCCGCCCGCGCCGCCGACCTCAAGGTCTTCAGCACCACCGCATTCGCCGAACTGTGGCAGGAGCTGAAGCCGAAGTTCGAGGCCCGCGGCCACAAATTGGAGCTCGTGCTGCAACCCTCGGGCGCGCTCTCCAAGCGCATCGCCGCTGGCGAAACCGGCGACGCCATCGTCAGCACCAGCACGGGAATCGACGGCCTGGCGAAGGACGGCAGGATCGCGGCCGGCACGACGCGCGCGCTTGCCAGCTCCGGCATGGGACTAGCGGTGGCCAAGGGCGCGCCCAGGCCCGATATTTCCACGCCGGACAAATTCAAGGCTGCGCTGCTTGCCGCGAAATCGGTCGCCTACTCCGATCCGGCCGGCGGCGGCGCGAGCGGCGCTTACCTGACGGGACTGCTGGACCGCCTCGGCATCGCGCAGCAGGTAAACGCGAAGGCGAAGCTGGGCCGCGGCATCCCGAACGCGGAATTCATCATCAAGGGCGAATCCGACCTCGCCATCCAGCAGATCCCGGAACTGATGGTGGTCGCGGGCGTCGACATCGTCGGCTCGTTTCCGGCCGAGCTGAACAACATCACGGTGTTCGCCGCGGCAGTGCTCTCTTCCAGCACCAAGGCTGCCGCCGCGCAGGAACTGGTGGATTTCCTCGCCTCGCCGGACACCATCGCCCTGCTCAGGTCGAAGGGCTTCGAGCCCGCGCGCTAGTACACCGAGCCGGCGCTCAGCCGCGGCTGACGTTGGCGGAGACGCAGAGCCAGCGCCTGTTGCGGTGCGCGTAGATGTCGGTGTAGCGGCCCTTGTCGACGAACGAGCCGTCCGGGTTGGTGGCCAGGTAGTCCTCGGCCAGGTTGTCGGCGTACCAGGGCACATCGCGCTCCGCCGCGGCCCTGATGTAGTTGCGGTTCAGCTCGCGCAGTGCGTCAAGGTCGCTCGCGGCACTCATGCGGGCACCAGCCCTGGAAATCCCTTCGGCTCCTTTGGCGGATTTTCGTCCATCAGCCACTGCAGCGTGAAGGCCATGAGACCGATGACGATCAGCGCGCCCCAGGCGAAGTTGTAATTGCCCCATTGCGCGAATACCAGGCCACCCATCCAGGCGCCGAAGAAGGATCCCACCTGGTGGCTGAAGAACACGACGCCGTAAAGCGTGCCGAAGTGGGTCAGGCCGAACACGCGCGCGATGATGCCCGTCACAAGCGGCGAGACGCCCAGCCAGAGCGAGCCCATTGCCGCGGCGAAGACCAGCGTGCTGGCGGCGCTGATCGGCACCAGCATGAAACCGATGATGAAGAGCGTGCGCAGCAGGTAGATCATCGCCAGCAGGCGCCTCTGGCTGTAGCGCGCGCCCAGCCAGCCGAAGGTGTAGGTGCCGATGGTGTTGAACAGGCCGATCAGGCCGAGCGCGGTAGCGCTCACGCCCGGCGCTACGCCGCACAGCTGCAGGTAGGCCGGCAGGTGCGTGGTGATGAACACCAGCTGGAAACCGCAGGCGAAGAACGCGAGCGTCATGAAGAGATAGCCGCGGTGCGTGACCGCCTCGCGAAGCGCCTCGCGCAGGCCCTGGGGTTTCGCCTGGGGCGGCGGCGCGTCGGCGTTCAACGCGACGGCAAGTCCCTTGATAGGGAATGCAAGAAAAACCATCGAGCTGGCAATGCAGGCGAAGGACAGCATCGCCACTTCCCAGCCGTAGGCATTGATCAGCGACTGGCCGACCGGTGCCAGCACCATGGTGCCCAGCGACCCCGCGGCAGCCACCAGGCCGACGGTCTGGCTGCGCCTTTCCGGCGGCGTCGCGCGCGTGATGACGCCGGCCAGCACGCCGAATGCGGTTCCCGCGGTGCCGATGCCGAGCAGAAACCCGGCCACGTTGATGCCGACCGCGCCGTGCCAGAACGCCATCAGCAGCAGGCCAAGCGCATACAGCAGCGCAGTCACGATCAGGATCGGCCGCGGGCCGTGCTTGTCGGCGAGCGCGCCGACGAAAGGCTGCGCGATGCCCCAGACGATGTTCTGCAGCGCGATGGCAAAGCCGAACGTGGCCGCCGAGATGCCGGCATCCACTGTCATTGGCCGCATGAACAGCCCCAGGCTCTGCCTGAGGCCCATGCAGATCGAAATGATGGTGCCGCTCAATATGAGCAGCAGGATCATCGCGCGTCGGTTGGAAGTCGCCATCGGCTGTTTATACAGGCGATGATGCCGCACTGCGGCATCGTTTCACAAACGCTATTCCGGAATTCCTGGAATGCGCAAATCGGGGTCAGAGCCCGATTAAAACGCTATTGCGCCACGCGCCGGCTGTTTTCCCGCGTCAGGCTGAACCAGACACCGACGATGATCATCGCCGCGCCGAGGATCACCGCCGGGTCGAAGGGCTCGGCGTAGAACACTGCGCCGACCACCGCGATCAGCGGCAGGCGGAAGAAATCCACCGGCACCACCACCGTGGCATCGGCGTGCCGCATCGCCGTCGTCAGGCAATAGTGCGCCGCGAAACTGCCGCAGCCGATGACGGCGATCCACGGCAGGTCCGCAAATGCCGGCGCCGTCCAGCCCGCCAGCGCTGCGGCCATGCACAGCGGGGTCTGGATCACCGACATCCAGAACAGCACCGTGAGCGGTGAATCGACCCCGGAAAGCCGCTTGGTGCCGATCATCTGCACCGCGAAGCAGAATGAGCCGAACAGCATCACCAGCGCGGCCGGTTGCACGATGGCGAAGCCCGGCCGCAGGATCACCAGCACCCCCGCGAAGCCGAGGACCAGCATCACCACCCGGCCGCGATTCATGCGCTCCGCCAGCATGAATACAGCCAGCAGCGCAGTGAAGATCGGCGCCGTGAATTCGATGGCGAATACCATGGCGAGCGGCAAGGCGCCGAGCGCGAACACCCAGGAAGCCTGACCGCCGAGGTGAAACAGGTTGCGCCACAGG
>JANYII010000243.1 GCA_025358705.1 Betaproteobacteria bacterium | reverse complement strand
ATTTCAGGATCCTCGGCCATGGCGCCGATCAGGTCGGCGACGTCGACATCGGAAGAATTTCCCGCGGAAAAGAAATAACGGAAGCCGAGGCCGCGCTCCGCCGCCTGCGCGAGGCAGTAACCAAGCGCGCCGGACTGGCTGACGAATGCGATTGGCCCGAGCCTGCGCGGCATCTGCGAGTATTCAGGGATGAAGCTCACCCCGACGCCGAGTTCGTGGTTGACCAGGCCCATGCAGTTCGGCCCGAGCACCGGCATGCGCGCGGCGCGCGCGATCTCCGCAAGGCGCCGCTGCGCCGCCGCCCCTTCGTCGCGCGCCATTTCGCCGTAGCCCGAGGCGTACACCACCACTCCGCCGGCACCGGCCGCGGCGGCTTCGTTCAGCGCCGCTTCCACGCCTTCGCGCGGCACCACCAGCGCCACCAGGTCGGGTTTTCCGGGCAGGGACGCGAGCGACGGATAGCAGGCGTGCTCGCCGACTTTTCCGTACTTGGCATTCACCGGCCAGATGGCGCCGCGGAAATGCGCGAGATTCTCCAGCGTGCGCAGGCCGAACGAACCGGCGCGCGGCGAAGCGCCGACGATGGCGATGGATTTCGGCGCGATCAGGCGCTCGAGTTCCGCGCGCGTGTACAGACTTCGGAGTTGCATGCGGCGGCTATACTAGCATCCGGATTCGAGGGAAATTCCGGGAGGATTTGCATGCCAGTGAAACAACTTTTCGACCTGTCGGGACGCACCGCCATCATCACCGGCGGATCGCGCGGCCTTGGCCTGCAGATCGCCGAGGGACTCGGTGAAATGGGCGCGAAGCTCGCGCTCACGGCGCGCAAGAAGGACGAGCTCGATCACGCGGTCGAGCACTTGGCGAAGAAGGGCATCCAAGCGCATGCCTTCGCCTGCGATATCGGCAAACGCGACAGCATTCCCGGCGTGTTCGACCAGATGATGGCGAAGCTGGGCCGCGTCGACATCCTGGTCAACAATGCCGGCGCGGTCTGGGGCGCGCCGGCCGAAGACCACCCGCTCGAAGCCTGGGACAAGCTGGTCGGCCTGAACCTCATCGGCAACTTCGTCATGGCGCAGCAAGCCGCCAAGAAGGCGATGATCCCCGCCAAGTGGGGCCGCATCGTGAATATCGCTTCGGTCGCCGGTCTCTATGCCAGCGATCCGGCGGTGGTACGCACCGTGTCGTACAACGCCACCAAGCACGGCGTGGTGGGCATGACAAAACAGCTCGCCGCGGAATGGGGCGAGCACGGCATCACGGTGAACGCCATCTGCCCGGGCTTTTTCCCTTCCAAAATGACGCACGCGACACTCGACACCACGGGCGAGATCGTGCGCAAGGCGACGCCGACGCGGCGCCTGGGCGGCCCGGAGGACCTGAAGGGGCTCGCCGTGCTGCTGTCTTCGGAGGCTTCGCGCACATCACCGGCCAGGCGATCGCGGTCGACGGCGGAGCCATGCTGATATGAGCGGCATTCCCAGGGAAACTTTCGAATTCACGAAGCACATCCCGTTTTCGGAGCACCTCGGGATCAAGGTGGATTCGCTGGAAAAGGGCGTGGCGCGGCTATCCATGCAAATCAAGCCTGAATTCATGACCAGCTGGGGCACCGCGCACGGCGGCTCGATCCTCGCACTTCTCGACATCACGATGTCGATGACCGCACGGACTCTTTACGATCCGCCGCGCTCGGTCATGACCATCGACCTCTCCACGCAGTTCATCAGCACCGCCACCGGCCTCCTGCGCGCCGAGGGCCGCGTCATGAAGGCGGGGCAATCGACCATCTTCTGCGAAGGCGAAGCGCGCGATGAAAAAGGCGAGCTGGTCGCCAAGGCCATCGGCACCTTCCGGGCTATTTCTCCGAAAACCTGAGCATCAGTCCGTCGCCTTGATTCCGGCTTCCTTGATCACTTTCGCCCACTGCGGGATCTCGGCCTTGATCAAGGCCGCGAATTCCGCGGGCGAGCTGCCGACGATATCCAGGCCGAGGTCGTCGAACTTCCTGCGGATATCCGGCAGCGCGAGGACGCGCACGGTATCGCGATGCAGCCGCTCGACGATCACCACAGGCGTGCCCACTGGCGCCATCAGCCCGAACCACGGCACCGCCTCGAAGCCCGGGTAGCCGGATTCGGCCATCGTCGGCAGGTCGGGCGCCGCGCCCGAACGCTTGAGCGAGGTCACCGCGAACACGCGCAGCTTGCCCTCGCGCGCGAGCGGCATCACGTTCACCACGTTGCAGAAGCACATCGTCAGGCGTCCGGAAATCAGGTCCGGAACGAGCGCCGTGGTGCCGCGGTAGGCAATCGGCTGCAGGTCAAGCTTCGCCATGTACTTGAACAACTCGCCACCCAGGTGCTGCGAGGTGCCAACGCCCGCGTGCCCGTACGTGAACTTGCCAGGCTGCGCGCGCACCAGCGCC
This sequence comes from Betaproteobacteria bacterium, assembly GCA_025358705.1. Taxonomy (GTDB): domain Bacteria; phylum Pseudomonadota; class Gammaproteobacteria; order Burkholderiales; family SG8-39; genus RBG-16-66-20. The sequence goes on along the minus strand of JANYII010000243.1, from coordinate 8,249 downwards.
ACCAGTTCGGGCAGGCTCTTCGCCGGCGTCTCGATCGGGATCGCGAGGATGTTCGCCGCGATGAACACCTGCGTGACCGGCGCGAAGTCCTTGACCGGGTCATAGGAAAGCTTTGCGTACAGGCCGGGGCTGACGACCAGCGACGAATTGCCGCCCATCAGCAGCGTGTAGCCGTCCGGCGCCGCCTTGGCGGCCCGGTCGGTGGCGATATTGCCGCCGGCGCCGGTGACGTTCTCGACCACGACCGGCTTGCCCCAGGCCTCGGTGAACTTGTCCGCGAGCAGCCGCGCGGCAATATCCGGCGCCACGCCCGGCGTGAAGCCGACGAGGATCCGTACCGGCTTGTCGGGATAGCTCGATTGCGCGGCGACGAATACCGCGTGCAGCAGCGCGAGAATTCCGATGATGGTTTTCATGAGCAGACTCCTCCTGCGGCTTTATATTGCACTAACTAAAAAATCTCCTGCCAGACCAGAGCCAAACCAGTCCAGCGAACTGCACCAGCCACAAGCCACCCAGCGCCCAGGCGTAGGCTTCGGGCGCGTAGCCATTCGCCGTTGCCGGCCAGAGATTGAGTATCAGCCCCACCGCCCATTGGCCGCTGAACATGCCGATGAACACCGACACGTTCAGGGCGCTGTTGACTCTTCCGGCCATCGCCGTCGGATAGCGGCGCGAGAACAACGAGTAGGACAGCACTACCGACGTGCTGCTGCCGAAAAACAGGCCCCAGAGGACAAGATTGCCAGAGCGCAGGCCCACTGCGAGCAGCGCGAGGCACAGTGATGCAATCGCGACGCCGCCCAGCAGCAGAGGAAGCGTGCTGCGCCCGCGCCGCGTCATGCGGTCGGCGAGGCGGCCGAATCCCAGGTACCCCACGATCATCAGCAGGTTGAAAAATAGCAACGCCTGCGCCACTTCGGCCTGCGTGTAGCCGGCGACGTCACGCAACCAGGTGGCAACCCAGAGGGTGCCCAGCGACACTGCGGCGAGCTGGCTCGAGCCGATGCACAACGCGATGCGCCAGAACGCCGGATCGCGCGTCAGGGAGGCGAACTCGCGCAGCTGCGCCGGGAGCGGCGGTGCGCGGCGGCTGGACACCTTTTCCGGCACTACAAAATAAAGCACCAGGCTAACCACCACCGTCGCCGCGACGATGCCATGGAACACCTCGCGCCAGTGCAGCACGCGCAACACGAACTCCAGCGGCACCGTCACCATGATGGCACCGAGCATGCCGGAAGCGAAGGCGATGCCGTTCATGGTCGCCAGGCGCTCGGCCGGATACCAAAGCGCGAACGCGGAAAAAGAGGACATGAGGCAACCCGAAACGCCCAGGCCAATCATGGCGCGGGCGAGCGTCAGTTCAATGGTTGTACCGGCCAGCGCAAACCACACGCCGCCCGTCGCGGCCACCATGAGCAGCGTCGCGTTGACGCGCCGGGGACCGTAACGGTCGAGCAGCACGCCCAGCGGCAGCTGGAACAGCGCGAAGGCGAAGAAATAGATGCCGGAGAGCAACCCGAGGCCGGCCGCCGATAATCCGAATTCGCGCACCAGGTCCGGCCCGATGATCGCGTTGATCGAGCGGTAAATGTACGAAACAAAATACCCGGCCAGGAACGGCAGGGTGACGCGCCAGAAGACCGGGACTATTTCGGCGCCTCCAGGCCGCCGACGTAGAAGCGGTTCCAGGTCGGCGCGATCACGAGCTCGTTCACCGTCGTCCGCGCCGGCATGGTGGCGACAAACAGGATCGCCTTGCCGAAATCCTCGGGCTGCGCCATGCGTGCGCGTTCCTCCTTCGACGGGGGCACGGGGCGCTTCTCCAGGATCGGGGTCGCCACTTCGCCGGGCAGGATGGAGGTGGCGCGAATGCCGTGCATGCACTCTTCCATGTTGATCGATTCGGTCACCGCGATCACCGCGCGCTTGGTGGCGTTGTAGGCCGGCCCGGTGAGCACGCTCGCGTAGCGCCCCGCCCAGGAGGAAATGTTGATGATCAAGCCATCCTTGCGCGCGCGCATGCCGGGGATTACCGCGTGGCAGCAGTAGAACAGGCCGTTAAGGTTGATGTTGACGACGTCGTCCCAGCCTTCGAGCGACATCGACTTGAAGTTCCGCTTGGCGCCGCCGATGTTGGTGCCGGCGCTGGTAACCACGATGTCGATGCGGCCGTGGCGCTTTTCGATTCCGGCGACGGTAGCAGCGACGGCCCTTTTATCGGAAACATCCAGAAGTGTCGCCTCCGCGCTTCCTGTTTTTTTAAATTCAGCAAGAGCTGTATCGTTGGTAGCGGCGGTCCGTCCCGAAATCACCACGTGCGCCCCCGCTTTCGCCAGTTCCAGCGCGCCGGCGAGGCCGATGCCCGAGCCGCCGCCGGTGATCCACGCGACCTTACCGCTCAACATGCGAGCGTGTTCAACGCTTAGCATATTGCGCCGCGCCGAAGAGATTCTCCTTCTGTTCCTTGGTCATTTCGGGCACGGCGCGGCGGCGCTCCGCCAGCACCAGGAATGCCTTCTTCACCGCCGGCCGCTCGTAGATCGCGTCGCGCCATTTCTTGAGCGCCGGGTATTCGTCGATCTCGACGCCCTGGCGCTCGGGAAAGCGCAGCCATGGCACGGTAGCCATGTCGGCGATGGTGTATTCGTCGCAGGCCAGGTACTTCGATTCCTTCAGCCGCCGGTCAACCACCATGTAGAGGCGGTTCGCCTCGTTCTTGTAGCGGTTCATGGCGTAGGGGATCTTCTCCGGCGCGTAGCCGAGGAAGTGGTGCGCCTGGCCGAGCATCGGGCCGATGTGCCCCATCTGGAACATCACCCATTGCATTACCTGCCATTTCAGGCGCAGGTCCGTCGGCAGGAATTTTCCGGTCTTGGAGGCGAGATAGAACAACATCGCGCCGGATTCGGCAAGCGCGAAAGGCTTGCCGCCCGGGCCGTCGGTATCGACCATCGCCGGCATCTTGTTGTTGGGCGAGATCTTGAGGAACTCCGGCTTGAACTGGTCACCGTTGCCGATGTCGATCGCGTGCACGTTGTAGGGCGTGCCCGTTTCCTCGAGCATGATGTGGACCTTGTGGCCGTTTGGCGTCGGCCAGGTGTAGAGCTCGATCATGGAGAACTCCTGGGAAATTATTTAAAGGGTCAAGCAAGCTTGATCAGCTGCTTGCCGAAATTTTCGCCCTTGAGCAGGCCGATGAACGCCTTGGGCGCGCTCTCGATCCCCTGGGCGACGGTTTCGCGGTACTTGAGCTTGCCCTGCTGCAGCATGCCGGCGAGCGCGCCCCGCGCCTCGGGATAACGCTGGTTCCAGTCGAACACGATCATGCCCTGCATGCGAATGCGGTTGACCAGGATCGAGCGGATGTTCTTCATCTCGTAGGGCGTGGTCGCGTTGTAGCCCGAGATCAGGCCGCAGACAATGACGCGCGAGAACGTGTTCATCATCGGCAGGATGGTGTCGAAGATCTCGCCGCCGACGTTCTCGAAGTTGACGTCGATGCCCTTCGGGCAGGCCGCCTTGAGGTCGCGCTGCAGGTTACCCGCCTTGTAATCGACGCAGGCGTCGAAGCCGAGCTCTTTTACGACGTAGTCGCACTTCGTCTTGCCGCCCGCGATGCCGACCGCGCGGCAGCCTGCGGCTTTCGCCAATTGACCCACGACGCTGCCAACCGCGCCGGAAGCGGCGGACACGACCACTGTCTCCCCTGCTTTCGGCGCGCCGATCTCCTTCATGCCGAACCAGGCCGTGAGTCCGGGCATTCCCAGGCAGCCAAGATAGGTCGACAGCGGCGCGCGTTCAGCGTCGACCGCAGTAAGCGTTTCGCCTTTCGCGCAGCCGTACAGTTGCCAGCCCATGCGCTGGCCGGTGATGACCTTGTCGCCGCGCTTGAAGCCGGGGTGCTTCGACTCGACCACTTCACCCGCCGTCTCGCCGGTGATGACATCACCGATTTCGACGCCCTTGGCGTAGCTCTGCGCCTTGCTCATGCGCCCGCGCATGTACGGGTCGAGCGACAGCCAGAGGTTCTTCACCAGCACCTCGCCGTCTTTCGGCGAGGGAACCGGTGATTCGATCAGCTTGAAGTTGTCTTCAACGACCCAGCCGGATGGATAGCTTGCAAGCGTCCACGCTTGATTTTTCGGCATCAGCTCAACTTCGCGAAGCGCGCGAGATGGTGCTCCGCGTCGCCGAATTGCTGCGCGATCATCGTCAGGCGCTTGAAGGTATGGCTCACCTTCATCTCGTCGGTCATGCCCATGCCGCCGTGCAGCTGGATCGCCTCCTGGCTGATGTGGCGGCAGTTGTCGGCGATCTTGATCTTCGCTGCCGAAATCGAGCGCGCGCGATCCTTCGCGTCCGTCGCGGAATCGAACTTGGAAGCCGCAAGGCAGGCCATCGACTTTGCCTGCTCGTAGCTCACGAACATGTCCACCATGCGGTGCTGCAACGCCTGGAAGGTGCCGATCGTCACACCGAACTGCTTGCGCGTCTTCAGGTATTCGAGCGTGGTGTCGCAGGCGAACTTCATCGCGCCCACCGCTTCGGCGCAGATCAGCGCCGTGGCGAAGTCCATCACCTCCTCGATGACGGGCAGCGCGCCGCCCTCGGCGCCCAGCATCTCGCCCGGGGCTTTCGAGAACGAAACGTCTCCCGCGCGTTGCTCATCCAGGGTGACGTACGCCTTCACTTTTGCGGATTCTTTCTTGACCAGGAACAAAGAAAGGCCCTTGTCCGTGTTCGCGGAGACCACAAACGTGTCCGCCGAAGGAGCTCCCAGCACGACAAACTTCTCGCCGCTGATTTCCCAGCCGCTGCCGGCCTTCTTCGCCTGCGCCGCCACTTTCGACAGGTTGTAGCGCGAACCCTTCTCCGTGTGGGCGAACGCCATTTTCAGCTTGCCCTCGACGACCGCTGGCAGGATCGCCTTTTTCTGCGCGTCGCTGCCGGCGCGCGCCACGAACTGCGCGCCCAGGCCGACGGTGGCGAGGTAGGGCTCGACCAGCATGGCGTCGCCCGCCGCCTCCATCACGCCCATCAGGTCCACCGCGCCGCCACCGAAACCGCCATGGTCGGGCGAGAACGGCAGGCCCATGAGGCCCATCTCGGCAAGCTGCGCCCACACCGCCGGGCTCCAGCCGTCCTTCGAGGCGACGATCTTCTTGCGCGCCTCGAAACCGTAGTCCTTGGCGAGGAAACGCCGCACGGAGTCGGCGAGTAGTTGCTGCTCTTCGTTGTAGTCGAAATTCATGTGTCCTCCTACAAACCTAACGTCATCTTGGAGATGATGTTGCGCTGGATCTCGTTCGAGCCCGCATAGATCGTGGTCTTGCGGAAATTGCAGTAGCGCGGCGCGAGCCCCGCGGTGAACTCGTCGAAATCGGGATCATTGGCGACCGACTTGAACGGCTGCGCCATCGGCCCGACCGCCTGCATGGAGAGCTCGGTGAGCGCCTGCTGGATCTCGGTGCCCTTGATTTTCAGCATCGATACATCCGCGCCCGGCGGCTGGCCGCTACGGCGCATCTGGTCGAGGAACCTGAGGTTGGTGATCTCCAGCGCCATGAGTTCGACTTCGACGCGCGTCAGCTTGTCGCGGAAGCGCGAGTCCTCGATCAGCGGCTTGCCGTCGTCGCCCGTCTGCTTGGCGGCGAACTCCTTCAGCTTGGCGAGCTCGCGCTTGGATGCGCCGATGCGGCCGGTGTTCATGCGCTCGTGGCCGAGCAGGTACTTGGCCACCGTCCAGCCCTTGCCTTCCTCGAATATCAGGTTCTCCGCCGGCACCTTGACGTTGTCAAAGAACACTTCGTTCACCTCGTGCCCGCCGTCCATCAGGATCAGCGGCCTCACGGTGATGCCGGGCGTCTTCATGTCGATCAGCAGGAAAGAGATGCCCTCCTGGCGCTTCGACAGGGTGGAGTCGGTACGCACCAGGCAGAAGATCCAGTCAGCGATGTGACCCAGCGTGGTCCAGATTTTCTGGCCGTTGACGACGTAGTGGTCGCCCTGGCGTTCCGCTTTTGTTTTCAGCGAAGCGAGATCGGAGCCCGAGCCGGGTTCGGAATAGCCCTGGCACCAGAACACGTCGCCGTTGTAGATGCCCGGCAGGAAGCGCTTCTTCTGCTCCGGCGTGCCGAAGCGCAGGATCACCGGGCCGCACATCGACAGGCCGAACGGGATCAGCGGCGGCGTGCCGGCGAAGCCGCACTCCTCCTCGAAGATGTAGCGCTGCACGACGTTCCAGTCGTTGCCGCCGAAATCCTTCGGCCAGGCCGGCGCCACCCAACCCTTTTTCGCGAGGATCTTGTGCCAGCGCAGCAAGTCTTCGCGGCCGAGTTCATCGTAATTCGCGATCTTCTCGCGCAGGTCCTGCGGCAGGTTCTGCTTGATCCAGCCGCGAACCTCGTCGCGGAACGCGGATTCGTCCTGGGAATAGTTCAGATCCATGGCCCCTCCGGGGGAAAGCGTGAACAGCAGGAATTCTACTGCCGCAAGACCCATGCTGGGCCGGAATGCGGCTGCGTTTCAAACGTCAGGACAGCGCAAAACCCTCGTACCCCCGCGCCGCCACTTCGTTGCACTTCTCGACATAGGGCGGAAATCCGAGCAAGGGCATGAAAACGCGCGGCTTGCCCGGGACATTGGCCCCGAGGTACCAGGAATTGCAGGTTGGGAACAGCGTCCGGTCGGCGACTTCGTTGACGTGCCGGCCCCACGCGTTTTCCGCCTGCGCGCTGGCCTCGATGCGCGAATGCCGCTGGCTGCGCATCCAGTCCAGGCAGCCGGCGATCCAGTTCACGTGCTGCTCGATGGAAACCATCATGTTGGTCAGCACCGACGGGCTGCCGGGGCCGGTGATGATGAACAGGTTCGGGAAACCGGCGCTGCCCAAACCAAGGTAGCTGCGCGGCCCGTCGCGCCATTTGTCGCGCAGCGCGAGGCCGGCGCGGCCACGAATGTCGATCGCCATCAGCGAACCAGTCATGGCGTCGAATCCGGTCGCGAAAACGAGGCAGTCGAAAGCGTGCTCCATGCCGCCGCTGCGCACGCCGGCCGGCGTGATTGCCTCGAGGGGCGATTCGCGCAGGTCGACGAGGCGCACGTTGGCCCGATTGAAGGTCGCGTAGTAGTCCGTGTCGACGCACAGCCGCTTGCAGCCGATCGTCTGGCGCGGCGTGAGGCGCGCCGCCGTCGCCGGGTCCCGCACGATCTCCTGGATCTTGCCGCGCACGAACTCGGCGGCCGCGGCGTTGGCTTCGCCATTCAGCAGCAGGTCGCCGAAAGTCCCCATGAACGGCAGGCCACCGTGCCGCCAGCGCTCTTCGAACGCCCGCCTGCGATTCCCGGCGTCGACCGACAAAGCGGAAGCCTCGTTGCGCGGAAAGTCGGAGCCGAACGCGTTCGGCATGCGGCTGTTGCGCGCGCGGAATCCGGCATAGTCGGATTTCACGCGCGCTTCATACGCCGGATCGAGAGGACGGTTGCGCGCGGGTACCGTATAGGTTGGCGTGCGCTGGAACACGGTCAGCGACTTCGCCTCGCGCGCAATCAGCGGAATCGACTGGATCGCCGAGGACCCGGTGCCGATTACCCCGACGCGCTTGCCGCCGAAGTCCACGGCATGGTGCGGCCAGCGCCCGGTGTGGTAGCTCTCGCCCGCGAAGCGTTCGCGCCCTTCGATCTCGGGCAATTTGGCGGACGACAGGCAACCTGTCGCGAGGATCAGGAATTGCGCGGACATCTGCGCGCCGTCGCTCGTGGCGACGTTCCAGCGCCCCATCGCCTCGTCGTAGGCTGCCTTTTCGACGCGGGTATTGAACTGGATCCCGCCCTTCAGCCCGAAACGCTCCGCGACGTGTTCCGCATAACGCAGGATCTCCGGCTGCGGCGCGTATCGCTCGCTCCATTTCCACTCCTGCTGCAGCGCTTCGTCGAACTGGTAGGAGTATTCGAGACTGTCGACGTCGCAGCGCGCGCCAGGGTAGCGGTTCCAGTACCAGGTGCCGCCGACGCCGGAGCCAGCCTCGAAGACGCGCGCCCGCAGCCCCAGGCTGCGCGCCTTGTGCAGCATGTACAGGCCGGCGAAACCGGCACCGACTATTGCGACATCTACGCCCAAACGACCCGCAGCGTGCGCGGTCCCCGCACCGTGCCTTCGGACCAGGTCACGCCCTTCGGATCCTCGAGGCGGAATCGCGGAATGCGCTTGAGCCACTCCTCGATCGCCACGCGCAACTCCATGC
>JANYII010000238.1 GCA_025358705.1 Betaproteobacteria bacterium | reverse complement strand
AGCGCGCCCTCGCCGATGCGTATTGCCTGCAGGACCACGCATCCCGCGCCGAGATGCACGCCGTCCGCGACATGCACGGCGCCCGACAGCGTGGCCCCGGGCGCCACGTGTACGTGGTTGCCGATACTGCAGTCATGGTCGACGGAGGAGCGCGTGTTTATGATCGTGTTCAGCCCGATCGAGACGGAAGGTTGCAGCACCGCACCTGCCATCACCTGCGCGCCGATGCCGATCCCGGCGCTCGGCGAGACGACGGCGGACGGGTGCACCAGCGTGACGAATCGGTATCCGCGCGCAGTGAAGCGCTCGAACACCGCGCGCCTTGCCTGCGTCGAATCGGCGCCGCCGATGCCGTTCGCCAGCAGCACGCGGTCTGGCGGATGGCGCTCGAACACCGCGCTGTCGTCGCCAAATACCGTGGTACCGCCGATGTTTTTCCCCTTGAGCAACGGATCGCGATCCGCGAATCCGACCGGGCTCTCGCCCATGGCCCGCAGCACGTCGAGCACGACCGCGGCATGCCCGCCTGCGCCGATGATCACGACCGGGAGGTTCATGGATCGATCGGCTCCTCTGCCGCATATGCGCGCCTCGCCGGCTGCCCGATACGATCCCAGAACTCCATCGGCGAAATCCCGGTGCCGGGCCGCCGGGCGGCCAGGTTCTCTGGCGAGAACGCCTCGCCCGCCGCAACCGGACGCGCCGCGACCAGGCTCCTGCGCGCGACCGGCCTGTTCGGCAACTCGGCCGTCGACGGCCGCTTGATGCCGTCGCCGAGCGCGGCGCAGGCGTCCCGTATTCCGGCGACCATTGCGGCGAATTCCGACGGCTCGAGAGAGGCGGCATGGTCCGGACCGGGCAGCTTGCGGTCCAGGGTGAGATGTTTTTCGATCACGCTCGCGCCAAGACTCGCCGCCGCGACGGCGACGGCAGCGCCGGAGGTATGGTCGGAGTACCCGACATCCAGGCCAAAAACCTGCTCGAGCGTCTGCATCGCGCGCAGGTTCGCCTGCTCGACCGGGCACGGGTACTCCGTCACGCATTGAAGCAGCGCCACGTTGTCGCGCAGGATTTTCCGCGCGTCTGTCGAGGCGAACAATGCATCGAGCGCGCTGCGAGTGGGGCGCGTCGCGGCGGGTTGCAGGTAGCCGAATGCAAGCAGCGCAAGCGCCCGCCCGATTTCGTCCAGCGAGCTCATGCCGGTGGAAAGCAGGATCGGCCGGCCGGTCCGGGCCGCGTGCAGCAAAAGCGGGCCGTTGGTGATTTCGCCGGAGGCGATTTTCACCAACGGCATCGCCAGTTTGCCGACGAGGAAATCCAGGTAGGCGGGATCGAAGGCCGTGGACAGGAATGTCGCGCGCCCGCCGCAATGCGCGGCCAGCGCGCGGAAATCCTCAGGCGCCAGCTCCAGCTTTTTCAGCATCTCGAGCTGGCTTTCGGTTTCCGGATCACGCTTCGCCTGGTAGCGCGCCTTTGCTGCGGAAGGCGTCGCGAGCTCGGAGGCATGGAACGACTGGAACTTTACCGCGTCGGCGCCGGCCTGCACCGCTGCGTCGATCAGCCGCCGGGCCAGGTCGAGCGAGCCGTTGTGATTGACGCACTCGGCGATCACGAACGGCCGTCGTCCGAGTCGCTCAAGGAACAGCATGGTCGTGGAAGCGCTTCTTCAGCAGCGCCCGGAAATCAGGCAGCGATTTCAATGTCTGTACGATGCGCGGCGCGCTGTGGCCGTCGCCGTAGGGATTCTCCACGCCGCTGCAATCGGTTGCCCAGGCGCGGCGGATCGCCTGCGCGATCGCCGCGGCCTGCGGCGCGCAATCGATGACCGAGGCCGCCCGCAGCCTGCCCTGCTGTCGGTCGCCGATATTCACGGCCGGCCTGCCCAGCGACGGGGCTTCATAGAGGCCGCTGGAGGAGTTGCCGACGACCGCGTCGCAGGCCCGCATGCAGCTGAGATACCGCTCGCGGTTTAGCGATGGATACGCGCGTGCATTCGGACGCGTCGCGGTATATGCGTCGATCAGGCTGGAAATTTCCCGCCCGCCGGCATCGGCATTGGCATGGGTGAAAATCACGCCGACTTCCGGCCCCAGGCTGTCCAGCCCCGCGAGCAGGGCTTCGAAGTGCGCGCGGTTCAGCGCCCCGTCCAGCGTCGCCGGGTGATAGGTGACGAGCAGGTTGCGGGAACGCAGCTTGAATCCCAGCGCGTCCGACAGTTCGTCCGCTGCGAGCAGCTTGGTTTGCCGGACGGCGTCGATCCCGGGGCTGCCGACGGGATAGACATGGCCGGGATCCTCGCCGAGCTGGCGCACGCGGCGCGCCGCGTCCGCGTTGGCGACGAAGTGCAGGTGCGCCATCTTCGTGATGGCGTGGCGCAGCGCTTCGTCGTAAGCGCCCACGGTGGTGTCGCCGCCCGCGATGTGCGCCACGGGAATGAGCAGCACCAGCGCAGCCTGCGCGGCAGCGAATATCTCGAAGCGATCCCCGAGCAGCAGCACAAGGTCCGGCTTCAGCCGCGCGAATGCGTCCGCGATGCCGCCCACCCCGAGCCCGATCGATTTCGCGGTGCCGACCGGCGTGTCGCTCGACACCAGCATCTCGACTTTCTGCGCGATGGCAAAGCCATCCTGCTCGATCGCCCGCCAGGTCGAGCCGAATTCCGGGGAAAGATGCATCCCCGTGACCAGGAGCTGCAACTCGAAGTCCGGTTCTTTCTCGATTTCGCGCAGCACCCAGTACAGCAGCCCGTAGTCCGCGCGGCTTCCGGTGACGACGCAGATGCTTCGCTTATGCATGGCCGGGTGCGAGGAACGCGCTGCTTGGCAGGTTGATGAGCCGCGCCTCGATGCTCTCGGCGACCGGCAATTCCATGCGCGGGCAGTCACGGAACGCCGCCAGCCGGTGCATCAGCGTCCATACCGGCCTGGTTTCGATGCCGAGCCGGTTCGTCGTTTCCAGGATCGCGTCGCGTTGCGCGGCGAATT
>JANYII010000234.1 GCA_025358705.1 Betaproteobacteria bacterium | reverse complement strand
AAGGTCGCGTGCGGCCCGTGCCACGGCCTCGACATCGATCGCGTGCATGCAGCGCGGCGCCGGGCACTCGGCCAGCGTCCGCTGGCAGCGCCGCAGCCACGCGATGTCGCGCTTGAACAGGCGCTGCTGGTCCCGGCAGGGAAAATTCGCGATGGTCACCTCGCGGCCCGGAACATCCCGCCAGAAATCGCCCGGGCCGTACAGCTGCGCCGGGCTCGGCCCGAACAGCGCCACCGTCGGCGTGCCGGTGAGCCGGCCGATGTGCATCACGCTCGTATCCGGGCAGACGAGCAGAGCCGCGCCAGCCACCAGATGCCAGAGTTGCGCCAGGTCCAACCGTTGGCCGAGCGCCGGGAAACGCCCGGCAGGATCGATGCGATGGAGCATCTCGCCGCCCGTCGGGCCCGCGCTCCATATCGGGTGGATTCCGCGCTCGAGAATTCGCTCGGCCAACGGCAACCAGTTCCTGTCTTGCCAATGCTTCAAGGGCGTACTCGCTTCGACATGCAGCACCGCGTAACGGCCTGGTGGCGCGTCGAATGGCGCGCAGGCCGGCGCGGGCCAGTCCGCCGGCCGGTAGGCCTTCGGCGGCGGGCCGTCGGCGAGGCCGGCGACCATGTCTCCCCACGCCGCAGGCGTATCGCTGTAGGGACGCAGTTCATCCACCGGCCAGCTTTTGGCGGCCGGCCTGTCGCCGGCGAACGCCACGATCCAGCGCGCCCCGGCCGCCGCCGCGAGCCAGCTGTAGCGGTTGTCGCCGGGGACGAAGGCGAGATCGAATCCCGGTTCGTCGAACAGCGCCCCGAGCGTTGCCGCTTCGCGCGGCTCGTAGACGATCGCGCGCGCGCCATAGGGCCGGCCCGCGTATAGCGGGGCCACCGCGCGCCGCGTGGTGATCACGATGTCCGCGCCCGGATGTTGCTCGCGCAGCTTGGCGAGCAGCGGCGTAAGCATCAATACGTCGCCGGTCAGCAGGTGATGCGCGATCAGGATGCGCCGCGGCGCGACAGGCCGCTCGCGCCGCTGCATGCGCAGGAAACGTCGCGCCAGCGCGCGCGGCAGCACTCGCATCCGGCCCGGGAACCGGCTCGAGGGCTGTCTAGTGATTGCCGGCGACATTCCGGTAAATCGCTTCCATGCGGTCGAGCATGCGCTCGTAGGAATAGCCCTCGACGCAGCGCTTGCGCGCCGCCTCGCCCAGCTCGCGGCGCAAACCCTCGTTGCCTGCGAGACGTTCGATCGCCGCCGCCAGCGCCACGGGATCTCGCGGCGCGACCAACAGCGCCGTACGCTCGTGCTCGGCAAGTTCGGGAATGCCTCCGACAGGCGTGGTCACGCAGGGCAGCTCGACCAGCATCGCCTGCGCCAGCGCCTGCGGCACGCCTTCGTTGGCGAACGACGGCAGCGCGAAAATATCCAGCGCGCGAAACCATGGCAGCACATCGGCCTGCTGTCCCTGCATGCGAACCCTGCCCCGCAGACCAAGACGGGCGATGAGCTGTTCCAGCGCCTCGCGCTGCGGGCCGTCGCCGACGATCACCAGCTCGATATGCTCAGGCAACTTCGTCATCGCTTCAATCAGGAAGGCATGCCCTTTCCAGCTGCGCAGCGTCGCGACGATGCCGACCAATACCTTGTCCTCGGGCAAGCCGAACCGGGCGCGGGACGCCTTGCGCTCGCCGGGACGAAAGCGCCCGGCGTCGATCCCCGTGGGCACCGAATCGATGCGGGATTCGCTGAAACCGTTGTATCTCACCATCTGCTGCTTGAGCGCCTCGCCCGTGGTGACTACACGCGAGGCGGCGCGCATGTAAAGCCAGCGCGAAAGCATCCCGCGCGGCACCGGCGCGGAAATGTGGCGGGTGCGTACGACCGGCATCGGGTGTCCGAGAATCGCCAGGGCGAGCGACACAAGCCAGGAATCGGTGGAGCTGTGCGTGTTCACGACGTCGCAGCGGTTGGCGCGCAGCCACCCGAGCAAGGCGCGCAAGCACCGGGGTCGCTTCCTTTCTATCGCCAGACCGACGACCGGAACGCCCCAGTTCGCCGCTTCCGAGTGAATGCGCGCCTGTGGCGGGCAGAGCAGTTTCACGTCGTGACCGCGACGAATCAAGCCCTGCGCCTCCGAAAGAATGCGCATCTCCTGCCCGCCCCAGCCGAGCGAGGACTCGGTGTGGACGATGCGCAGCGGCGCCATGGCTAGCTTGCGGCCTTCACGCTGTCCGTGACCGATTGAATGCGATACAGTTTTTCATACACTCCGCCGCGCGCGAGCAGCTCCGCGTGCGTGCCGGACTCGACGATGCGCCCGCGGTCGAGAACCACGATGCGGTCGGCGCGCTCGATGGTGGACAGGCGGTGCGCGATCACGAGCGTGGTGCGCCCGCGCATCAGCGTATCGAGCGCATCCTGCACCAGCCGTTCGGATTCCGAATCCAGCGCCGAAGTCGCCTCGTCCAGGATCAGCACCGGCGCGTTCTTCAGGAGCGCGCGCGCGATCGCGAGGCGCTGGCGCTGGCCACCCGAGAGGCGCATGCCGTTCTCGCCGATCAGCGTTTCCAGCCCCTGCGGCATCTCGCGGATGAACTCCATGGCGTGCGCCGCTACCGCGGCCGCGATCACCTCCTGCTCGCTGGCAGCGCCCATGGCGCCGTAGGCGATGTTGGCGCGGATGGTGTCGTTGAACAGCACCACGTCCTGCGACACCAGTGCAAGATTGGCGCGCAGGCTCTCCAGCGCGAGCGTCTGGATGTCATGGCCGTCGAGCAGGATGCGGCCCGACTGCGGCGCATAAAAGCGCGGCAGCAGGTTGGCGAGCGTGGTCTTGCCGCCGCCCGAACCACCGACCAGGGCCACGGTTTCGCCTGAGCGCACGGCAAAGCTCACCGAACTCAAGGCCGGCTCCGTGCGCGTCGGATACGTGAGGCTTACGTCCTGGAACTCAATCTCGCCTTTCGCGCGCGGCAGCTGCCGGGTTCCCTTGTCCTCCTCGATGGGCGAGATTGAGTTCCAGGACGTAAGCCTCACGTATCCGACGCGCACGGAGCCGGCCTTGAGTTCGGTGAGCTTTGCCGTGCGCTCGGGTGAGACCGTGGC
>JANYII010000176.1 GCA_025358705.1 Betaproteobacteria bacterium | reverse complement strand
TCACTTTGCCGCAATCGTGCAGCAGCCCGGCGATCTTCAGCTCGTAGCGGTCCTTGTCGCTCATGGCGAAATGGCCGAGCGGCCCATCCTTCGTCTCGGTCACCGCTTCGGCGAGCATCATCGTGAGTGTCGGCACGCGCTGGCAATGCCCGCCGGTATAGGGCGATTTCTCATCGATCGCCGTGTTCATCAGGTTGATGAACGACTCGAACAATTCCTCGAGCTGGATGATCAGCATCCGGTTGGTCAGCGCCACGGCCGCCTGCGAAGCGAGCGACTCGGCGAGGCGCTGGTCCGACGGCGAGAACGGCACGATTTCCCCGCTGGACGGATCCGAAGCGTTGATCAGCTGCAGCACGCCGATGATCTCGTTCTCGTGGTTCTTCATCGGCACGGTCAGGAACGACTTTGAGCGATAGCCGGTCTTCTTGTCGAAGTTGCGCGTTCCGGAGAAATCGAAGCCTTCGGCCGTGTATGCGTCCGGGATGTTTACGGTCTTCCCCGTCAGCGCGGCATAAGCCGCCACCATGCCGTGATTGGGCTTGCCGTCCTTGCCCATGAGGTGGATCGGGTAGAACGGCACCGGGGTTCCGGTGGTGCCGCCCAGGTAGTACTGCAGCGAGGTCGTGCGCACGATCTCGAAGCGAAGCGTGCGCTCCTCCGTGACGCGGTACAAGGTTCCGCCGTCGGCACGCGTAATTGTTTTGGCGGCAGCGAGGATGCTCTCGAGCAGGCGGTTGATGTCGCGCTCCGCGGACAGCGACGCCCCGATGGCGTTTAGCTGCTCGAGGCGCAGTCCGAGGTCTTCCCCTGCCTCGGCTGCGGCTAACAGCCTCAGGCCCTGGGTACTTTCTACCGGCGAACTGCTCATGGGCTCCCCGGCCCCGCGATCACTTAATACAGACCGAGCGCACTTCCTTGATACCGGTCATGCCCGACAGGCACTTCTCCATTCCGTCCTGCTTCAGGGTGCGCATGCCCTCCTCCAGCGCCGTCGCGATCAGTTCTGACACGCGCGCCTTCTCGGCGATCAGCTTCTTCAGCGGATCGGTCGCGATCAGCAATTCGTGCAGGCCGCAGCGGCCCTTGTATCCGCCACCGCCGCATTTGTCGCAGCCAACCGGCTTGTAGAAAGTCAGCTGACCCTTTTCGTTGCCGTAGGTCTTCACCCACTCGCGATAGACGCCCTCCATCGCCGACTTGGGATCCTTCTTGAAGGTGGAGGTATTCTGCAACTCGTCGCAATACTCCTGCAGGAAGGCTTTGATTTCCGCGCCTTCCGGGTTGTAAGCCTGCTTGCAACTGCACATGCGCTTTGCCAGCCGCTGCGCCAGGATGCCGAGCAGCGCATCGGAGAAGTTGAACGGATCCATGCCCATGTCGAGCAGGCGGATGATCGATTCCGGCGCCGAGTTGGTGTGCAGGGTGGCGAACACCAGGTGGCCGGTGAGCGAGGCCTCGATGCCGGTGCCGGTGGTTTCCTTGTCGCGCATCTCGCCGACCATGATGATGTCCGGATCGGCGCGCAGGAACGCCTTCATCACCACGGCGAAATCCAGGCCGGCCTTCTTGTTCACCTGTACCTGGCGCAGGCCTTTCTGCGTGATCTCGACCGGGTCCTCCGCGGTCCAGATCTTGGTATCAGGCGTGTTCAGGTACTTGAGCACCGAATGCAGCGTCGTGGTCTTGCCCGAACCAGTCGGGCCGCAGACGAAGAACAGGCCGTAGGGTTTGCCGACCGCCTTCTGCAATTCGGCGAGGTTGTGCGCGGTAAAGCCCATCTTTTCGAGCGGGATCGGCTCGCCGGCGGCAAGGATCCGCATCACGACGTCTTCGACGTTTCCCGCGGTGGGAATGGTCGCGACCCGCAATTCAATGTCGAGAGGTCCAAACTTCTTGAATTTGATCTTGCCGTCCTGCGGCTTGCGCTTCTCGGAAATATCCAGATCGCACATGATCTTCAGGCGCGCGACGAGCGCGGAGCGGTAACTCGCCGGCACCTCGATGTAGGCCTGCAGATCGCCGTCCTTGCGGAAGCGGATCTCGGTCTTTGCCTTGCCCGGATAGGGCTCGATGTGGATGTCCGAGACGCCCAGGTTGTAGGCGTCGATGATGATCTTGTTGACGAGTTTCACCAGTTCGTTGTCCGCCGCCGCGGAGACATCGTCCGTCGTCGAACCCTCAAGCGCAGCCGAATCGCTTTCGTCGTCGAGGGTCGCAAGCATGTCGCCGATGTCGCCGGTATCGACGGCTTCCGCGCCATAGAAGTGATTGACCGTATCCTTGAAGTCCTTCTGCGTTGCGACCTTGTAGACGAGCTTGGACTTGGGGAACACGTTGGAAGCGATGCGCGAACTCTTGATGCGCTCCGGGTCCAGGCACAACACGACCAGGCCTTCCTTGCCTTCGTCGATCGGCAGCCACTGGTTCGACTCGACGTATTCGCGCTTCAGGTTTTTCAGCAGGTCCATCGGCTTCACGCGGTCCTGCTTGAAGGGCTCGTAAGGCACGCCGAAGAACTTGGACAGTGCGCCGCCGATCGCGGGAATCTTCACCTGGAACTCGTCGGTGAGCACGGCCTCGATGTCGATCGCCTTCTTGCGCGCCTGGCGCGACGCAAGTTCGAATTCGCCCGCCGAAAGCACCGCGTCCGAGATCAGGTAGTCGTACTTGGTCTTGACGAGCTGCGGCTTCTGGCGTTGCTTGAACGCGATCGCGAGAGTCTGCGCCAGCTCGTTCACGCCTTCCTCGGTAAGCGGCCCGAACGGCGCGCCCGCCTTGTTGTTGATGATCTGGATCACGCCGATCAGTTCGGCGCCGCCCTGATCGACGATGGGCGCCACCAGCTGCTGCTTGGTACGGTAGCCGGTGCGCTTATCGACTTCCTGCAGGAATCTCAGGTTCGGATTGACGGCCTTGAGTTCGGCTTCGTCGTACACGTCCTTGATGTTGATGAGCTTGCGCGACATCGCGACGTAGCCGGCGATCGAATGCTCGGCAATCGGCAGTTTCAGGTCCTTGAAGGAATTCAGGCCCGTCTTGACCTTCGAGACGATGGACTGCTTGTCCTCTCCCACCGCGTAAATCGTCATGCGGTCGGCATTGAACAACTGCATGATGTCCGCACTCACCTCCAGCATGATCTCGTCGATATTGCTGGTGGCGTGGATCTTGTTCGTTACCAGTTGCAACTGCTTCTGGAACGCGAGCCGGAGGTTGACGTCCGTCTGGGTTGTCGCTGGATGGCTGAGTACTGCGCTCATTGGTTTCTCCCGTACACGGGCAGGCTATCCTAGCCCCAAGTTAAAGGCCATTCTACACCCACCCCTATGATTTTTAACATGCTTTTCCAGGCCTAGCTCCCCTGGCGGCCGCGGCCGGCGGCCCACAGGCCGCCCTCCAGAAGGCTCACCTTGAAGCCGCGCTGGGCGAACAGGAAAGTCGCCGCGGAACTGCGCCGGCCGCTCTGGCAATACACGATGTACTCGCGGGCGGCATCCAGCGCCGAAAAACTGTTGCGCACCTCGTTCAGCGGCACGTTCAGTGCTCCCGGCAGGCGATCGCAGCGATACTCGGATGGGTAGCGGACATCCAGCCACGCCGCGCCGCGCTGCACGCGTTGCATGCCCTCCTCGTAGCCAACCCGCCGCAGCAGCGGCTCGCCGAGAATATCGCGGAAATCCTGCGTGCCCAGGCGCAGCAGCCGGCCGTCGGTGATCATGCTTACTGTCGCATTGCGACGCGCATCGGATGCGAGCGCTTCCTCGCCGAACGCATCGCCGCTTTTCAACTCGGCAAGCGCAACGCTTACGCCGCCGACCATGCGCTCCACCAGGCAGCGTCCGGTTTCGATGACATAGTAGAAATCGCCATCCTCGCCTTCCCGGATCACCACGTCGCCGCGCTTCGCGCTGACCCGCTCGAAACGCGCGAACATTTCCTCGATGCGCGCCGCGGGCAGCAGCGCGAATACGCCGTGCCGCAGATTGGCCAGGGAAAATATCCCCGAGACGAGGCCGGCGCCGCTGCGCACCGCTTCCGCCATGGCGCTGCCGGAGGCGGCATCGCCCGCAGCAACCTGGTCAAAGGTCACGAGGATGTCCAGCGCTTCGTCCTCCACGATCAGCAACTCGACATCGCTGATCGCCCTGCTGCGCGCGACCTTCGCCGCGCGCCGGTTAAGCGGATAGCGGCCATCGCCCATGCCGCCGACCACGACAGGGTGCCGCCGCCTTCAAACACAAGGAGGATCTCGCCTCGAAGCAGGAACACCGAATGGCCGTTGCTCCTTTGCGCTGTGAGCGGATCGCTGCCGCGCGCGGCGTGCACGACCAGCGCTATGCCCGCGAGTTCGCGCAGGCGCTCTGCGGACATGGTGCCCAGCGGCGCCAGCAGGGAAAGCTGCTCTGGCGTCGCACGCCGCTCAGGTGATCGCAGCTGCTCGTTCACGCCGTTAAAACTCGAACACCTGCCCGTTTTGCAGCATGCGAGGCCGATGGCGGCGCGCACCGTCTTCGATCTCCTGCATGGTCAGCTCGATTTCGCCGGGCTTGAGATGCGTGATCCAGACCTCTGGATCGAGATCGAGCTTGGCGAGCTCTTCCGCGAGCATCGAGGGGCACAGGTGCTTCGACACCTCGGCCAACTGGCGCTCCTTGTTGGAAAACGCGGTCTCGACGATCAGCACTTTCAGATGCGGGATACGGTTGACGATCGCCCAGAGCTCGTCGTTCGGGCCGGTATCGCCTGAAAACACCAGGCTCGCAGTGCCGCTGTCGAGGTGGTAGCCGACCGCAGGTACCGTGTGCACTGCAGGTAGCGGCGTGAATTTCCTCGCGCCGATGGCGACGGTGCGCCCCAGATCGATCTCCTGGTAGCGCATGAACGGAGCAGCAGCCGTCGGGATTTCGGTAAAGTCAGGCCAGATCGCCCAATTGAACAGGTGATTCTTCAGGATCTCGATCGTGGGCCCGGTCGCGTATACGGTGAGAGGCCGGTCGCGCATGCCGCCGACAGTGTCCACCAGGAAGGGAATCGAGGTGACATGGTCGAGGTGCGAATGCGTCACAAAAACGTGGTCGATCCGGGTGAGTTCGGCAAGCGACAGGTCGCCAACGCCGGAACCCGCATCGATCAACACGTCGTTGTCCACGAGGAACGACGTCGTCCGCAGATGGCGTCCGCCGATGCCTCCCGAGCAGCCAAGCACGCGCAGGCGCATCGCGATCCGCCCTATTTCTCGGCGAACACCGTAACGCCATCCCAGCCAGCGGGCGGCGGAGTGCGGCGAAACCTGGAAACGTTGTCCGAATACAGCGCGTACAGCTCGCGGCCCGGGTACATCCTCTGAAGATTGATCAGATTGACCTCGACCTGGTCCCACTGCTGGGCGCGGTAGGCGCGCAGCGTCTGGTTCCAGAGCTTGAGCTCATCGTGAATCTGCTTGTCGGCTTCCGCTTCCAATGCGACCGGCTCATAGATCGTCACCGCTTCGTCCTTGCCCTTGACCTTGATGCGATCGACTTCTCTGAAAATCACGTCATTGACCGCATTGCGCGTCGATTCTCCGACCAGGATTCCCACGCCGTAGTACTTGGTGCGCCCCTCGAGCCGCGAAGCCACGTTCACCGCGTCGCCAAGCACGGTGTACGCACGTCGCACCTTCGACCCCATGTCGCCAACGCGGACATTGCCCGAATTCAAGCCCACGCCGATCTTGAGCGTCGGCCAGCCGCGGGCGGAAAATTTCTCATTCAGCATCTTGCACTCTTTTTGCATTGTCAGCGCTGCGTGCACGCCATTGCGCGCGTGCTGCGCGTCCTCCACCGGGGCACCCCAAAATGCCATGATCGCGTCGCCGATGTACTTGTCAAGAGTTCCGTTGTATTTCGAGCGGATGATGCCGCTCATGTCGGTCAGGTATTCGTTTATGTATTCGCGCAGTTCCTCCGGCTTGAGCGCCTCGGAGATGCCGGTGAAGCCCCGCACATCCGAAAACAGGATCGTCAGCTCGGCAGCCTTGGGCTCCATGGTGTACTTCTCGGGATCCGTGGCCATCTTGTCGACCAGCTCCGGCGGCACGTACTGGCCGAACAACTCCGTGAACTGGCGCTTGGAGCGCGACTCCACGAAATAGCCGTAGGCCATGTTCATGGTGTAGATGAACGCCGTCATCAGGATCGATGCCGCAAGCGGCACGACCATGTCCGCCTTCGACCAGATCATGAAATTGAACCCGGTGACCAGCGTCAGGCCGGCCGCGGCGACAACGGTCGCCCACAGCGCCGAAAGCATCGGGATCAGGAACGACAGCGCGACGCCGCCGAACAGGAGCAGAAGCACTTCCGCGCCCAGCATGTACGCCGGCCTCTGCTTCAGGCTGTGCGCAAGCATCCCCGCAATCATGTTGGCGTGGATTTCCACGCCCGGATAGACGGCATCGACCGGCGTCGAGCGCAGGTCCTGCAATCCCGGAGCGGTCGTCCCCACGATCGCGATCTTGCCCCTAAGCTGCTCGGGCTTGATGCGATCGCTGAGAATGTCGGTGATCGAGACATAGGAGAACGTGCCCTTCGGGCCATGGAAGGGGATCAGCGCCGCGGCCTGGTTATCCACGGGGATGGTGAACGGCCCGACCTTGACCCACTCCATGCCGCCATATTTCCGCGTCAGCACCTGGTCCGGGGGATAGACCGGCTCGACTTCCGGAAACGCACCTCTTTCTATCTTGATCAGCGTGCGCAGCATCGCCAGCGAAAGGGGCTCGTAGTAAGCGCCCTCGTACTCCAGGATGACCGGCACGCGTCGCGAAACGCCGTCGTCATCCACGACGGGATTGAAATGCCCCGCGGCGGCGGCGTTCTTCAGGTAGATCGCCAGGTTGCCGGTATGGCCATTCCAGCGCGCAAACGAAATGTTGCGTCCGGTGAACGTTCCCTTCGGCAGCACGGGCGCGGGAATGGCGTTTACCTTGGCCGACTTCTCGTCGCCGTTGAAGTAGTAGCCGAGCACCACCGGCCGGTCCTTGATGCTGGCTGCGAACATGCCGTCGAAATCCAGCCCGCCGCGCAGTTGCTGGTACGTCGACTGAAAGGCACTCGAGTCCTTCAGTTCCTTTTGCGCGAGCGCATCCAGCACCTCCATGCCCGAACTGGTGTCGCGCTCGGCCCAGACGACGTCGAAACCGACCATCGCGACGCCATACTTGTCGAACAGCCGGTCCATCAGGCGCGCCATGACGTTGCGGCTCCAGGGCCAGCGCCCGATCTCGCCCAGGCTTTTTTCGTCGATGTCGAGGATGACGATGCGCGGGTCGCCCTTGCCGGGCATGGTCAGCTTCAGCCGCGCGTCATAGATGATGTTGTCGAGCTGATGGATGAACCCGACTTCGTATATCCGCGCGGCGTGCCCGATGAAGAAGACGGTGATCGCCAGGCCAAGGACGATCCGTACGAGGTGCTGCTTCACCTATTCCTCCTGCGGACAGGCCGGGCCGGGGACCAGCCAGCGACCATCAGCTCTTGAGGAAAAACTCCATCTTGATGCCGGCGATTTCGACCAGATCGTGGTCTTTCAGCGCATGCGGAGCAGAGCCGATTGGCTGGCCGTTTACGGTCGGACGCTGAGCACCTTCGACGTGCGTGATGAAGTAACCCTGCGGGCGCCGCGTCAACACGGCGACCTGTACGCCGGGCTTGCCAAGCGTGGTCAAAGGCTTGGCCAGCTCGAGTTCCTTGCCGGCATTCCCACCCGACAGCAATTGGATTGCGCCCAGCGGCTGCGCCGGCTTTGGCGCTGCTGCGGGGGCGGCCGATGGCGCTGGCGCAGCGGCAGGGGCCGCAGGAGCCGCCGGCTTCTCGGATGTGCCGGCCGCTTGGGCAGCAGAGCCAACGGCCTGCAGCGCGGCCTGGCGCGCGGCCTGGGCTGCCTGTGCGCCGGTACCGCCGGCAGCCTTGGCCTGCTCGGCCGCGGCCTTCATGGCCGACGGGCGCAAAACCATGGTCTTCTCGAAATCCGCGGCGGCGGCGGCCGGCTGGGCTCCCGCCTCCTGGACGAATTTGAGCTTGTACTTGCCAAGCTCGATCACGTCGTTGTTCTGCAGGAAATGCTTCTTGACCGGATTGCCATTGACCAGGGTGCCGTTGGTGCTGCCGAGGTCTTCCATGAACGAGTCGTTCAGGATCGTGACAATGACCGCGTGCTCGCCGCTGACCGCCAGATTGTCGATCTGGATGTCGTTGTGCGCTTTGCGGCCGATCGTGGTGCGCTCCTTGGAGAGCGGGATCTCCTTGAGCACCAGACCATCCATGCTGAGTATCAGTTTCGCCATCGCCGACCCCTGCCTCTATTTTAACCAGGCAAAAACTTTGCCCATCACGCCGCGTGGGGCGGGATATTCCCGCAGGACACGCACGAGTATAACCGATACGTTGTCCTTACCCCCGTTGTCGTTCGCCATCTGCACCAACTGCTGGGCGGCAAGCTTCAAATTGCCCCCCAGGGCCTGCAACGTCATCCCCATGTCCTCGTCGTCCACCATGTCGCAAAGGCCATCGGAGCAAAGCAGATAAACGTCGCCCGGCTTGGTGGAATATTCCTTGATTTCGGGCTCCACCGCCGGGTCGATGCCGAGCGCCTTGGTCACCAGGTTCTTGTGCTGCGCGTGTTTCGCCTGCTCGGCGGTAATGATGCCGCTGTCGATCTGCTCCTGCAGCAGCGAATGGTCGCGCGTGACCTGCGAGAACTTGCCCTCGCGCAGCATGTAAAGGCGCGAATCACCAAGATGCCCTACGGTCATCTTGTTGTCGTAGAAAAGGCAAACGACAAGCGTGGTCCCCATCCCCGCATACTGCGGCTGGCTCTGCGCGGCCTGGTAGATCGAAGTATTCGCCTTCAGCACCTGGTCCCGGATCATGCGTCCGGCAACCGGCACCTTGGTTTCCTCGTCGATCTGGAACGGCTGCACCTTGGTGAGCAATTGCTGGATCTCGGTGGTAATCACCGTGGTCGCCATGCCGCTCGCGACTTCGCCGGCGTTGTACCCGCCCATGCCATCGGCGAGCACGACCAGGCCGTTCGCGGGATCCGAGGCGATCGAGTCCTCGTTGTGCGACCGGACCATTCCCGGATCGGTACAACTGGCGACTTCAAGAATTTGGCTGTAGTTCATTGTTCCGTTCAGAGCTCTATGTCCACGCCGCCCGCCGCGGCCATCGCCGGCGCCCCGCTAGCGGCCGCACGCAGCGCCGCGGCGAACTCGACGCCAGTCTGGTAGCGATCATCCGGATTCTTCGCCAGCGCGCGCTCAAGAAATGCGACCAGCCCGGCCGGCACCGATGCATTGGCCGCAAGAATATCGGCCGGCGATTCGCTCGCTATTTTGAACATCAACTGCGCCATGGACTCCCCTTCAAACGGAAGCTTGCCCGAAAGCAGCTGATAAAGGCTGACCGCAAGCGAAAAAAGATCGCTCCGCCCCTCGATTTTCTTGCCTGCCAGCTGTTCGGGCGACATGAACGACGGCGTGCCGAGCACCATGCCCGTCTTGGTCTTGGACGAGTCCGTGAGGCGCGCGATGCCGAAATCAGTGACTTTCAGTGTATCGGTTTCAGGGTGGTACATGATATTCGCAGGCTTCACGTCGCGATGCACCACCCCCTGCGTATGCGCATAGCCAAGCGCCTCCGCGGCGCGCGCCACGATCGAAACGACCTTGTCGGTATCGAGAAGATTGCCCGGCTTGCTGTAAGGCACGAGATCGCCGCCCTTTAGCAGTTCCATGGCGATGAAACACAGGTCGTGCTCTTCGCCGGCATCGTAGATGGTGACGATATTCGGATGCGACAGGCGCCCCGCGGTCTCGGCTTCGCGGAAGAAACGCTCCTTCACTTCGGCGAGTTCATCCGCCTCGAATTCCTGCGACAGCGCCATGGTCTTGATCGCCACGACGCGCCCGATCTTCGGGTCCTTGCCGAGGTACACCACGCCCATCGCGCCCTTGCCCAGTTCTTTTTCCACCTGGTAGCGGCCAAGCATCGGTTTCTCGACCGTGTCGCCCGAGCCGAGAATCGAGGTATTGGTGCGTCCCGCGCCCGAAGCGCCGCCAAGCATCACCGTCTCGGAGAGCGCCTTGGCGCGCGACAGGCGCTGCTCCAGGTCGCGGAACTTCGGATTGAATTCCGCCATGTGGCGGAACACCGATTCCGCCTTGTTGAACTGGCGCTTGCGCTCGAAGTCGAGCGCCAGGTTGTACAGGTTGTCCATCACGGTGTCGGCCAGCGGCACCTGGCGGTACTTGTCCCATGCCTGGTCAAGCAGGCCCTGGCCCTGGTACGCAAGGCCGAGCATCCGGTTCGACTCAGCCGAGTTCTCATCGGACTTTACCTTGGCGCGCTCGGTGACGATGAAGCGCTTTGACACCAGCGCGCCGTGGCCGAGCAGCAGCAGGGTCGCGGGCAACATGAGTTGCATCCACATTCCCGCCGACATCATGAGCGCGAAATGCAGCGCCATGAAAGCGATGAAAGCGCCGCCCGAAATCGCAAGCGCCGCACCCGCCTTGAGCCGCGGCAACAGGGCGATCAGGTAAGCCGCGACCAGCGCGAACGCCAGCAACTCGGCGCCGTACATCCACGTTGGCGAGGTGAAAAAGTGTTCCTGCAGGATCGAGGACACCGAATGCGCGAGCAGCAGCACGGGCGCCATCGCGGGCGCGATCGGCGTCGCGGGATTGTCCCCGAGGCCGACCGCGGTGGCGCCAATCAGAACGATCTTGTCGCGGAAATTTTCCGCCTTGATCTTGCCCGACAGAACGTCGTAGAAGGAATCGACGGGAAACACGGACTTGCCGTCGCGATCCTTGTAGAAATAGGTGTACATGCGCAGTTCCGGATCGGTTCCGATGCGCAGTTTCTGCAATGTCACGCCCTGCCCCGGCGTCACCTTGATGTCCGCCGGGCCCAGGTTGAGGAATTTCGCCACCAGCATCATGGACAGGGACGGGAACAGCTGGCCGAAATAGTCGATTGCCAGCGGCTCCGCGCGGATAGCGCCGTCCAGGTCCTTGAATTGCGTCAGGCTGCCCATGCCGGCAGCGGCCTTGGCCACCGACTCGATCGGATAGCGGATCTCCATCGCCGGCAACGGCCGGTCGCCGTCGGCCGGCGCGGCAAGTGCGTATTTCTGCACGTAGTCCGGCAACGGCTTGTCCGGCCTGCCAAGCGGCCTGCCGATGACAAAATCAAGCGGGACCAGGACATTGCCGGCCTTGGCATAGCTCTCCGACAGCCTGCGGTCCGTGTTCAACGCCAGCTCGGCGTCCTTCAGCTTTTCCGCGATCGGCGCAAGCGCCTCGGAGGCCGGTGCGCCAGCCTCGGCTCCCTTGGCCGCGAGTTCCTGCAGTTGCACCACGTACTGATAGCCCGGATCCACCTGGGGTTCGGAGAGCAGGATGGTGCTGCCGATGACCTTGACCTTGGCCTGCGCCAGCAGGTCGGTCATCTTCGCCTGCACGTCGCGTGGCCAGGGCCAGCGGCCGATGCTGCGGATGCTTGCTTCGTCGATCGCGATGACCGCGACCTTGTCCGAGGGCGTACGCGTGGTGGCGTTGACGCCAAGGTCATAGGCTTTGCGCTCGAGGCTCGGAACGAGGTCGCTGAACCTGTTGAACAGGGCGACCACGATCACGACCATCATCCCGAGAAACCAGTCGGTTTTCCAGAAATCGAACTTCCTCATGCGGCTGTCCGAGCTCTCCGAATTCTTATGTTTTCAGGCACTCCTGCGGCGCAAAAATTCTACGCCAGCCGCCATGCCCGGCAGACAGGAGACGCAAGCCCACCCCGGACTCGCGCTTCTCCCATGGAAAACAGCTCCCTACCCCGCATTTTTGCAGCAAATTGTCAGCTACGTCAAATATTTGGGCGCGCTGGGACCTACCACCCGCAGGTGAGACTTTCGGGGCAATTCAGGGGCTTAGGAGCCGAGCAGTTGTCCGGGTTTGATGCTTCCGGCACTCAGGAGGTCGGCCGAGGCGACTTTTTTACCGTCTCCGAGCTTGGCGCGCAGGACTTCAATGCGTCCGCCTTGGGCAGTCACCTGGAAGCTTGCAGGGCCGATTTCGACGACTTCGCCAATTTTCCCCTTGACCGCGCCAAAGGTCCGGACCGGCAGCTTTTTGCAGTCGAATATCTGCAGTTTCACGCCATTCAGGGTCGTCCAGGCTCCCGGGGCCGGGTTACAGCCCCGGATCAGGTTATGGACCACGTCCACATGGTTCGCCCAATGGATGCGCGATTCGGCTTCCCGAAACCAGCCCTCATAAGTCGCCTGCGACTCGTCCTGCACAAGTTCCCGGTGCTTGCCGGCCACGACCAGCTCTGCGGCCTCCACCATCGCCTGTACGCCCATGGGGAACAGGCGGTCGAAATACACCGTGCCTAGGGTGTCGTCGGGGCTGATCGCAGTTTCCTTCTGCAGGATGACGGGGCCTTCGTCCAGGCCGTCGGTCGGACGGAAGATCGTCAGGCCGGTCTTCGTCTCACCGCGCGAAATCGGCCAGTTGATCGAACTCGGACCGCGATATTTCGGCAGCAGCGAAGGGTGGTACTGGATGGTGCCGTGCTTCGGAATGCTCACGAAATCCTGCGGCGCGAACTGCAGCACGAAAGCCATGATGCCGATTTCGACATCGAGCTTTTTCAGGGCGTCTTTCGCCTCCTGGGTCTTGAGGCCCGGAAACTGGAACACCTGGATCCCTTTTTCCTGCGCCGCGACCTTGAGCACGTCAGGCCTCGCGCCCGGCTTCTCAGGCGCGCAGAACACGCCCGCGACCTGGTCGCCGCGCGTGAGGAAGGCTTCGAGCACTGCCTTGCCGAAATCCTGCTGTCCGACGATGGCGATTTTCATCAGGCGGCTTTCTTTGGTGGCAGGTTGAAGGCGCCGGCGCTCTTCAGCGCACCGACTTTGGCGTCGTCATACTTGAGAACTTCTTTCAGGATTTCGTCCGTATGCTCGCCGAGAGTGGGAGAGCGCTTGATGACCGCGGGCGAGGCCGAAAGCTTGATCGGCATGCCGACGTTCCACCACTTGCCGCGCTGCGGATGGTCGAGCTCGACCCACATGTCGCGTCCGCGCACGTGCTCGTCGGTGGCGAGGTCGGTGGTGCTCATGATCGGGCCGCAGGGAACGTCGAGCGGGTTCAGGATCGCCATCAGCTCGCGTTTCGTAAACTTCTCGGCGAACTTGTTGATCAGCGTCCACATCAGCTGCTGGTTCTTGCGCCGCTCCGCGATGCTGGCCAGCTGCGGATTGCTCGCCATGTCCGGCATGCCGACCTCCGGGCCGATGCGTTTGGCGAGGTCCTCCCACACCGCTTCCTGCACCACGACATAGAGCCAGTCGTTGGGGCCGTGCGGCTTGCAATGGATGGCGTTGCCGAGCTGGCCGCCGCCGGAATCGTTGCCGGCGCGCGGCACGTCGCCCATGTTCTGGTAGGTCGGCACGGAGTACTCGGGCATCCCGCCGTGGTTCAGGCGCTGGTGGTCGCGGAATTTGACGCGGCAC
>JANYII010000167.1 GCA_025358705.1 Betaproteobacteria bacterium | reverse complement strand
ATTTCATCGGTGCGCGAATTCGGCAGGTTGAAGGTCAGGTCGAGAACGGTCTGCGACAGGTCCTGCGCGCCCCCCGGCAAGCGCAGCAAGGCGCCGACCAGCGTGATGCCGACGCTCTGCGCCATCGCCTGCGAGGCGCGCTCGCGGCCGTGCTCGCGCAGCGCGTGCGCGATTTCGTGTCCCATCACCGCCGCCATTTCCTCGTCCGTCGCCTGCAGCTTCTCGATCAGGCCGGTATAGAAAGCGATCTTGCCACCCGGCATGCACCAGGCATTCACGTCCTTCGAAGTGATGACGTTCACCTCCCAATGCCAGCCCGGCGCGTCCGCGCGGAACGCCCCGGTCTGCTGGATCAGCCGGTTCGCGATCGCGCGCACGCGCTGCAGCTGAGCGGCGTCGCGATTCAACTGCCCCTTCTTCTGCGCCTCCGCCAGCACCTGGGCATAGGCCTTGGCGGCGCTGCGATTCACGGAATCGGAGGAGACGAGCATGTTCTGCTTGCGCTCCACGCCCACCGCGCCGGGCTGCGTCGTATCGACGCTCTTGCAGCCGGCGAGCGATGCCAGCAACCAAACGAAAGCGAAAGCAAAAATTTTCTTCAGCATGTGCATAAGACTACACGCGTACCTTCCATGCGACGAGCACCGCGCCCACTGCACCGAACAACGCGCTTGCCACGAAGCTGGATGACGGGCCGAGCGCCACCCACGACCAGCCCGCGAGCAGAGTCCCGATCGCGCCGCCCAGGCCGTATGACAGGCTCGAAAAAAGCGTCTGGCCGCGGCCGGCTATGCGACCCGAAAAAAGGCGGTGCACTGCCGCAATCGACGCCGCGTGGTAAGCGCCGAAAGTCGCAGCGTGCAGCAGTTGCGCCGCCGCGAGCAGCACGATCCACTCCACGCCCCAGCCGATGGCGACAAAGCGCACCGCGGCGCAGCCAAAGCTCGCGATCAGCAGGAAACGCAGCGAGAAGCGCCGCATCAACTGCGGCAGGCGCAGGAACACGACCACTTCCGCCACCACGCCGAGCGTCCAGAGGGCGCCGATGGCGGTTTTCGAGTAGCCCGCGGCCTCCAGGTAGATCGAATAGAACGCGTACAAGGCGCCGTGCGCCACCGCCATGCACATGCCCGCGGCAAATAGGGCGAGGACATCGACGCGCCATAGCACCGCGAAAATGCGCTCCGCCCCGCTCCCGGCCTCGTGCCGCGTGCCGGCCGGGACGCCGAACGCCGCCCCGCAGACCAGCAGGGCGAGTCCGAAGAGGATGGGCAGCACCTGGCCGACCCCCGCGCGGTCCAGCCAGGCGCCGGTGCCAAGCACGGCGAGCATGAAACCGATCGAACCCCACATGCGGATAGGCCCATAGTTGCCGGCGCCGCCACGCACCGCCGCGAGGGTGGTCGCCTCCACCAGCGGCATCGCGCCCGCCGAGAAGACACTCATCAGGAAGAGGACCAGCGCCATCTCCACGGCACCGCGCACCACAAAGAGAGACGCAAAACCCGCCGCCACCGTGAAAGCGGACAGGATCACGATTTCGCGCTGGCGCCCGGTGTGGTCGGCCAGCCAACCCCACAGCGTCGGCGCGAAGATGCGCGCCACCTGCGGCATGGCGAGCACCAGCGCGATCTGCGCGGGGCCGTATCCCTGCGCCGAGAGCCAGAGGGAAAAGTACGGCACGAACGCGCCGACGTAGGTGAAATAGACGAAATAGTAGGCGCCAAGGCGCGTGGAAACATGCGAGGAAACGTTCATCCGGCCTGCATGATATAAGCGCCGCCATGGCGCCGCTGCATTTTCCCCGCTTCGTGTTCTATCTATTGTTTGTCGCCTCGGGATTCGCGGGCCTGATCTACGAATCCGTCTGGACCCACTACCTGAAGCTGTACCTCGGACACGCGGCCTACGCGCAATCTCTGGTGCTGATCGTGTTCATGGGCGGCATGGCGCTGGGCGCGGCGTTCTGCGCGCGCTTCTCCACGCGCATCCGCAATCCGCTCGCCGCCTACGCGGCGGTCGAGGCGGTCATCGGTGTCTGCGC
The DNA here is from genome assembly GCA_025358705.1 of Betaproteobacteria bacterium. Classification (GTDB taxonomy): domain Bacteria; phylum Pseudomonadota; class Gammaproteobacteria; order Burkholderiales; family SG8-39; genus RBG-16-66-20. The sequence goes on along the minus strand of JANYII010000167.1, from coordinate 3,334 downwards.
CCTGGTGTTCCACGAGATTTTCGTCGCCGCCACCGACTGGTCGTTCGCAGCCCTGCTGCCCGCGCTCGGCGCGGGCTGGCAGGCGCTGGCCGCGAAACTGGCGCTCGCCTGCGCGCTGATCCTGCCGCAATCGGTCCTGCTGGGCGCGACCTTTCCGCTGATGAGCGCGGGGCTGGTGCGCGCCAGCATGAATGACGGGCGCCGCGCGCCGGGCGAAGCAGTCGCCATGCTCTATTTCGCCAACAGCCTGGGCGCCGCGGCCGGCGTGCTGTCGAGCGGATTCGTGCTGATTGCATGGGCCGGCCTGCCCGGCACGCTGCGTACGGCGGGCATCATCAATCTCGTGCTTGCCGCCGCCGTTGCCCTGCTGGCACAGCGGGCAGGCGCGGCGCCACCGATACCGGCGCGTAACGGCACGGACGGCACGCGTCCCGCAAACCTGCTGCTCACCGTGGCCCTGCTCACCGGGCTGGCGTCGTTCATCTACGAAATCTGCTGGATCCGCATGCTGTCGCTGGTGCTTGGCGCTTCCACCCATTCCTTCGAGCTGATGCTCTCGACGTTCATTCTCGGCCTTGCGCTCGGCGGCCTCGCCGTGCGCCGACTTGTGGATGGCGCCGCCAATCCCGAGCGGCTGCTCGGCTGGGTGCAAGTGGCGATGGGCCTGCTGGCGCTGGCGACCCTGCCGGTGTACGACCGCACCTTCGAATTGATGGAGTACTTCATGAAGGGCCTGGCGCGCACCGACGCCGGGTATCTGTTTTTCAACCTGGCCGGACAGGGTGTCTCGGCGCTTGTCATGCTGCCGGCGACATTCTGCGCCGGGATGACGCTGCCGTTGATCACCGGCGCGCTGCTGCGCGCCGGCTCGGGCGAGCGCGCCATTGGCCTGGTGTACGCCGCCAACACCGCGGGGGCCATCGGCGGCGTCCTGCTCGCGGTGCACCTCGGCCTGCCGTTGCTGGGACTCAAGGGCACGCTGGTGCTCGGCGCGTTCATCGACGCCGCCCTCGGCCTCGCATTGCTCTACCGTTTCGCGCCGCAGGCCTGGCCGTTCGCCGTCTCGGCCACCGCATGCGTCCTCGCGTTCGCCCCGGTCGTGCTCCTGTTCGAACTCGACGCCAACAAGATGACCGCCGGGGTCTTCCGGCACGGCGACCTTTCCAGTTCGCAGGATGCCGAGGTCCTGTTCAAAAAGGACGGCAAGACCGCGACCGTCCACCTCGTGCGTTACACCGACGCCACCAGCATCCGCACCAACGGCAAATCCGACGGCTCGATCAACCTGAACCCCGAGGGCGCGCCCGGCTCCGACGAAATAACCATGACGCTCACGGCAGCTGTGCCGCTCGCCATCAAGCCCCAGGCGAAGACCGCGGCGGTTATCGGCATGGGCACCGGCCTGACAATGCACACGCTGCTGCAGGATCTGGCGCTCGAGTCGGTGGAGACGGTCGAAATCGAGGCGGCCATGGCCGAGGCCGCGCGCGGCTTCGCGCCACGCAACGATGCGGCATTCCTCGATCCGCGAGGCAGGATCTGGATCGACGATGCAAAGACTTTCTTTTCCACGCGCAACCGGCGCTACGACATCCTGATCTCCGAGCCGTCGAACCCGTGGGTGAGCGGCGTCTCGAGCCTGTTCACGCGCGAGTTCTACCGGCGCATCCGCGGGCACCTGAACCCGGGGGGCATCCTCGTGCAATGGTTCCAGCTGTACGAGATCGACCCGTCCCTGCTCGCCTCCGTGATGCGCGCGCTGGGCGAGACATTCCCGCACTACGTGATCTTCGCGCCCAGCGACTTCGACGTCCTGATCATCGCCTCGGCAAGCCCTATCCCGCTGCCGCCGAAGGCGGCGGTGTTCGATCACCCCGCGCTCGCGAGAGAACTGCGCAACGTCCATGTGCTGACCCCGGGCGACCTGGATGCGCGCTACATCGGCGACCGCGCCATCCTCGATCCGTTGTTCGCGAGCTACGGCATGCCGGCGAATTCCGACTACTACCCGGTGCTGGACCTGAACGCCGCGCGGCACCGCTTCACCGAAAAAAGTGCCTCCGAAGTGGTGGCAATGCTGAATGCCGGCGTGCCGGTGCTGGACCTGCTGCAGCCCGCCCTGCAGCGCCGCGCGGTCAATCCGGAGCACAAGGGAGCGAGCACTTTCGAGCGCGTCGAGAACACGCGCCTGGCGCGCTATGCGCGCGACTTCCTGCTCTCACCGAAGCCGCCCGAACCTGAAAACGTCCCCACGCTGCTGCAGAAGGACCTCGAGCTCTCGAAGCTGCGCCTGCTCGAGTGCCGCGAACCCAGGGAGCTGGACGTCTGGCTGCACAGCATGATCAACGTCGCGCGCGCCGTGAATCCCTATCTCGCGCCCGCCGAAGTGCAGGCCGTGTGGGCGCGCTTCTCCGGCGCGCCCTGTTTCGCGACGCTGCGCGACTTCCAGCGCCGCTGGATCACGCTGTTCGCGGCGGTTGGCGGGCGCGATGCCGCGCGCAGCGCGCAACTGGCCTCAGGGCTGCTCTCCAGCCAGGAGGACCTGACCCGCGATGCGCGTGAATACCTGCTGATGGCGGGCATGGCCGGCCATATTGCCGCGGGCAATCCGCAGGCGGCAAAGGATCTCTGGACGAAATACGCGGACCAGATCCGCGGCGCCGGCAAGCCGGTGTTCCGCCTGCTGCGCTGCCACGCCGAACGCGGTGATGCGGCAGCATGCTCTGCGGCATTTGCTGCCTATGCCGCCGACTGAGCTGAACCTGCCGCAAATCTGACAGTTGCCAGCAGGTCGCGCACGAACGCTGCATCGCCGCGTCCACGCCTTGCCTCGACCGCAATCCGGTCTCCCAGCAACAGCTGCGCCAATCCATGCACCAGCGCCCACGCGGCGATCGATGCATCGCGCGCACCCTGCGCCTCGGGCACGCCCGCCGAAAGCGCGCCGGACAGCCCCGCGAAGGTCTTCGTCGCGACCTCGCGCAGGCGCACGTGCTTCGCGATCGAAACCTGCCCGCCGAACATCAGCCGGAAGCGCTGCGGGTGCGCGAGCGCGAACAGCACGTAGGCCTCTCCCATGCCGCGCAGCCCGCCCGCTTCGGCCGCCTTGCGCTGCGCCGCGCTGAGCCAGCCGAATCCTTCCGCGGCCAGCGCAGCAAGAAGCGCCTCGCGCTCCGGGAAATGACGGTAGGGAGCGCTGTGCGAAACCCCTGCGCGGCGCGCGACTTCGCGCAGGCTGAGCGCTTCAACCCCTTCTGTTTCCAGGATTTTCCCGGCAGCCTGGGTCAGCGCCGCCTCCAGGTCGCCGTGATGATAGTCCTTCTTCCGGCGTTTT